>NZ_DAMBOE010000005.1:0-176949 GCF_032063905.1 Alcaligenes phenolicus
CCGACCCGACCCGACCCGACCCGACCCGACCCGACCCGACCCGACCCGACCCGACTGCGGCGGCCAGGCTGTCTTATGGAAATCTGGGTATTTGCTCAGTATTGGATATAAACCCAGTCCCATGTGCCCGTTTCCCGGCACTCCCTCCCCTGCCCAAGCACTAGCGCGCTTTATTGATCGTTCTCTGTCCGGATGCCAAACGTGGCTTTTTGGCGATAGTGGGCAATTCGTTTTGTCAGCTATCTACTTTGATAGGACAATCTGCTCACTGTGGAACTTTCGGGGCGTTTAGGCCGACAAAGCCATGGGTTTGAATCGCAAGTTGCTGTCAAAGTGAGGCGAAACCGGCACTTGCTCCAGTACATGGACACCGTATTTCTGCCTTGGCCCGTGGAATCACCCACTTATCTTTAAGGGGTATGTTTTTTCCTTGTGGGCAGCAAGGGTATTCTCCTGCTAGCCCGTGGCCTGAATCGCTATAAGAAATAGCGCGAAATCTCCCCTCATGTAACAATTGGCGCCAAGGCTGTTTAATCCTTAAGTATCGTCTCGCTACTCTCCCTGTACTTCATGTCTCAACCGAATATCGAAGAAGCCGCTCAGGACTGGCACGGCTTGCTCCAGAAAGTGCCCCTGGCGGTCCGTGCTCATGTGCTGACTATCACCCAAGATAACCAGGACGAGCTTGCGACCCACTTTTATACGCATATGCTCAAGCACCCTGCCGCACAGGTGTATCTCTCGCATGATCAGGTACACAAGCGCTTGCATCGCTCCTTGCGCAGTTGGTTGGTACAGCTGTTTTCGGTGGATGAACACAGTGATATGCAAGATCAGGTCAAGCTGCAAAATCAGGTTGGCGAGGTTCATGCTCGGGTTGGGGTGCCGGTTCACCTGGTGCTGCGTGGTGCACGCTTGCTCAAGGGGCGTTACGCCCGCTTCCTGTTTGAATCTTCGACTATTAGTTCCGAGCAGGCCTGGGAGTGCTATCGCTACATTCAGAATTTCATTGATCTGGCGATGGAACTGATGAGCCATGCTTATGCCAATTCGCGTGAGCGTAAATCCCGTGCCGAAGAGTCCTATCGCCTGTTTGCCATTGTGCAGAACGTGGCGGCCGAGCGTGGCCGACAGCGAGCCGCGCTGCTGGATTGGGAAAATCTCTTCATGTTTGCGATGGCGGTCAACAACGGTGTGACGCCTGCCCCGCGGATTGGAGATTCGGACTTCGGTATCTGGTTCAAGCATAAGGGGGCGCATGCCTTCCAGGGCACGGTAGAGAGTCGTGAGATCCTGGACTTGATGAACCTGATTGATACCGAGCTGATGCCGGCTTTCGAGCAAGGGGACGCGAAAGGACAGGTTCTACGCTTGCATGAGCTGCGTGATCGAACCCGAGCCATTGGTTTGCACCTGGATCGCTTGTTTGAGCAGCAAAACGAGCTGGAATCGGGCCGGGATGTGCTGACCCGCCTGTTAAGCCGCAAATACCTGCCTGTCGTGCTTAGCCGTGAAGTGGGCTATGCGCAGCAGCGGGGATCGCGTTTTGCGCTGCTGGCCGTGGATATAGACTTCTTCAAGCGGGTTAATGACACTCATGGCCATGATGCCGGTGATCGTATCCTGCGTCAGTTTGCTGAGCTGCTCAGCAATAGCGCGCGTGCTGGTGATTATGTATTTCGCCTTGGGGGCGAAGAGTTCCTTCTGGTATTGGTCGATGTGGATGCGGATGGTGCGATGCGTGCTGCCCGTAATTTGCGTCTTCGTATTCATGCGGAAACCTTCCGGGTTGCGGATGGCGAAAGCATGAGTATCACTGCCAGTATTGGCGTGGCCTTGTACGATGGTCATCCGGATTACGAGCGCACGCTGCGCCGGGTTGACCGCGCCTTGTATCAGGCCAAAGAAGAAGGCCGCGACCGGGTTGTATACGTCTGATGGGACGGGCTTGCCCGCCCTTTTATGTCGTATGGCGGCAACCTGTGCTACAAGTGCGTATTGTTTTGTTCCTGCCAGTGTTTGGTGCCTGATTCCTGACTGTTGCGCGGCCCTTGAAGTGGCGGCCCCAGCCTGGTGTGGCGCGTGAAACACATTTACATTGAATGGCATAAACGCTTTGGCCCCAAGCTGAAGCAGGATTTGTTTGCGAGCTGATTTTATGCATCCCCGTTTGGCTGTTCTTCCCCAGTACCTGCTCCCTAAACAGGCTCTGACCCAGTTTTTAGGCAGCTTGGCCTCCAAGCCCATGGGTGGGCGCACGACCTGGGCTATCAAGCGTTTTATCGACCGTTATCAGGTCGACATGAGCGAGGCAGAAAACTCCGACCCAGCCAGCTACGCCACCTTTAACGAGTTTTTTGGTCGTGCCTTGCGTCCGGGTGCCCGCCCTATCGCGGATACGGCCTTGGTCAGCCCGGTTGATGGTGCCATCAGCCAGTTGGGGCCCATCCAGGGTGCCGAGGTGTTCCAGGCGAAGGGGCATAGCTACTCGACGACGGCTTTGGTAGGCGGAGACGCTCAGGAGGCAGCCCGCTATCAGGATGGGCTGTTTGCGACCCTGTATTTGAGCCCTAGTGACTATCACCGGGTACACATGCCTTGTGCAGGTGTGCTCAAGCGCATGATTCATGTACCGGGTGATTTATTCTCGGTCAATCCGACGACGGCGCGCGGTGTTCCCGGCCTGTTTGCCCGTAATGAACGTGTGGTCTGCTTTTTTGACTCCGAGCAAGGCCCGTTCGTCTTGGTGCTGGTGGGGGCGACGGTGGTGGGCAGTATGGTCACGGTTTGGCATGGTGTGGTAAATGCCTCGCGTGACGGCAATATCCACGAGTGGAACTATGAAGGTCAGAATATCGCCCTGGAAAAGGGACAGGAAATGGGCCGATTCCTGCTGGGTTCCACAGTGGTGATGCTGTTCCCCAAAGAAAGCGCATATCGTTTTGACCCGAGCTGGCAGCCGCAAGGCGTAATCCGCCAAGGTCAAGCGATGGGCTATCAGGGCTAAACCCTGTTTTCTAATGAATAAAACCTGTGTTCAAGTGGACACAGGTTTTTTTTTGTCGGGCCGCTCGAGGCTCGGTGTCTTCGGAAAAAACTCCCTCTTTGGAGAGGCAGCAAGCCGAAGGCGTTGCCTGGGGGCTTTTTTTGACTGTTCAGCGCTTAAAAGTAATCTGTATTCAAGAGGTCTGTGGAGTGAGTATGAAAAGGTGGGGGGCGATGGTGATCAAGATTTTGGTCCTGTTATTGGTCTTGGCGGTAGCGGCCTGGGGCGCGCTGGCACTACAGTTTCAGATGTCAGCAGGTCTGGGGCGCTGGCTGGCATTGGCTGGCTGGGTAGCGGTAGCTGTATTGAGCCTGTATGCCTTGAGCAAGGGCAAGAACTGGCTCTTCGTACCCCAGGCGTTGGGCTTTTTGGTGCTGGTGGTCTGGTGGAGCAGTATTGCGCCCAGCAACGACCGGGAATGGGCGCCTGATGTGGCCAGAATGAGTTACGGCGAGGTAAATGGTTCAGTGGTGACTCTGCACAATGTGCGTGACTTTAACTGGCGCAGCGAGACCGATTTTGATGAACATTGGATTAGCCAGGACTACGATCTGCAGACGCTCAAATCGGTAGATATGTTCCTTTCGTACTGGATGGGCCCGGTGATCGCTCATACTCTGGTGTCTTTCGGGTTTGAGGATGGCCGCCATGTGGTGTTCTCGGTAGAAATACGCAAGGAAAAGAACGAGGCATTTTCTGCGATAGGCGGTTTTTTCAAAGAGTTCGAGTTGAGCCTGATCGCGGCAACAGAGCAGGACATTGTGCGTACCCGCAGCAATATGCGCGGCGAAGACGTGTACATGTACAGCGTGGAGTTGGCGAAACCTGCCATGCAGGCCTTGTTCTTGTCTTATGTGGAGCAGGGCCAGCAATTGCAGACTACTCCCCGTTTCTACAACACCTTGACGGCTAATTGCACCACCATTGTTTATGACATGGTCTCCAGGATTGTGGACGGGATACCGTGGGACTGGCGTGTGCTGGCTTCGGGCTATTTGGCCGAGTATGTATATGGTCTGAATGCTTTGGCACCAGGCCATAGTTTCCAGAAACTGAAGCAACTGGGCTACATCAACCCGAGGGCCTTGTCGCAGCAGGAGGGGCAGGATTTTTCTGCTTTGATTCGACAGGATTTGCCTCTCGTAAAGCCTTTTTAAGGCTGTTTTAGGCGCTTTTGTTCCACGTGAAACATATGTTTTACTTCATACGTTCTGAAAATTAGAGCGTATCAGGAATGAAAAGAAGAAACAAAAAACCCATCATATGAAAATCATGTGATGGGGTTTTTTAATCCCTGTGCCCTGGTTTTCAGATTGCAGCTGCGAGAGAAAATAATTATTTTTGCTAAATGCGTCAGGGCTGTTCAAGGACAGCTTAAGGAGTGGCCCTCCACTGCACCAACTGCTCCAGCGTCATGGTGTTGCCACCACACACAACGACCAGAATGTTGTTGTAGGGTGCCAGGGCCTCATGATCCAGGTAGAGAGTCGACAAAGTCGCGCCACATGCGGGTTCCACCAGAACTCGATGGTCGGTCAGAAAGCGTAAACACGCACTGACGGCCTGGGCATCGCTGACTTGAACGCAGGTGGTGGGATGGGATTGGCTGACGGCGTAAGCCTGGTCGCAGACGCGTGGTGCAGCCAAGGAGGTGGCGACCCCACTGACTTCGCTAAGTGTGATGTGCTGGCGCTGCCTCACCGACTCGCCCAGGCTGGCGGTGCCCTGGGTTTCTACCGCAATAATCGGGGTTTTGTCCCAGCCCTGCTCCCGCAGGCCTTGGGCCATACCGCATAGCAAGCCACCCCCGCCTACAGCCAGCAAGACGGCATCCGGCTGTACGCCCATTTGGGCCACTTCTGCGATCAGGCTGGCATGGCCTTCCCAAAGCAAAGGGTCATCAAATGGGTGAATCAGGGCGTCGTCTTCCTGCACCAGGGTCAGCGCATACTCATGAGCTTCCTGCCAGTTCTTGCCGATTACGTGCAGCTCGGCCTTTTCCCGTTGAATCAAGCGTCTGGCGTGTTCGCTAGTGGTTTCGGGGACCACAACAAGGGCGGGCATCGTCAGGCGGCGTCCGGCATAGGCAAGGGCAATTCCGGCATTGCCTCCCGAAGAAATGATAAAGCGCTTCTTTCCTTGCTGGGCATGGTGCTGACACAAGTGGCCAATACCGCGAATTTTGAATGATCCGCTAGGTTGCAGCGCATCCATTTTTAACCAGATTTGTTTGCCAAGCTGCTCGCTCAAGGCGTGTGAAAAAATGAGCGGTGTCTCAAGGTGAAGAATCATTTCTTATCGTTCCAGATTTTATAGTGATCTGAGGGGGCGCGTTGGGCGCTCCGAGCGCTGTTCACCACATTTTATCGATCTGAAACTCGTGTGGCTAAAGATCCTGGACACGGTTTTGTGACGACCAGGACAAGCGGGCGGAAAATTGTTTGGAAAGGATGCTTATATCATCGGACCTGGATTGTGTAACTGTTCTTGTTCCCCACACTAAGTCCCTTTATTAGCGTTTAATGTGAGGCAGCTTACTAACTAACTACGTGTCTGCACCTTCTTACAATTTTGCGACGTCAGGACTGTAGTGTTCAAGCTAAATCAAGGGCTTATCTGATAAAATTCCAGATAAATCGCCCGACTCAAGACCCCTTTCCGTACGGAATTCAGGCCCGGTCTTAAGCGTTTAATTTTAAGTGCATGATAAGCACCGAAACTCATTCCAATCACTCGGGCCATAAAGCAGTGTTGTTTTTTGCTTTGCCTGGGCGGAATAAAAACAATAATAACCAGAACTTATTTCTAGAAAGGACGCTGTGGTAGCGGTTCTTAAAGGAATAAAGATTTTGTTATGAAAACTGCCACCAGACCTGCTGATATTTATATGCGTTTTTTGCAGCTCGCCGATTCGCTGCATACCCTGCCTTGCTTGCCTTGCCTGGACCCTCTTGAAGAGCGGATTCTGGTGCTGGTTGCCAAGGCATCGAAAGACTGTTTGCGTTTGTCGGTGCGCGATGTCATGGCCGTCGAACGGCTGGGATCGCCTGCGACCATTCATACCCGCCTCAAATCCATGCGCGAGAAAGGCTGGATCGTCCTTAGTGATACGGAGGACACTCGCCGCAAACAAGTGGACTTGAGCCAGGCTGCCCTGCTGCATTTTGATCGTCTTTCCGCCTGTCTTTTAGAGGCGGCAAATGTTTGATTGATCAAATGGCGCGGCCTTGCACCCGATGTAATTGCTAACCCGCAAAAAGAAGCTTTTAGCATCAGGTAAATAAGTGGGTAGCGCTCGGGTCCAACTAATGGAATGCAAACAGGCGTTTGCAAAAAGCGCTCGCGTGTCTGGTGCTTAAAAAAACGGAAAAGATAGGTGGTATTAAAACAATGCCCCTGTTCCGCGGATTTACCTGCCTTCAAAGAGTCTATTTTTCTATACTGGGGACTCACCTTGAATTCCATGCCTGGAGGCAGAATGCGCTTACCCATCTATCAGCTTGATGCCTTTACCGACACCTTGTTTGCAGGCAATCCTGCCGCCGTGGTGTTGTTGCCCGAGTTCCCTGACGATGCCTTGATGCAGTCGATTGCGCAGGAGAACAATCTTGCCGAAACCGCCTTTCTGGTGCCACAAGGCCAGGACTTTCGCCTGCGCTGGTTCACCCCTACGGTAGAAGTGCCCTTGTGTGGACACGCAACATTGGCCAGCGCCGCGGTTGTGCTGCAGCATGTGCGTCCCCAGGATAGCCAGGTAGTGTTCCACACGCTAAGTGGCGCTTTGACGGTGCGTCGTGACCAAGACAGCTATGTCATGGATTTTCCTGTGCGCCCGGTTCACCGTGTGGATGACAATCCTTTGCTGGAGCAAGCCTTGGGCACCAAGATTACGCAACTGTGGCGTAATGACTTCACCCATTTGGCTGTATTGGAAACGGAAAAGCAAGTGCGACAGCTGCAGGTGGATGCGGCAGCCATGCTGGCCAGTGGGTGTGACGGATGCATTGTGACAGCGCCGGGCTCGGGCCAGTTTGATATTGTCAGCCGCTTTTTTGCTCCTGGCCACGGTATTGAGGAGGATCCGGTTACGGGCTCGGCCCATTGTGCTTTGCTGCCGTACTGGGCTCCTATCCTGGGCAAAACTCATATGTTGGCGTATCAGGCTTCTGCCCGTGGTGGTGTATTGGACTGCACCTTAACGGGTGACCGCGTGTTCTTGAAAGGCCAGGCCGTCCTGTATATGGAAGGCCACATCCAGATCGCCTGAGACGACGCCGATCGTTTTAAGCAGGCATGGCGGTGCTGTGCCTGTGTTTGTAACTTCCTTCCCTTGTTTTTGCCCAATCAGCATAGTAGTCAGCAAGACAGGCTGTACATTTTTTCGGCCTTCTTTATTGCGACTTTTTATGGTTTTTTGATCTCTTATGATTCCTGTCGCTCCATTTTCTTTGCTGTTTCTGCTGATTATTACGCTTGGGCCGCTTGCCTTAATTATTGTGCTGGTCTGGGTGGTTTTGCTTTTAGTACAGCCACGGCGCCGGGCAAACTTCAAGAAAAAACCCTGGCCACGCCTGCTTTTTTTGCTTCCTTTGCTTGTATTGGCGCTCTACTACAGTTATTTCCAGTGGGAGGTCTATCAGTTCGATAAACGCCAGGAACAGGAGCTGGCTAGTCGGCAGCATGTTTTAAAAGAGCCTGGTCGTTTTGCCGGAATTGATATGCCAGCCGGAACAGAGCTGGAGTTGAGTGTGTGGGGCGACCCGGACAGCGTGTCCTGGGCTCGTTTCCCGGAGGCGGTCATGGTAGGCAATGCCCCAGTGCTGTCTTTCAAGCGCCCCCGGCCCGATTTGCAGAACTCCAGCTGGAAGCTGCATCTGGCAGGCGATACGGAATTGGAGGGCTGGCATTGTGATGGCAGCCAAGTGCTTGAAATGGAACAAGATCCCATGGCAGAGCACGGCTTTCGTTTTGTCAGCTGCTTTTTGGCGAAAGGGAATCAGATCAGGGGCTGGAGTCCCTATGCGGCGGCTTCCAATATGAACACAGCCCCGGATTTTGTTCTGGATCTACCTGCCGGCACTTTGGTTCAGGCCAGGCCGGATGGGACTTTGTATGTCAACGGTGAGCGGGATCAGGACCGGTGGATGGTACGTGTAGAGGAAGAGGGTTTACAGGTTCAGGCATGGAATCTGCCTTTGGAACGTGCTTATTTCTCAGTCGATAAAAATAAAGATCTGCTTTATCTCTCGCATGCTCAATTGGCCCGGGAATTTCAATTCGGCGGATTTAGTTATCCAGCCGGTACGCGTGTGTCGACGCCCAACTATCGCTTTTACCCGCAGTGGCCACTTTTATTGAGAATGGTATTGCCTGCGGACGACGAATCTGATCAAAGAAAAGAACAGGTTCATGACCTGCTTAGCGGCCAAATTTTGGACGAATTTCACTAGTTAACGGCCTGGTTCCGGCTTTTTTTACCTGTAATCTGCATTTTTTTTGTGGTGAGTGTAATTAAATAAGGCGAATTTGTTTGGAATGGGTCAATTTGAGTTAATGTAAGCATTTGAAGCGAATGTATAAAATAAAAACGTATCGTTTTCAAAGGTGGAATTTAGAGGGTTGGTGGCTGCTGGTTTCGTTTTTTAAGGTTTTGGCCTTGAGCGGAAGAGACAATCCGTCGGACTGAAACCGCCCTATTGCTGGCTTAACTGAACAAGGTTAGATGCCGCTATGACGACATATCAAGGGGAACTGCTGGAGCATACGCAGGCCCACGCACAGGCTGCTTACTGGTTTACTCGCTTGAACTCGGGCGAGGCTACCGCAGCTGAATTACGGGAATTTGAGGATTGGCGCCGTGACAATCCTGAAAACGAACGTTCATATCGATATATTTGCTATTTTTGTGACGCCAGCCTGGATGCGCCCGAGCATGAGATACGCCGTTTATTGGCTGGCTCGGGGGAAAAGCCAGTGTTGCTCAAGCCCTATCACCGTGGTTTGCTGGCGGGTTTTCTGGTGTTGGCCTTGGCGCTGACCGTGTTTTTCTCCTGGCCCGAGCCGATATTGCGAGAAGAGCACCTGGTATCGGGGGCTCAAATGCTGGAGCAACGGTTTGTTGATGGGGCCGTGCTGCGCTTGGGCCCGGATTCAGCCCTTGAAATCCGTGAATACGAGGACAGATTGAATCTGCAGCTTTTACGGGGACAGGTCACGCTGTTGCTGGCTGATCCCACACCAAAGAGCGTGACGGTCTTTTCCAGCTTTGCCCAGGCTCGCAGTAACAAGGGGCAGTTCTCGGCTTTTCTGGACAGCGATCAAATGAAATTTGCTGTGGATACTGGATCGGTCGAAGTATCTAGCGGGACATGGTGGCGTCGACAGAGTCGGGTCTTGATTCCCGGTCAACATATTGATGTGGATCGATGGTCTGGAATGAAACGGGTTCAACCCGCTCCTGTATCTCCGAATGAGGCCGACTAACAGTCGGCCTCTTACGTTTCAGAGCGTTTAGAACATCCAGTTCAGGAACAATTTACCGTTTATATCGGCACGGCTATCCCCTAATAAACGGGTACTGGCCGACAGACCTAAACGCAGACGTTCGGATTGCTGCAAGCTGATGCTGGTGCCCAGCGCCAAAGCATGGCTATCTACCCGCGCGTAACGACCATCAAAACTCACGGATTGGGCACTGGCAAAGGCCGCTTCCTGGGTCTGGTTACGGCTTAGCAACGCCTGCTCCCAAGCCACCGACAAGGACGTTTGCAGTTGGCGATCCTGGCTTAAATTCCAGTTTTGACGCAGGGCCAGGCCGATAGAGGCCTGCAAGGCGTTTTGACGGCTGGAGTCCAGGCGCAGACGGCTGGCAGCATCACCACTCTCTTCCAGTCCAGGACGCCGGTAATGGAGGTAATCCAGAGCCAGAACCGGCCCGATGCTGCCGTTCTCGCCCAGCGCCCAGTTGTAGCCAGTCTGTACACCGAGCGAGAAGGTATGCCCTGTCCAATCCGAGGAGGGACGTGCTTGATAGCCCGCGAAGCTGATGTTGCGGTTCATCTTGCCCTGTTCGATACCCACTCGTAGTTGGGCCAAGCCATTCCAGCCTTCCTGGCTGTAGCCACGGTAGCGGGCATGCGCCCCCAGGCCCAGACCGGTCAGCTTGCTCTTGGCCTGGAAGGGGGCGTCTACGTTGACGCGCTGCTCGTTGGCATTACCATGCACCCCCAGGCTCCAGTCACTGCCTTCAGCCCGGTGTTCCGCCCCCAGCATTACCCCATAGGTCTCGCTGCGGTGGTCAACATCGTTGTTACCCAGTTGCCAGTGGTAGCGGCCCCCATAGGTCTGGATGAAGCTTTGCCAGCCGCTCTTGTTGATACCGTCGGTTTGGCGCAATTGTTCGGATACCAGTTGTTCGCGACGCAAGGCGGCGGCGGTTTGGGCAGCGTAAGATCCTGCACTTAACTGGTCCAAAGCCAGGCCGATATCGCTGCCATCAGTCCGAGAGAAGTCCATGGCCTGATACACCGCTGCCAGGGACTGATTGCCCGAGGAGGCTTGTGCCAGGCTGGTACCTACTGAGGCTGCATTGGGCGAAGCAGCATATTGCGCATAAGCGTCCTGATTACGGCTGACAGTCCAGCCATTGCCCGTGCTTTGTACACTCAGGGTGGGAGATGCCAGCGTGGCATTGAGCGCAGCAAACTGCCCTTGTGTTTGGCTGGCAGTGAACACCTTGTCCTGATTCAGTGTCCAGCCGTTCTGATACCAGTCTGGCTGCAGGTCCACGTGCAGTTCACCATCCAGCTGAGCCAAGCCTTGCACATCAATATGATCGTTCTGCGTGGTCGAGGCCTCCACCAGCATCCGGGCAGCGGCACCTTGAACAAAGTTGCCCTTGATCGTCATGTTCCCGTAGGAATTCCCAGGGCTGAGTGTGCCGTTATTGGTGAAGTTGTATTCAGGGTTGATGGTGAATTCGCTATTGCCGTACAGAGTAGCGCCCTGATCCACGTGCAAGCCAGATAGCTCGTGCTGTCCGTTCAAGGAAGTAGCGCCCCCGGCAATGACGACCGCCAGACTATTCTGGCCCTTGATATTGCCGTCATAACGCATCTGGAAGTTGGGGTCAGCCGCATTGGTGGCACGGCCATGTTCATCGGCCTTTTGACCAAAGCTGATGCGGGTCAGGCGCAAGTCCTGATTGTCATCCCGGCGGTTGTAATCCGAGGTGATGTCTCCCGTAATCTGCGCGCCCTGCAAAATATTGATGTTTTGTACCCAGGCATTGTCCGCGATATGGATGGCTGCTTTCTGGCCTGACAAGGTGCCGGACAGATCGTAGTTGCTGATCAAGGCACCTTGCAAAATGGTTGGTACAGGACGTAGCTGGCCACCCTCTAGGACTAGCCAGGAGCCGTGATACTGATCGTCGCTACCCATGGCGTTCTGGCCGAAATCAAACAAGGCACCCACGCCATCCTGGCCATCTGCGCGGACTTCGCCTTGCTGGACAATATTGTGTAGGCGGCCATAGCTGAATTGCAGGCCGCGGCCATACCAGCCTTGAGCATGAATAAGCGTCGTCTTGGGGATGATCAGCGTGTTTTCACTACCATCCACACGTACACCTACCCCTCCTGGACCGGCTGTCAGCAGATCCGCTGCCTGGGTAATGGTGTTGCGTTCGCCATAAATGTGCAGGCCCAAGCCTTGTGTGGCCATGTTGTACTGGCCGGGCAGGTAGGCTGTGCCATCTGCATTGCGTGCAAAGTAGCCATTGGTATTGTTCAGGGTGACATCGTCCCCATAGACCGAATAGCCAAAGAAGTTGCGGCGATCAATGCTCAGCCCGATATCCTGCAAGGCGGCAATTTCGGCCTCCATCAGATTCACGTAGTTGCGATAGGTCTGATGGCTCATCAAGCTGTTGCGCAGCTCGGTGTGGCTCATGTAGTTGCGGTCCACGCCGTACTGCGGTTGGTCGTGGTAGTTCAGGATGCTGACGGGGACGCCCGGCATGGCACCATTCAGGACTTCCTGTACGTGATCCCCGGTGAAGTAGCCCTTGTCCTGGCGCAGGTCAAAAGCGGCAGGATCATATGGGTTGGAGCAGACCGAACACAGGATCTTTTGCCCGGGGCTCGGGGCTCGGCCCTGGTCATCGCGCAAGCCCAAGGCCCAGGGGCTAAGCTCACTCAGGAAGAAGGGATCGGGTGGATCAGAGCTGTCGCCAGGCAGGGTATCTGTGACCGTATTGCTGATGCCCAAAGCGTGGGCCAGCTCGTGGAAAATCACTGCATTGTAATCAGCCTTGCCTGTTAAAGGCAGTTGGCTGGGGTTGACGGGGGCCGTGTCCAGATCTATTTTTCCAACACCGATAATGGCATCGGGATTAGTCGGGTCACCCTGGAATAACCCCAGCAAGCGTGCTTGTAAGGCTGAGAGGGTGAAATTGGGGTATGCCGAGTCGTTCCATTTCTTGCCATAGGCATTGGCATTTTTGATGCTCATGGTTCCCAGATTGATCACAGCCGGTGTATACCCTGCTGGCAAATTGATGATTTCAGCCCAGCGCTCCAGTGCGGCACGAATTTTCAGCCGGCCATTCTCGTCGATATTCCAGGGGGAAACGCGTTGATCGGTCTCATCCGACGCATCGTAACTGCCATCATCAGGTCCATAGACCCTCAATTCAAAAGCTTGTTGACCTTGTTTGTTCAGAATGAATTCTGTCTCGTAGGCATAAGCGCTGCTGGTCCCGCTCAAGGCTAACAGGGTGTGGGCTAGTAGTGCTTTGATTTTCAAGTCCATGGGGTTCCGATCTCAATGAGAAGACAATGGATAGGGGGTATTTTTTCTATCCAGATAAATAAAAGTGTTTTTTGTTGCCGTTTACTTCTGGGTTGTATTGAGCATCTGAGTAAAAGGCGCAACACTTGATGACATGCTCAGTGGTAAAGAACTACCGGGTTTCAGCCGTAACCCCTAAGGGAGAACGTGTTCAACAGAGGAAAGTATGCCGATAGAGATCAGTGGACAGGGTTTAATACATAGACAAAATATGCCCGTGGCCGAACCGATAAACGCGACGGCCATGACGCCCCCTGTAGTGTCAGAGCAAGAAGATGCAGGTTCCATAGACTCGTCGGGACGTATCAAGGTGAGCCTGTCATCCTTGGGAAAAGAGCTGTCGCTGACCAGTCAGCAAGCCAAAAAACAAGAGCGCGACAAGGATATTGATGACAGTTCTCTGCCCGATGGCATCAAGGACATCCTTAAGCGCATCCGCGACCTGAAAGAGCAGATTCAACAGAAGTTGATGGAGCTGCAGCGTGTGCAGGCCAGCGATAAAGGCAGCGAAGCGGAGAAGAAACAGGAACTGGAGCGAGTGCAAAGCGAGCTCACCAGCCTGAATGCGGCGTTGGCCAGTGCGCATGCCATGTTGAACAAGGTCATGGACGACATTGAGCTGGGTGGTGAGGGCCGAATGGAAGTAGCGGATTTATTGATGAAGTAAAAAGCCGTTCGATTGGCTTTGGGAGTCCTTGGGGCGCAGGTGGTTTGTTGGGGGCGGTTTTGCCCGTATGAACCCGTTTACTGCGCCCTTTTTTGCGCCTTTGATATTCAGGTGTCGGCTGGATACCGATCAGGGTTGGGTCGCGACTGTTAAAGCCTGCGTGATTTTGTGATTAAGCTGATGCGGAGACATCAAATCCGCCGTGACCTGCGCCTTGGTGTGAATGATATAGGCGGTCGACGGGTTCAAATCAATGCAATACACCACCAGCGAGCCGCCCCCCATAGGGGCAGCGCCGATATATACCCCTAATTGATCGTTGGCCGTTGGCTCGTTGCGCTGCTGATAGCCTTCCCCTGCCGCCGTTTGCTTGACCGTATCCAGACACTGAGCCACGTTCAAACGAGAGATGGAGCGCTGCTCGGCTTCTAGCTCCAGAGGCACCAGATCCTGGGCCTGGACGGCCCAGGTGGTATGGACCAAAGCGGCCATCAAAACCCACTTGTTGAGTGTGTGCATGACGCCCTCCCGCAGGAGACGATGGAATACCCAGCATAGTCCTGATTAAGGGGGGCGGGTTTTGATAGGGCTTAATTCAGGGATGAATTTCGGGTTTTTACTGAGTTTGGGGTTTGCTAGTAGCCGCCTGGATAAGGCAAGCAGGTGGCCGTTGGTACGCAGTATGTTCCACGCTTTCTTTAGCCAGGATTGTGGGTCTTAGTTCCTCAGCTTTTGGGTGGGTAGTTTCCCGGTTTGCTTCAGCAGTTTCTTTTCTTCCGTTTTGACGCGACGCTCCAGCTTTTTAATATCTTCCTCGGCTGGGAGCTGCTCAGGCTGAATACCGCGCTGGCCGAGCATATCGCGCACGCTGCGGTTGTTCTGTTCATGCTCGCGGGTGATCGACGTTTCGCCATGCAGCTGCTCTTGCGTGACGTTGTGATTCGTCATCTCTGTAGCAAGGTTCTTGGCAGCAATGGTTAACGTAGGCAGAAAGTCGGCCAAGGGGCGGCTTTGAATAATGCCGTAACGGTCTTTCATCATCTGGGTGGTGTGCCCACCAAATAGCGCTGCATCCCCTTTGGATCGGATGCGGCCAAAGCCTTTGTCGTCTACGCCATGTTCATAGAGGTTTTGCGATAGCGTTCTTTCGGACTCGCGAAGGCGTTCACGGGCATCCAGCCTGGCCTGCAGACGCATGCGGTCTGCAATCAGCTCCTGTTTACGGGTCTGGATGGCGAAGTAGCTTTGAGCAAAGGCAATGGCTGGCTTGCGTGGGTCGCCGTTCTGGGCGATGAGGTAGCAGGCATAGCGGGTGAGCATGATGTCTTCTATTGAACGATCTGCTCCGCTGCCAATCTGGACCATTTTCGTGACGCCACGAAAATGGTCCCCTTCTTCGTAACCCGTTGTTTTACAAGACTCCACCGCCCGATCTATCGCCGTCTTGAAGTTCTCCCAGCGCACATAGCCCAAAGGCTCCATCAAGTCGCGGGCGAACCAGAACTCCACGCCCTCTTCTGGGATGGTGTGGCTCAAGCCGTCGAACTGGTTTGTTAGCTGCTTAATGTCTTGAGATTCCACTTGATGTCTCCGGGGTATATGACACTTGCCATCACGTCGCCAAAAGCCTTGTCTGGTTCTGGGGCTAGAGCGATGAGACACCGAGGATGTTCAGGCCTGCATCACTTCCCAATACAAAAACTGGAGAAAATCTCCCCCAGCAAGTCATCGCTGCTGAACTCGCCGGTAATCGAGCACAGATCCAGATGTGCCAGACGCAGCTCTTCCGCAAACAGATCCAACACCTGATCGCTGTGTGTGGCGTGTTCCGCAGCCAGGCCCAGGTGGTACTCCGCGCGCTCCAAGGCCCGCAGGTGTCGTTCTCGTGCCAGCCAGGGGGACTCACTGCCGGGGTTCCAGCCTGCGATATCCAGCAAGGTGCGGCGCAAGGTGTCCAGACCGACATCCTTACGGGCAGAAATCGGCAGCACGGTGGCGCCGCTTTCCTGTGCCGGCAAGGCCGCCTGTTGCTCAGCTGTCAGCAAGTCTATCTTGTTATAGACGCGCAGCACGGGTACGTGTGATGGCAGGCGAGTGGTAATGGCACTATCGAGCTCGTCTTGCGGGTTGCGAGCATCGAGCAGGTGCACGATCACGTTCGCCTTGGCGATTTCGTCCCAGGTTCGGGCGATACCGATGCGCTCTACGGTGTCCTCGGTTTCACGCAGACCAGCGGTGTCCACGATATGTAGCGGGATGCCATCGATGTGGATCAGTTGCATGACGCGGTCGCGGGTGGTGCCGGCGATGTCGGTCACGATGGCCACATCTTCACCGGCCAGGGCGTTGAGCAGGCTGGATTTGCCCACATTGGGCTGGCCTGCCAGTACAACGTGCAGGCCCTCGCGCAGGATCGCCCCCTGACGTGAATGCTGCAGGATGCGTTCCAGCTCGTCCTGTATGCCTTGCAGGGTGGCCGCCGCCTGATACTTTTCCAGGAAGTCGATTTCTTCTTCGGGGAAATCCAGGGTAGCTTCTACCAGCATGCGCAGGTGAATGATACGGTCGGCCAGGGCGTTGACGTTGTTGGAAAACACGCCGGACAGGGACGCGACGGCACTGCGGGCCGCGGCTTCCGATGAAGCGTCAATCAGGTCTGCCACGGCCTCGGCCTGGGCCAGGTCCAGTCTGTCATTCAAGAAGGCGCGCTGGGTGAACTCGCCGGGCTCGGCCAGGCGCAGGCCCTGATCTTTACCTGCTTCCAGGCAGCGATCCAGCAGGCGGCGCAGGACAGCCGGGCCGCCGTGGCCCTGCAGCTCCAGCACATCTTCGCCGGTATAAGAATGCGGGCCTTTAAAGAACAGCGCGATGCCTTCGTCGATCGCCTCGCCTTGTGCATCCTTGAAGGGCAAAAAGTGCGCATGACGCGCTTGCAGCGTACGGCCAAACAGGGTCTGGATCAGAGCATCAAGCTCCTTGCCGGACACACGGATGACACCAATACCACCCCGGCCGGGGGCGGTGGCAATAGCCACAATAGGGGAAGAACTGGACATGGGCAGATCGATCAAAGAGGCAGAACAGAGCCGTATTGTAATGGAGCAGGTGGATGGTTCGGGCTTGGCACACTAGGCCTTGTTGGGGTCTGAAGCGCTTGTGTTTATTTACCTGTGGCCCAGGCTCTTGAGAATCAGGCAATCAGGCAATCAGGCAATCAGGCAATCAGGCAATCAGGCAATCAGGCAACCTAGCAGACATCTGGGTTATCTAACCGGGGCCAAAGCAAATAAACAAGCGCTTTGGTATGTCACCAAAGCGACTGAAGCCAGCTGTCTACGCATCTTAAGTCTAGTGATTGTTCACACAAACCACCAAGATCTCTACGCTTTCCCCGTGTTCGCACAGATACAAGTGGCCCAGATTGCTTTTGAAGTAGATGCTGTCGCGCGCCTGCAGCACGTGGCGGCGCCCGTCCTGAAACTGCATGGTCAACTGCCCTTCGATCACAAAAATAAACTCTTCGCCTTCGTGCTGGCTGAAGTCGCTGGCATCGCGTGGTTTACCGGCCAGGACGCGGCCGTGCATGGGCGTCATTTTCTTGTTGATCCACTCCGAGGCCAGCATACCGTATTCGTAGCGGTGTGCATGGTAAGTCACGGTACGCGAAGCCCGGCCCACCAGAATATCCATGCCGGATTCATTCTGATCGCGAGGCGTCTTGAACAGATCGGACAAATCCATCTTCAAGGCCCGGCTGACGGCCAGGAATTTCTCATAGCTCAGGCCAATCAGGCCGCGCTCTGCCTTGGACAGGGTGGACAAAGACACATTGGATAAGCGTGCCAACATCAGCAGGGTCAAGCCCTGTCGTTTGCGTTCATCACGTATGCGCGCCCCCATAGCTGTTTTGCTCAATAAGTTGGGGGCGGTGTTGGCTAAGTCTTTTGTCATAACCTAAAGAAGTAAAAAACCATCTTCTTATAAATAATATTAATTTTCTTATAGGAAAACTCTGTCCTATTGTATAGAACTACACGCTTTACGCTGGGAGAAAGAAGGCATGACTGCGTTGTTTGATCCTACTGCTTATCCCTCTACCTCGGTGGAATGGATACAAAAACTGATTGCTTATGATACGACAAGCCGGGAATCCAACCTGGAACTGATTCATGACGTGCAGGCCTATTTGCAGCAGCAAGGGCTGGAAACCGTGCTGACGCATGACGCCAGTGGCCGCAAGGCCAATCTGTTCGCCACGATTCCGGCCGCTGATGGCACGCGTACAGGTGGCATTGTTTTGTCGGGCCATACCGATGTGGTGCCCGTCGACGGTCAGAACTGGAGCAGTGACCCTTTCAAAGCCGAGATTCGCGACGACCGCCTGTATGGCCGCGGTACTTGCGACATGAAAGGCTTTGTCGGTGTGACGCTGCAATTGGTTCCTGAAATGCTGGCGACCAAGCTGGCCAAACCCATCCACCTAGCCTACTCCTACGACGAAGAAGTGGGTTGTGTGGGCGCGCCCGTGATGATTGATGATTTGGTCCGTCGTGGCGTAAAACCGGAAGGTTGCGTGGTGGGTGAACCCACCAGCATGCGCACCATCGTGGCGCATAAAGGCATTAACGCCTATCGCTGCCGGGTGCACGGTCATGCCGCGCACTCCTCGCTGACCCCCAAGGGTGTGAACGCGATTGAGCATGCTGCTCGCATCATTACCGCCATCCGTGATCTGGCCGACGACTACAAGAGCATGGGTCCCTATGACCATGATTTTGACGTGCCCTTCACCACTTTGCAGACCAGCATGATTCGTGGCGGCATCGCCTTGAATACCGTGCCTGACCTCTGCGAGTTTGAATTTGAATATCGCAATCTGCCCGGCGTGGACCCCGAGCCGATCTTGCAGGAAATTCGTGAGTTCATCGACTTGAAAGTCCTGCCTGCCATGCGCCGCGAGCATCCCGATGCTTTGGTGGAGCTGGAAAAGCTGGCAAGCGCCCCCGGCCTGAATCCTGAAGAGCAGGCCGCCATTACCAAGCTGGTGCGTGAACTGACACGGGACGACACGGTGCGCAAAGTGGCCTATGGCACAGAGGCAGGTCTGTTCCAGCAAGCCGGTATCCCTTCGATTATTTGTGGTCCCGGCAATATCGAGCAGGCCCATCGCCCCGATGAGTACGTGGAGCTGGCGCAAGTGGAGCAGTGTGAGCAGTTCTTGCGCGCTCTGATTCGCAGTCAGGCCGTGGCCTCCTAAAAATAGGCAAACAGGTTTCAAGGCAAACCCATGACAACAGAAAAAGTTACCAAGGAAAATGTTGTGCAGGCGCATGAGCGTCTGCGCCCTTATGTGCGCCAGACGCCCGTGTTTGATTACCAGACCGGGCGTCTGGATAGCGCCGTCAATTTCAAGTTTGAGCATTTGCAGGCCTCGGGCACGTTCAAGGCACGCGGTGCTTTCAACAACTTGCTGAGCTTGTCTGAAGAAGCACGCCAGCAAGGGGTGACCTGCGTCTCTGCAGGCAACCACGCCGTGGCCGTGGCCTATGCCGCCCATCAAATGGGGGTGAAAGCCAAGACCGTCATGATCAAGACTGCCAGTCCGGCGCGCGTAGCTCTGTGCCGCGAATATGGGGCCGAGATTGTTTTTGCTGACAATGGCGAGCAGGCGTTTGAACTGGTGCGTCAGATAGAGAAGGACGAACAGAAGACTTTCATTCACCCCTTCAGTACCTACCCAACCGTGCTGGGAACGGCCACCCTGGGCTACGAGTGGTTGCAGCAAGCGGGTAAGCTGGATGCGGTGCTGGTGCCGATTGGTGGCGGTGGCTTGGCCGCCGGTGTATCGGCAGCCGTCAAGCTCTGGCAGCCTGATTGCGTGGTCTATGGCATCGAGCCTGTGGGAGCAAATGTCATGGCGCTTAGCCGCCAGGCTGGCGAACCGCAAAAAATCGGCGCCATGCAGTCCATCGCAGACAGCCTGATGGCTCCGCATACCGACGAGTTTAGCTTCCGCGTGTGTCAGGACAATGTCGACACTCTGGTGACGGTCAACGACGACCAGATCCGCGCTGGCATGCACTTCCTGTTCAACGAATTCAAGATGGCCACTGAACCGGCTTGCGCGGTGGCGACAGCCGCCTTGATGTTCCCCTTGCGCAAACATCTGGCCGGGCAACGAGTGGGCGTGCTGTTCTGCGGCTCCAACACGGATACCGACACCTTTATCCGCCATATCACCACGCCACTGGCGCAAGGCTAAACATGCAGCTAAGCGTTTATGTCGCTAAAGCCCAGGAAGTGTACGAGGGGCTGGATATGGGGGCGGCGATTGATCTGATGCGCCAGGGTTTTATCGCCATGCAGCAAGGGCGTATTGATCAGCCCTTGCGCACGATTGTGCGCAGCAATTTGTCTAGTGGGTTTCTGGGCATGATGCCTGCCTGCATCGACATGCCCGAGATTTATCCCGAGCCTTTGTACGGCGCCAAGATGGGTACGCTGTTTCCAGACAATGTGCGCCTGGGTAAGGACCCCCATCAAGGCTGTGTGCTCTTGATGAGCGGCTTGACTGGCGAGACTCGTGCCATTCTGGACGCCAGCAGCGTTACGGCCTTGCGCACCGCGGCGGTCAGTGGCCTGGCTACCGACATGCTGGCGCGCCCGGATGCCAGCGTGCTGACCTTGTTTGGTGGCGGGCATCAGGCCTTGTGGCAGTTGCGTGCCGTGGCGCAAGTGCGTCGCTTGAGCAAAGTGTTTGTGATTACCCGCTCCGCACAGTCGGCGCAGCATTTCATTGAGGAAGCCCAGGCATATCTGGATTGCCCCTTGATAGCTGGAGTCTCGGCCCAGGAAGCCGTGTCCCAATCGGATATGGTACTGACAGCCACCAGCTCTGCCACGCCTGTCTTGCAGCGTGAATGGCTGCGCCCTGGCACGCACATCACCGCCATGGGCTCCAGCACACCCGCCAGCAGTGAACTGGATGGCCCCACCATGACGGCAGGCCGTTTGTTTGTGGACCGTGCGCAATCCACTCGTAACGAGTCGGGCGAGTTCTTGAATGCGTGCAAGCAGGGCTACTTGTCGGCGGATACCGAGCTGAACGAGCTGGGTGCCGTTCTGGAGGGGCAAGCCGCAGGCCGTATCAACAATGAAGAAATCACGATTTTTAAATCCTTGGGCTTGGCATTCGAGGACGTATTGACGGCAGCCGCCTTGTTAAGCCGTCATGCCGCACAAGGGAATGGACGAGTAGTAGAACTTTAATAGCGTCATCAAGAGGTAGGGAGACAAGTAATGAAAAAGAAATGGGCGCAGGTTTTGCTGGGAACGGCGTTGGCATTGGCAACGGGCATGTCTGTTGCCAGCAAATTGCCGGACACCATACGTTTGGTCGTAGGTTATCCGGCCGGAGGAACAGCGGATGCCGTCGCGCGGGTGTATGCCGAGCAATTGCGTGAAAAGCTGGGTGTGAATGTGGTTGTGGATAACCGCGCAGGCGCGGGCGGGCAGGTTGCTGCTCAAGGTTTTTTGCGCTCGCCTACCGATGGCTCGGTGCTGTTGGTCGCCAATAATCACATGATGACTACCCTGCCCCTGACCGTAAAAACGGTCAGCTACGACCCAATAAAGGACTTTGCGCCGGTGGCCGTGATCGCCAAGTTCGAACATATCTTTGTGGTGGGTAAAACCACGCCTGCCAATACCTTGCAGGAGTACGTGGAGCTGGTGCGCAAAGAACCGGAAAAGTACGGCCACTATGGCATTCCTGCCCCCGGCAGCGCCCCCCAGTTCATTGGCTACAGCATCGCCAAGAAGAACGATATCCAGATGTCTCCCGTGCCTTATAAAGGGGGAGCCCCTCTGATCAACGACCTGCTGGGTGACCATATTCCCGCTGGTGTGGATGCGGTGGGCATGATTACCGAACACGTTGCCGCCGGTTCGGTGCGGGTGCTGGGGATTACCGGCGTGGAACGTCTGCCTATCTTGAAAGACGTGCCCACCTTTGCAGAAATGGGCTATGGCGATCTGAAGGCGTCGGGCTGGATGGGGATTTTTGCCCCGCTGGGCATGGAGCCGGAGATGGTCAAACAGTTCCAGGATGCCTTCAATGAAGTGGCCAAGCTGCCACGCATTGAAAGCGCGATTGTGCCGATCGGCTTCAGACCCGAGTCGGGCGATGCTCAGGAACTGTCCCGCATTGTTCAGGATGATCTGGATACCTGGGGACCCATCATCAAGGAATCGGGGTATTTGCAGCAGTAAAACTCAAGGATGTGGAAAAACGCCCCGCAAGTTTGAGTGTGGGGCGTTTTTGCTTATACATGTAGTTTTCTAACCGCTCTGAAGAAGTCTATGTCAGCAAGACCAGGACAAGCCCCTGTCAGATTGCTCTTGAGGTGCACGGAATGCATATCCCGGATCCAGCACAAACTTATTTAACCGGCGTACACAACTCCACCACAACCCGCTCTGGCGTCTGCACATAAGACACCATCTGCCCCCATGGCTTGTTCTGTGGTGGTGCCAGTTCCGTGCCCCCTTCCGCCAGTGCCTTGGCATGAGCTGCGGGCACATCGTCGCAGACCAGGGCGATTTCAATGGCTAGTGGCACGTCGGATGCGTGAGTCGACAAATGCCCTTTGGGGTAGTTCATGTAGGCCAGCATTTCCCCCGCAAAGGCCAAGGTGGTTTGGCCAGTTTCCAGCTCACCGTACAAGCCGGTTTCATGCAGCATTTTGGTGGTCAAACCAAACGCACGGTTAAAGTAATCCAGTGCCTGGCCGACGTCGGGAACGTAGATGATGGTGTAGCCAAATTTCATAGTAGGGCTCGGTAGGAAAACGCAGGGCCAGTGCAAAAAAAATCGGCCCCCCGATTGTAGAGTGGGGGCCGAACTTTTTATGGCTTTACAAGGCGGGTCAGGGTTTAAAGCTGACCGCGTTTTGTCAGTTCTGCTTTGACACCTGCACCGTAGGCAGGGTCTGCCTTGGTGAAGTGGCCCAGCTGACGCTCGATGATTTCCTTGGGAACACCCGCCATGGCGTCGGCGATATTGCTGAACAGACGCTGCTTTTCCTCGTCGTTGAACAGGCGGAACAGATTGCCGGGCTGCGAGTAGTAATCATCATCTACACGGTGATCCCAGTGATCTGCCGGCTGGCCGTCCAGCGCCAGAGGCGGTTCGCTACGGGGAGCCTGTTGCCATTCACCCTGGCTGTTGGGCTCGTAGTTGATCGTGCCGCCGTTATTGTCGCCAGTACGCATGGCGCCATCGCGGTGGTAGCTGTGGAATGGACAACGCGGTGCGTTCACTGGCAGCAGCCCGTGGTTCACGCCCAGACGGTAACGCTGGGTGTCGCCGTAGGAAAAGATACGACCTTGCAGCATGCGGTCGGGCGAGTGACCAATACCGGGCACCAGGTTGGCCGGCGTAAAGGCGGCTTGCTCCACTTGGGCGAAGTAGTTGGTGGGGTTCTCGTTCAGCTCCAGCATGCCCACATCGATCAGCGGGAAGTCGCCGTGTGGCCAGACCTTGGTCACGTCAAAGGGGTTGATGTGGTAGTTGCGTGCCTGCTCTTCGGTCATGATCTGAATGCGCAGCGCCCAGCGTGGGAAGTTGCCCTTTTCAATGTTCTCGTACAGATCGCGCTGTGAGCTTTCACGGTCCTGGCCCACGACTTTGGCGGCCTCTTCATTGGTGTAGTTGGCAATGCCTTGCTGGGATTTGAAGTGGAACTTCACCCAGTGGCGCTCGCCCTTGTCGTTGATCAGGCTGTAGGTGTGCGAACCGAAGCCGTGCTGCTGGCGCAGGTTACAGGGCAAACCGCGGTCGCTCATCAAGATGGTGACCTGGTGCAAGGATTCGGGCGACAAGGACCAGAAATCCCAGGCGGCGCTCATATTGCGCAGGTGGCTGCGCGGGTCGCGTTTCTGTGTGTGGATGAAGTCGGGGAACTTCAGTGGATCCCGTATAAAGAAGACAGGAGTGTTATTGCCCACGAGGTCCCAGTTTCCGTCTTCTGTATAGAATTTGAGGGCAAATCCTCGAACGTCGCGTTCTGCATCGGCGGCTCCTGCTTCACCAGCTACGGTGGAAAAACGTAAGAAAACGGGTGTCTTGCTGCCTGGCTTGAAGACCTTGGCCATGCTGTACTGCGTGATGTCGTGCGTGACGGTAAAGGTACCGAAAGCGCCCGAGCCTTTGGCGTGTACGACACGCTCCGGGATGCGTTCTCGGTCAAAGTGAGCCAGCTTCTCCAGCAGCCAATAATCCTGCATCAGGACGGGACCACGAGGGCCTGCCGTCATGGAGTTCTGGTTCTCCTCAACAGGGCGGCCAGCGGCGGTCGTCAGGGTTTTGTTGCTCATTGTGTTTCTCCGTTGAAGCTGACCCGAACCGAGGGGGGCGGGTCGTTTTAAGAAGTTGAGATCAGTCTACTTGCCTTGGTCGAAATAGTTAAATAAAATGATTTTAGCGAACGAATAGTTTTTTGCTATTAGGACAGTTTTCATCCCGATCATAGCGGTAAGTAGAAACGCTGCGCATGAAATTTCTATGAACAGAATCTGAAAAGTTAATAAATGTTTGTAAATACGGGCCTTTAGCGATGTTGGGCAGGATCGTTCCGAGTGAACTGGCAGGTAACGGGCAAAAAAAACCCCGCTAAACGTAGCGGGGTTTTTTGTGTCAGAGCGAATTAGCTGTTGGCTGCTTTCGCGCTGTTCTTTTCGATTTGCACCATGATGTAGCGCTGCTGGGCGATGGACAGGATGTTGTTCACGCACCAGTACAGAACCAGACCGGCGGGGAAGAAGAACATCATGCCACCAAAGACCAGGGGCATCAGCATCATGACTTTGGCTTGCATTGGATCAGGCGGAGTGGGGTTCAGCTTGATCTGCAGGAACATGGTACCCATCATGATGGCGGGCAGAATCATCCATGGGTCGCGTGCGGCCAAGTCGTGAATCCACAGAATCCAGGGTGCACCGCGCATCTCGACGCTGCCCAGCAGCACCCAGTACAGCGCAATGAACACAGGGATCTGAACCAGCATGGGCAAACAGCCACCCAGCGGGTTGATCTTCTCGGTGCGGTACATCTCCATCATGGCAGCGTTCAGCTTGGCCTTGTCGTCACCGAACTTCTCGCGCAGGGCTTGCATGCGTGGCGCAAATTGCTTCATCTTGGCCATGGAGCGGTAGCTGGCGGCCGACAGCGGGAAGAACACCAGCTTGATCAGCACAGTCAGCGCCACAATGGCCCAGCCCCAGTTACCCAGCAGGGAATGCAGCCAGGTCAGCAGCTTGAACAGCGGCTTGGAGATGATGGTCAGCCAGCCGTAGTCCACAACCAGGTCCAGACCGGTAGCCAGTTGCGACATGGCTTTCTGGTCTTGCGGGCCTACCCACAGGGATGCGTCCACAGCCTTGCTCTGGCCAGCAGCAATCGAACCGACCGATTCCAGCGTGCGCACGGCGTACAGATTGTTGCCCAGTTTCAGGATTTCGTTGGTGCGTTGCAGATCCTGGGCAGGAACCCAGGCGGTTGCAAAGTAATGCTGCACCATGCCGATCCAGCCGTTATCCACGCTGCGCGCGTAGGTGGCCTTGTTCTTGTCGATGTCCGAGAAGGTGATTTTCTGGAACTTGTCGCCGCTGGAGTAAACCACAGGACCGGTAAAGGTGCTGTACAGGCGGGAAGAGTCGGGTGGGTTGTTGCCGTCGCGAGTCAGTTGCAGGTACAGGCGCGGGTCAATCGCGGCGCCGGTATTGTTCTGGATGTCGTGACGAACCTGGATGTCGTAACGGCCCTTGTGCAGCGTGTAGGTCTTGGTGACTTTCACGTCGTCCGAGGTGGCCTCAAACACCACATCCAGCGTATCGCCCGTCATGTTGCGCTGGCTCGAGACCAGGGTGAACGGGGTCAGGTGGTTGGGCAGGTTCTGGCCAGAGGCACCCACAATACCGGACTGGGCCAGGTAGGTGGAGGCAGGCGAGTTATCCAGCAGCACCATGGGCTGCTCGGGGTTCTCGGGCGAACCGTACTTCAACAGCTCGGCCTTGATCAGCTGGGCACCTTCGGTGCTAAAGCCCAGCTTGTAGACGTCTGTTGTGATGTCGATAGTTTGCGCTGTGGCAGACACCGCGCTGTTGCTCGAGGGCAAGGCAGCAGACGCAGTCGGCTCTTGAGCAGCGGGAACACCACCGTTTGCGGCAGGTTCGTCGGAGGCTGCTGGCGCTTGTGTGGTGGCTGGGGTGGAAGCGAACAGCGATGGTTTGCCGTTATATTCCTGCCAGTTGTTCCACAGCAGCAGCAGTGCAAAGGAGAAGATCATCCATAGGATGGTGCGTCGGATATCCATAGCGCCTGTATCACATTTATAAAGCTGAGCAAAAGCTTAGCAGTTTAACGTAGCTGGTCAGCAAACAGGGGGTTGCCTTGAAAAACAAGGCGCAGACCAGGACGATTTTAGAAAGTGTTGCGGTCTTCGGGCGTGCGAGCGGGCACAGGATCATGCCCTCCCTTGCACCAGGGATTGCAGCGGCAGATGCGTACACCACCAAGCCATAGCCCTTTGAGCGGGCCATGAATTTCAATGGCCTGCAAGGCATAGTTGGAGCAGCTGGGAGTAAAGCGGCAGTTTCTACCGATCCAGGGACTCAGAAAAAACTGGTAAAAGCGGATCGGTGCCGAAGCCAGTTTGCGCATCATGGCCGTACCTTGGAGAACAAGGTGTCGGCCTCGGTGCGAACCAGTTGCTTCAGGGCAGTCAGCGACACCTGGGGTACCTTGCTGTGCAGCCTAAAGACATAGGCGGCATTGGGCAAGCCTTCACGTTTGTGGCGGAAGGTTTCGCGCAAGATACGCTTGATGGTGTTGCGGGTGACGGCGCGGTTGGCAAAGCGCTTGGGGACGATCAGTCCCAGACGGGCGCCTTCGGTCTGGTGTGGATCTTCGCCACGAGAGCGAGTGACCACGAACAAAGCCCCGCGACCTACGCGTTGCCCTTTAAGAGACTGTGCGTATTCGGTGGGGCTATGTAAGCGAGCCGTAGCTGGAAAGGAGGCACGCATGATGCGTATCGTGGGAGTCGGGCTTTAGATAATAGATCCATCACCCTGGGCCCCGCATCCCGACATGGCTTATACAGCCAGACGTTTGCGACCTTTAGCGCGACGTGCGTTCAAAACAGCGCGGCCACCGCGAGTTTTCATGCGAACGCGAAAACCGTGGGTACGCTTGCGACGGGTAACAGAGGGTTGGTAGGTGCGTTTCATGGTGTATCCAAAAAAATGAGCCGCCAGAAATCGCAGAAAATCTCCACCCCGACAGCGCAAACGCTTGGGATCTGGCAACAGAAAATCGTGTTAAGCCCGTCATTTCAGCAAATTCTTTCTGTTGTGTCAATTATTTAGCCCGATATTACGCAACTAAATTTGTTAGCCTGTGGATAACTTGGCACAGCTCAGGGTAGAATCGAGGTTTACAGAAGTGATGACCGATGAATGAATTCTGGCAGTCCTGCGTTCAGAAATTGGAGCAGGAGCTTCCCCCCCAACAAATAAGTGCGTGGATACGTCCACTGGTTCCCCTGGACTTCGACAGCGAAGCCGGGGTGTTGCGCGTTTCTGCTCCTAATCGTTTCAAACTGGATTGGGTCCGCAAGAATTTCGCCACTCGTATCGAGGAACTGGCTTCGGATTTCTACGAATGTCCCGTTACGGTTCAGTTCGAGCTGCCTTCGGCCAGCGCGGCGCCGCGTCGCGCCCTGGCCGATCGTGCCGCTCCTGCGCCTGCAGGCAGCCCCGCCGGTGAAAACCTGGCCCCGCCCGTTGCCAACCCGGCCATGACGGCGGTGGTGGATGCGGTACAGGATCGTTCGCGCCTGAACGCCGAACTGACTTTCGACAACTTCGTGACGGGTAAAGCCAACCAGCTGGCACGCGCAGCGGCCTTGCAGGTGGCCGAGAACCCCGGTGTCTCCTATAACCCACTCTTTCTGTATGGCGGTGTGGGTTTGGGCAAGACCCACCTGATTCACGCGATCGGCAATGCGCTGGTCGCCAATGGCAATGGTGTGCGGGTACGTTACGTCCATGCTGACCAATACGTGTCGGACGTGGTCAAGGCGTATCAGCGCAAGGCGTTTGACGAGTTCAAGCGCTACTACCATTCGCTGGACTTGCTGCTGATTGACGATATTCAGTTTTTCGCCGGCAAGAACCGTACGCAGGAAGAGTTTTTCTACGCCTTTGAAGCGATGGTGGCTCAGCGCAAGCAGATCATCATCACCTCGGATACCTATCCCAAAGAGCTGGCCAATATTGATAGCCGCCTGATTTCGCGCTTTGACTCCGGCCTGACCGTGGCCATCGAGCCGCCCGAGCTGGAAATGCGCGTGGCGATCTTGTTGCGCAAGGCTCAGGCCGAAGGCATTGCCATGCCCGAAGAAGTGGCCTTCTTCATTGCCAAGCATCTGCGCAGCAACGTGCGCGAGCTGGAAGGGGCGCTGCGCAAGGTTTCGGCCTACGCGCGTTTCCATGGCCGCGATGTCTTGACGGTGGAAGTGTGCAAGGATGCACTGAAGGATTTGCTGTCGGTCTCCAATGGGCAGATCACAGTGGAAAATATTCAGAAAACCGTGGCCGATTTTTATAAAATCAAGGTCGCGGATATGTACTCCAAGCGCCGCCCCGCCAATATCGCCATGCCGCGCCAGGTGGCCATGTATCTGGCCAAGGAACTGACCCAAAAGAGTTTGCCGGAAATTGGCGATCTTTTCGGTGGTAGGGACCACACTACGGTGCTGCACGCGGTGCGCAAAATCTCGGATGCACGCACCAAGCAAGCCGAACTGAATCACGCATTACACGTACTGGAACAAACTCTCAAAGGATGACCATGCAACTCGTTCAAGCTACCCGCGACGCATTGCTAAAGCCCTTATCCACAGTAGTTGGCATTGTGGAGCGCCGCCATACTTTGCCGATTCTGGCCAACATCCTGCTGCGTAAAAACGGCTCTGATGTCTCTTTCCTGGCAACCGACCTGGAAGTGCAGATCACCACCAATGCCGACTTTGGCGTGGGTGAGGACAATGCGGCCACCACGGTGGCGGCCCGCAAGCTGCTGGACATTCTGAAAGCCCTGCCCGACTTTGGCGATGTGCGCCTGGGCCTGGACAGCGGCAAGCTGACCATCCAGTCCGGCAAGAGCCGCTTTCAGTTGCAGACTCTGGAAGCCGCTGATTTTCCAGTGCTGAACATGCCAGAGCAGTGGGACGTGTCCTTGAGCATGCCCCAGCGCACCTTGAAGCACCTGTTCAACACGGTGCACTTTGCCATGGCGCAGCAAGACATTCGCTACTACCTGAACGGTATGTTGCTGGTGTTTGAACCCGGCCTGGTACGTACGGTTACCACGGACGGTCACCGTCTGGCTCATAATGCCACCGCAATTGACGGGGTGCAGGAGCGTCACGACATCATCGTGCCGCGCAAGACTGTGCTGGAAATGCAGCGTTTGCTGGGCGATACCGACGATCTGGTCAATATTGACGTGTCCAGCCGTCAGATTCGTTTCCGCTTTGGCGATGTGGAGCTGGTCTCCAAACTGGTTGAAGGCAAATTCCCCGACTTTGCTCGTGTGATTCCTTCCAACTACACCCGCCACTTCGATGTCAGCCGTGAAGTGCTGCAAGGCAGTTTGCAACGTGCTGCCATTCTGACCACCGACAAACTGCGTGGCGTGCGACTGCAACTGTCGCAAAACCAGCTGAAGATTTCTGCTTCCAATGCCGAGCAGGAAGAAGCCGTTGAAGAGCTGGATATTGATTATGAACACGAAAGTCTGGACGTTGGTTTTAACGTCAGCTACCTGCTCGATGTGTTGGCCAGCATCAAGGACGAAACCGTCCGCTGGTCTGTGCAGCCCGATGCCAACGCCTCTGTGTTGATGACGCTGCCCGAGCAAGAAGACTTCAAGTACGTGGTCATGCCGATGCGCATTTAATGCAGCATGTTTGACCGGTATGGCCCGCCGGGCCATACCCGCTTGAAGCAGACAGGCTATTACAAGGTTTTATGCTATGACCGATCAAACCACGACCACCCAGCCAGCCGATTACGGCGCTGATTCCATCAAAATGCTCAAAGGCCTGGAGGCCGTGCGCAAGCGTCCAGGCATGTACATCGGGGACACCTCCGATGGCACCGGCCTGCACCACATGGTTTTCGAGGTGGTGGATAACGCGATTGATGAGGCCTTGGCCGGTCATTGCGACGATATCGTCGTCACCATCCACTCCGACAACAGCATTTCGGTGTGCGATAACGGCCGCGGTATTCCAACCGATATCCACAAGGACGACGAACACCAGCGCAGCGCCGCTGAAATCGTCATGACCGAACTGCACGCCGGCGGTAAATTCGACCAGAACTCCTACAAGGTATCTGGCGGTTTGCACGGTGTGGGTGTGTCTTGTGTGAACGCCCTGTCCGAATGGCTGTTGCTGACCATCTGGCGCAATGGCAACGAACACCAGGTCGAGTTCCGCCGTGGCGAGCGCACTGCGCCCCTGGCGGTGACCGGTCCTGCAGAAGGCCGCACGGGTACCTGCGTGCGTTACCTGGCCGACGTGGAAATTTTCAGCAATATCGAATACCACCACGAAATTCTGGCCAAGCGCCTGCGCGAGCTGTCCTTCCTGAACAATGGCGTGAAGATTCGCCTGGTTGACGAGATTCAGGGCAAGGAAGAAGACTTTGCCTTCCTGGGCGGCGTCAAAGGTTTTGTGGACTTCATCAACCGCAACAAGACCCCGCTGCACCCTAACGTGTTCAGCGTGGCAACCGAGTCCAATGCCGGCGGTACGCCAGTATCGGTTGAAGTGGCCATGCAGTGGAACGACAGCTACGCCGAAACCGTGCTGTGTTTCACTAACAATATTCCCCAGCGCGACGGTGGTTCCCACCTGACCGGTCTGCGTGCGGCCATGACCCGCGTGCTGAACAAGTACATTGCCGACAACGAACTGGCCAAGAAAGCCAAGGTCGACACCTCCGGTGACGACATGCGTGAAGGCCTAGTCTGCGTGCTGTCGGTGAAGGTGCCCGAGCCCAAGTTCAGCAGCCAGACCAAAGACAAGCTGGTGTCCAGCGAAGTGCGTCCCGCCGTGGAAGAAGCCGTGGCCCGCACCCTGGAAACTTGGCTGTTGGAAAATCCGAACGACGCCAAGGCCTTGTGCGGCAAGATCGTGGAAGCAGCCCGTGCCCGTGAAGCGGCTCGTAAAGCCCGCGAGATGACCCGCCGCAAGAGCGTGCTGGAAGGCGCTGGCTTGCCCGGCAAGTTGGCCGACTGTCAGGAAAAAGATCCCGCCCTGTGCGAACTGTACATTGTGGAGGGTGACTCCGCAGGCGGCTCGGCCAAGCAAGGCCGGGACCGTAAATTCCAGGCCATTCTGCCGTTGCGCGGCAAGGTGCTGAACGTAGAAAAAGCCCGTTTCGACCGTCTGATTTCCAGCGAGCAGATCACGACCCTGATCACCGCCCTGGGTACCAGCATCGGCCCGGACTTTGATATCGACAAACTGCGCTACCACCGCATCATCATCATGACTGACGCGGACGTGGACGGTGCTCACATTCGTACCCTGCTGCTGACGCTGCTGTACCGTCAGATGCCCGAGCTGATCGAGCGTGGCTATGTCTATATTGCTCAGCCACCTTTGTTCAAGGTGAAGGTTGGGCGTGAAGAGATGTACCTGAAGGACGAGGCCGAGGAAGCGGAATTCATGTTGAAGCTGGCACTGCGCGATGCAGTGCTGACACCATCCGAAGGCGCAGCTCCTATCACAGGCGAAGCCCTGTCCGACTACGCCCATCGCTACGTGAAGGCCAAGGCCGTGATTGAGCGTCTGTCGCGTCATATGGACGGTGATGCCCTGTCAGCGTTGGCTGAAGGCGTGAAGTTGAACTTGGACACGCAGGAAGCAGCCGAACAAACTGCTCAGGATTTGGAGAAGGCGCTGTTCGACGAAGCTGCCCCCACCGTCGTTAAAGTCTTTGCTGCCTTTGATGAAGGGAGCGAATCCTGGCGTGTGGTGGTGCAGCGTCTGCACCATGGCAACATCCGTGTCACGGTGTTTGACCGCAACTTCGTGCGTGGTGGCGATCACCAAACTCTGGCCCGCGCTGGCGAGACCTTTGCCGGTCTGATCGGTGATGGCGCCATGGTGGCTCGTGGTGAAGGCGAGAAGCGTCGTGAAACCGCCGTGGATGATTTCCGTGAAGTCATGCAATGGCTGTTGACCGAAGCCGAACGCGGGCTTAGCAAGCAGCGCTACAAAGGTCTGGGTGAGATGAACCCCAGCCAGCTGTGGGAAACCACCATGGACCCCACCGTACGTCGTTTGCTGCGTGTGCAGATCGCTGATGCCATCGATGCGGATCAGATCTTCACCACGCTGATGGGTGATCACGTTGAGCCACGTCGTGCCTTTATCGAATCCCATGCCTTGCAGGCGGGGAACCTGGATATTTAAGGCTGTCGGTGTTCACAGTTCCTGAAAGCTGTTCGGTTTGATGAAAACTGATCTCAGAAATTTGTGAAAAACCTCGCAGTGATGCGGATAAGAAAAATGGGCTCCGGCGTTCTTGCTGGGGCTCATTTTTTTGGTGATGACGGATGAGCTCTGAGTCTTAAAGATTCAGCGTCTTTGGGCAGGCTCAATTAATTTTTGTCAGTAGACACTGACTGATCAATTGCCAGGTGGGTTGGTGGCAATGGCGTCACGCGCCAGGAATGGAAAGGTGCGGAATCAAGCTGATGTGGTCTACTTGCAGTGATACACCCTGCTTCAGAACGAACTAAAAGAAGGGGCGTGGGGATCTGATGGTGGCACTTGGCGTCGGCCTTGCGAGGCCTTTTGGTCGATCGTAAAGACGCTGTAAATTATTCAATAATTCTTTGTTTGGAAATGAAATGCGACTGGACAAGTTTCTTGGTGAGAGCACGGATCTGAGTCGCTCAGACGCGCGTAAAGTGCTTAAAAGCGGAGAAATCACCGTCAATGGCGAGGTAGTGACCAAAGGCACTCACGTTGTACAAGAGGGTGATGTAGTGTGCTGGGATGATGAGCCGCTTGCCCTGATTGGCCTGCGTTACATCATGCTCAACAAGCCTGCTGGTTACGAGTGCAGCCTAAAAAATAGTGCTTACCCGTCTGTGATGATGCTGATCGATGTAGAAAAGCGCGAGCGCTTGCACACCGTCGGTCGATTGGATGTGGATACTACCGGCCTGATTTTGATTACGGATGATGGCCAGTGGACGCATCGTATTATTTCGCCCCGCCATCAATGCGATAAGGTCTACGTGGCGACCTTGGCAGAGCCTTTGCCTGATAATGCAGAAGAACTGTTCAAGGCCGGTATCTTGTTGAATGGCGAGGATAAGCCGACGCTGCCAGCCGTGCTGGAACGCATTGATGAACGTACCGCAAGGCTAACCATCCAGGAAGGGAAATACCATCAGGTGAAGCGTATGTTTGCTTCCCTGGGGAATCTGGTTCAGACCTTGCATCGCGAGCGCATTGGCTCTCTGTCCCTGGACGACAGCCTGGAGCCAGGCGAGTCGCGCTACTTAACGCCTGCCGAGGTGCAGCAGTTTGTAGAAGAAGGCTGAACTCCTGGCCCTTGGTTCTGGATTTGATAAGTCAAAGGTATAGCAAGCCCAAGGCTTTGATGTCCTGACATTGGGAAACCAGACAAAAAAAGCGCTCAAACACATTCTGTTTGAGCGCTTTTTTGTACCTGAATCAATTGTCAAAGTGGCTGGTGGCGCGGTGTCCTGCCTTATTCAAGCGCCTTGCGCATGATGCTGGTGTTGTGTTCATAGCCCAGCTGCTCATACAGAGCGATAGCGCCCCGATTATTGCTCAAGACCCCCAGCTCGATGTAGTCCAGTCCACGCACGTGTGCCCACTCCTGGGCGGTCTGCATCAGCAGCTTGCCCAGTCCCATGCCTCGTGCCGATTCTGTCACGACAAGATCAATCACATAGGCAAAGTCATGCGGCGTGATGCAGTTGTACGGCGGGGTCTTTTGCTGCTGAACAATAATGAAACCCAGCGCCTGATCGTCCTTCTCGGCCACAAACAAGGCTGCCTGGTCCGACTCGATCATGGACCGGATAAAGCCTTCGTCCTGCCGTGCTTGCAGGTAGTAGTGCGGCTGCAAATGATGCATGTGAGCAAATAGCTCGGCGTACATATCTCCAATCGTGCCAATGTCAGCAAGTTGGGCGGGACGTAGGGTGGGCATGGTTCGGGCTCTTGGTCAGTAATAAAGCGAAAACAGAAGCGTCTTGATGGTAGGCCGGGCAGGCTGAAAGAGGCAACGGAGTAGTCCGAACTTATGTTCGAAATCATGCAGGAAAGGCTCTTTGTCGCCATGAGGGGTAGTGTGATTTAGCATAACGCTATTGATTACAGAACCACCTATTCAAAGTCCCGCTCCATGATTGATTCTGTCCCCGACTCCCGCCCTATTTATCAAGCCGCCTGTCATTGCGGCACGGTTCGTTTTAATTTGCGGCTTAGCGATGGCTTGCGGTCCGCTCGGCGCTGTAATTGTTCTTACTGTCGTATGCGTGGCGCGGTGGCCGTCTCGGCTAACTTGGCTGATATTGAGGTTGAGCAAGGCCAGGATGCCTTGACGCTGTATCAGTTCAATACTGGTCAGGCCAAGCATTACTTCTGTTCGCGCTGCGGAATTTACACCTTTCATCAGCGCCGCTCCAATCCTGAGCAGTATGGCGTTAATGTCGCCTGTATTGAAGGGATGAGTCCCTTTGATTTTGTGGAGGTGCCTGTGAATGAAGGCCGCACTCATCCCAAGGACAGGAACAGTGGTAGTTCTGTGATTGCGGGGTGGCTACGTTACGAGGTGAATCCTGACGCGCAGGATTAGGTAGCAGTTGTTCCAGGAGTTTAAGTCGCAGGCAAATCCATCTGCTGCCTACGCAAGAAATACGAAGCCTCCGCCAGCTTCAGGAACTCCACCATCTCGGTACGCGCATATTCCGGGTCCCCGCTGGTCAGGGCTTTGCCCAGCTTTTCCAGCGCCTCTACCGTGGCCTGGTAGTTATCGGTATCGCTGGTATTGGCAAAACGCACCTGGTTGGCGTGGTCGGCGGACATGGCGATGGCGTCCAGCAGGCGCTCGTTGTGTACGCATTGCAGCCAGGCCCGACGAAAGCTGGCGTTGGCGCTGAACATCAGGGCGGCGTCTTTGTGCACCATGGCTACTTTGGCCAGATCAATGGCTTTGCTAAGACCGGCATGGAGCTGATCGCGGTCAGCGATGTTGACGGCCAGTGCGGCGGCAGCCGGTTCCAGAATGCGGCGCAATTCAAAGATGTCGCGCACCATGGCGTCGGTCAGCACGGGTACCTGAAATCCCCGTGTGGTGCTGTTCAATAAACCTTCGTTGACCAGTCGCAGCAGGGCCTGGCGCACGGGCATGCGGGTGCAACCAAAGCGCTCGGCCAATTCGTAATCCAGCAGGCGGTCGCCGGGGTGCCAGTCGCCCGCGTTCAAACGCTTGCGGGTGTCCCGGTAAATGGTGTCTACCAGCGTTTCCGCCTTGCTTGCCTGTGTGGATTTACCAGTCGAAGTCGCCATACGAAACCGATCAGAAAAGAATGGATGATTGTATCGTACAGACCCCGCTGCGCTGATCGGGTTTGTGCCTAGAACTTGGTTCGTATCCCCACCCTTAACAAGGTCTGGTTACGCCCCGTGGAACTGGGCATGCTGATCACGTTGGCCGTCGCGCCCTCGCCTTGCGCGTGCTGGATGATGGCCTGGGTATAAATATCCGTGCGCTTGGACAGGAAGTAGTCGGCCGTCAGGTTCAGTTGATGGTATTTGTTCGATCCCAGGGTGGTCAGCCCATAGCCCGGCCCCAGTACCAGATTGGGCGCCGCGCGCCAGGCAAAACCCAGCTGATAGTTGCGGAAGGTATGGTTCTTTTGCTGGCCATCGGGAGCCACGTAAAGGGCTTGTGAAAACACACCGTAGATAGTCACTTTATCGAAGGCGTAGTTTGCTCCTATGCCCCAGTCGCGCAGGTAACGGCCGCCGACTCGATTGGGTGCGCCACCGCCGGTAAGCGGGCTGATGTCCAGGCTGGCTTCTTGCACTTCGGTATAAGCGGCGCCCGTCGCAAAATTGCCGTTCTTGTAGTTGGCCGTAAAGCTGATGGTGCGTCCGGTTTGGGCCTGCCCTTCGCGCCGTTCCGGGAAGCCGTACATGGCACCCAGTTCAACACCGGCAAAGGAAGGCGTTACGTATTTCACCGATTGATTGACCCGCTGGCCGCTCATGCGGTCATTGTCCAGGGGGCTGTTCGAATAGCCGCCTGCCGACCAGGTGGGCGTGTAGAAAGCCTGCAGGGTGTCGGTGAAGAAATCGTATTGTCTGCCCAGCTTGATGCTGCCCAGATAATCGGATTTCAGGCCAACCCAGGCTTGGCGGCCCCACAGGGCGCCGCCCTGTCCCATTTCTCCGGTCGCCAGGGAGAAGCCGTTCTCCAGCTGGAAGATGGCGCTCATGCCATTGCCCAGTGATTCTGAGCCACGCAGACCCAATCGGTTGCCTTGCATGACGCCGGTATCCAGCGTGGCTTTGGAGGGGCCGTTGGCGTTGCTGATCCAGGTCAGGCCCGCATCCAGAATGCCGTACAAGGTGACGTTGTCGCCGGTTTGTGCCGTGGCGCAGGAGCTGGCGATCAGCGTAGCCAGTCCAACACAGCCAGCCGAAGCGGTTTTTACGTGACGGCGCATCATTGGGCACCGCCTTTGCTGGGGACAGCATGCAGTTTGGCGGCCTGATCCAGGGCGTTTTGCTGGCGGGCAGATGGCAGGGCAAAGACGCACAAACCACCCAGTACGGCCAGACCGGCAATGGTCAATACAGCGGTGCTGGTGCTGCCACTCATCTCTTGCGCCAGACCCATGGCATAGGGGCCAAACAAGCCGCCCAAGGCTGCTACTGCATTGATCAGGGCATAGCCGGTTGCAGCGGCGCGGCCACTCATGAAATTGCCGCCCAAGGCCCAGACCAGAGGTGTGCCGCCAATGAACATGGCTGTGGCAATGATGACGCCAATAATGCGCAAGGTCGGGTCCGGTGCCAAGGCCGTCATCAGCAGGCCGATAACACCACCTGCGCAGGCAATGGTCAAGTGCCAGCGACGTTCCCCAAAGTAGTCGGAGGAACGACCCAGAATCAGCATGGCCAGGGCTGAGGCGGCATAGGGCAAGGCGGCAATATAGCCAATGTGGGTCAGGTTCTTGATACCGGCTTCCTGAATGATGGTGGGCGTCCAGAAGATCACCGCATAAATGCCCAGGTTCAGGGACAGCAGCACGCAGGCCAGCCACCACACATTGGGTTTGCCCAGTACTTCAGCAATCTTGTCCTTGCGCGGCAGCTCGCGTTGCGCGTCCTGGTTCAGGGTGTGCAGCAGGGTTTTTTCTTCCTGGCTCAACCATTTGGCGTCTTCAGGACGGTTGGGCAAGGTCGCCCACAGCAAGGCCGCTACAAAGACTGCGGGCAGCCCCTGTAAGAGGAACAGCCATTGCCAGTTATGCAGGTGTTGGGACTCTGAAAACACATCCATGATCCAGCCAGACAGCGGGCCTACGATCATGCCGCCTGCCGCAGCGGCGGTGACCAAGGTTGCCATGACGCGGCCCTGGCGTTGTGGGGGGAACCATTGCGCCAGGTAATACACCACGCCGGGTAAAAAGCCGGCTTCCGCCACGCCCAGCAAGAAGCGGACGATATAGAACTGTGTGGGAGTGGTGACGAACATGGTCAACACGGACAGGATGCCCCAGGTGACCATGATGCGTGTCAGCCAGGCGCGGGCACCAAAGCGGTACAGCAACAGGTTGCTGGGGATCTCGAACAACAAAAAGCCCACAAAGAAGATGCCCGAACCCAGGCCATAGACCTCGGCTGAAAAATTCAGGTCTTGCAGCATTTGCAGCTTGGCAAAGCCCACGTTGACGCGGTCGATGTAGGCAACGATGTAGCTGATGAACAGGATGGGCATCAGCCGCCAGAGGATTTTGCCGAAAAGCAGATCCTCGGCCTTGGAGGGGACCGGGTCTGCGGGGCGCGATTGTTGTCTCATGATAGTCCTTATTGGTAATCGCAGTAAGTGAATTCAATTGAACTCATTTTTGTGAATATATTCATTTTCATACTTGATGGTCAATAAGTGCTATAGGTATAAAACAACTTTGTAATTCATTAATTTGTTGAAATTAAACAGATTTATAAAAAACAAAAAGTGAATTTCTAGTACAAACACCTAGACTTGTTGACAGCGATATACCTGCTATATAAACTGAATTCAGTTTTGGATAATAGCAATAAGGAGCTGGCATATGAGCAGGCAGGAGGCCCCTTCGGCCCAGGTGATCGAGCATGTTTCGTCCCTGATTGGCTTTGATACGGTAAGCAGAAACTCCAATCTGGCATTGATTGAATGGGCCGCCAACCGGCTCGAATCGGCGGGTGCCCAAGTGCGTTTTGATTACAACGAATCGCGCTCCAAAGCCAATCTGCTGGCAACCTTCGGCCAGGGGGCGGGGGGCGTGGTCTTGTCTGGCCATACAGACGTGGTGCCAGTCGACGGGCAGGCATGGTCCAGCGATCCTTTTCAGGCCCAGATTCGTGATGGTCGTTTGTTTGGCCGGGGCGCTTGCGACATGAAAGGCTTTATCGGCGTGGCTATGGCGCAGGCGCAACGCCTGGGTTCCATGACACTGCGCGAGCCCGTGCATCTGGCCTTGAGCTACGACGAAGAAGTGGGCTGTCTGGGCATTCCCGGCCTGATCGAGGAAATGCGTAAAGCCGGCATCCAGCCCAGCGGCTGCATTGTGGGCGAACCCACCAGCATGCGCGTTGTGGCGGCCCATAAAGGCGGCCGCATTTATCGCTGCCGCGTCAAAGGCTGCGCCGCCCATTCCTCTTTGACACCACACGGACTGAACGCAATCGAGTACGCCGCCAATCTGGTTTCGCACATTCAGCATCTGGCGGATGAAGAGGCCCAGGTCGGCAAGCGCATTGAAGGCTTTGATGTGCCCTTTTCCACCATTTCCACCAACACGATTTCCGGTGGCAATGGCATGAATATTATCCCGGCCCATTGCGAGTTCTCCTTTGAATACCGCTATCTGCCTGGCGTGGACCCGGATGGCTTCATCGGCAATTTGCGCCGCTTTGCCTATGAGCAGGTCTTGCCGCGCATGCAGGCACGCCATGGTGATGCGGCGATCGAATTCGAATGTCTGGGCAGCATTCCTGCCCTGGATGACGAAGACAGCCAGGAGCTGAAAAAAATGGCGTTGGCCTTGCTGGGTGAGTCCGCCGCACAACGTGTGGCCTATGGCACCGAAGCCTCGTTTTTCCAGGAAGCGGGCGTGCCCAGCATTGTCTGCGGGCCTGGCTCCATCACCGTGGCGCACAAGGCTGATGAATACGTCAGCCTGGAGCAGTTGGCCGCCTGCGAGTCCTTTCTGGGCAAAGTGATCCAGTCCTTGGCTGCTTAGGGCGGGATGGTTTCCGGCAGGTCTTGGGGCCTGTCTTATTCTGAAGGAACAATTTTTCATGAAGCTAGCAAAACGCATTACCGGCACCTCCCAAAAATCCTTTGGCATGTACGAGCAGGCGGCTCGTCTGCAAGGCGATACCTCGGACCTGATTCATCTGGAAGTTGGCCGCCCGGACGCGGATACGCCGGTGGCGATCAAGCAGGCGGCAGCCGATGCCCTGATGCGCGGCGAGGTGCATTACAGCGATCTGCGTGGTGTGCCCGCTTTGCGCGAAGCCTTGGCCGCCAAGCTGCGCAAGCAAAACAAGTTGGATGTCGGGCCGGATGATGTGCTGGTCACCAATGGGCTGACGCATGCTTCCTTTGCCGCTTTCTTCGCCATTCTGGACGAGGGTGATGAGGTGATTTTGCTCTCGCCGCACTACCCGCAACATATAGGCAAAATCGAGCTGGCCGGGGCGCATCCGGTGCTGGTGCCGCTGAACAAGGAACAGGGTTTTGCCATTGATGCGAAGGCCATCGAAGCGGCGATTACGCCCCATACCCGTATGGTGGTGCTGGTCAATCCGGCCAACCCCACGGGCCGTGTGTATCGCCGCAGCGAGCTGGAAGCTCTGGCGCAATTGGCGATCAAGCACGATCTGATCGTGGTCTCTGATGAAGTCTACGAGGACATTACCTATGACGATGCCGAGCACATCAGCATTGCCTCCCTGCCCGGCATGCAGGAACGCACCGTGTCCATGTTTGCCTTCACCAAGTCCTACGCCATGGATGGCTGGCGCATTGGGTATCTGGCTGCGCCTGCCTGGTTGATGCCCGGCTTGTTGAAGATCACCGCGAACGATGTCACCCATGTGAATACCTTTATTCAGGCGGGCGCGCTGGAAGCAGTGGTCGGGCAGCAAGAAGCCCTGCGCGGGATGATTGCGGACGACGATGCCAAGCGCCGCCTGATGCTGCAACGTCTGAATGCCATGGCGAATGTCAATTGCGCCCAGGTGGAAGGCACGATTTATGCCTTTGCCGATGTACGTGCCACGGGTGTGCCTTCGCAGGAACTGGCTGAGCGCTTGCTGAAGGAAGCCCGTGTGGTGGTTGAGGCAGGTAGCTTCTACGGTCCGCAAGGTGAAGGTTTCTTGCGCCTGTGCTTTGGCTCTGCCTCGTATGAGCAAATCGAGCAGGCCATGGATCGCTTGCAGGTATTCTTTGCTCAATTGGAGACTCAGGCCAGCCAAACCGCCGCCTGATAGGGTGAACTGGCAGGACCTCGGGGCCGCTTTCTGTTATGGAAAGCGGCTTTTTGGTGTCTGTGAGCAGGCCGTTTCAACTCCACTCTCTAGCGAAATACGTGCCCAGGCCATGACTTTTCCATATAAATATATAGACTAAAGTCCGTACAAATAAACCGACAGGTCATGTCGGTGTTTTCCCTTAAATTCGGGTCTATCCCCTTGTAGGCACTGGTTATAAGGTCATTATCAATCCATATTTCCATAGACAAGTATCCGCTCCCTATTATATTGTTCGTATCAAACAACAATTATGTCCGGTCAATTAATAGGAGCAGGTCCATGAAAAACGGGATACGGGGTGTACTGGCAGCAGCAGGGATGGTGGCCGCGCTGGGTGCGCAGGCTCAAACGCTCAAGCTGGGTGTGGTAGGAGGCATGACAGGTCCAGGCGCGCCCTGGGGGCTGGCTATTGATGGTGGCGTGAAAATCGCCGTGGATGAAATCAATCAGGCCGGTGGATTGGCCGTGGGCGACAAGAAGTACAAGGTCGAAGTGCTGACCTACGACGACCACTACAAGGCAGCGGATGCGGTAACCGCCACCAATCGTCTGATCGATCAGGATGAAGTGAAATACATCATCGGCCCTATTGGCTCGGCTTCGGTCATGGCCATGAAGCCGATTACCGAGCGCAACAAGGTCATCATGCTGTCCAACAGCTACTCGACCGAAGTGCTGGATGCGAACACGCAATACATGTTCCGCGTGCTGCCTACGCAGTACGAATACAACCGTCAGTTGATCGGCTGGTTGAAGCAGGAACGCCCCGAGCTGAAGCGTCTGGCGATCTTGTCGCCTAACGATGCGACCGGCTGGAGCACGCAAAAGATCCAGACCGCTGCTTACAAGGACGCCGGTTACGACGTGGCTGAAACCAAGTTCTTCGAGCGCTCGCAAAACGATTTCCGCACCTTGCTGACCAGCATTCTGGCCAAGAACGTGGACTTCATCGAACTGGATACGGTGCCACCTGGCCCGGCCGGTATTGTGATACGTCAGGCACGTGAAATGGGCTTCAAAGGCCAGTTCACCAAGTTTGGCGGCAATAACGTGGCTGAAACCGTGAAGTCTGCCGGTGCAGAGAACGCTCAGGGCACCCTGGTGTACCTGTCGGCCGACCCATCCAGTGAGCCCTACCAGAAGCTGAGCCAGGCTTACGCCAAGGTCCACAGCAACAGCATGGATGACTTCGTTTTCTACTTCTACGATGCCACCCGCCTGCTGTTCAAGGCCATTAACGAAGCTGGCACCGTGGACGATACCGATGCCGTGCGTGCCCGCATTGAAGCCAATAGCAGCTTTGACGGCATTCAAGGCGCGATTGTCTGGGGCGGCAAGGATGTCTATGGCGTGAACCACCAGATCGCAACCCCGGCCTACCTGGGCGTGATCGAGGATGGCAAGGCCAAGGTCATCAACAAGTTCGACGCCCGCTAATTACCGGTTTTGTTTCAGTACGCACTCCGCCACGGCGGTGGAGTGCACCTTGATACGGTTAGCAATTATGCAGATCGCAATGCAAATCGCCATCATCGCCTTGATGTCCACTTTCGTGTACGCCCTGGTAGCCCTGGGTTTCACGCTGGTGTTTGGCATCTTGCGGGTGGTGAACTTCGCTCACGGCGAGTTCTACATGCTGGGCGCTTACGCCATGTATGTGTTTTATGGTCAGTTTGGCTGGCCCTACCTGCCCTCTATCGCGGCCGCTGCCGTGCTGGTGGGGTTCCTGGGTTTACTGGCTGAACGTGGCCTGTTCCGTCGCTTTGTGGGAGACGAGATGGGCGGCATGATCATGTCCCTGGCTTTGGCGATTACCTTGCAGGCCGGGATCTCGCTGCTGTTCTCGGTGGACGAGCAATCGGTACGCCGTCCGGTGGAAGGTGCCTGGCAAATTGGCCAAGCCTTTTTCGCCAAGGATCAATTGCTGATTGTGGGCATGAGTGTGCTGGCGCTGGCTGCCTTCTATTTTCTGATCGAGCGTACCCGTATCGGCATGACGATACGTGCGGTGGCGCAGGATCGGGAAGTGGCACGTCTGCAAGGCGTCAGTTCCTGGAAGATCATGGCCTTCACCTTTGCCTTGAGTTGCGGCCTGGCCGGTTTGTCGGGTGCCCTGATGGCGCCGGTCTACACCGTGCACCCCTATATGGGCGAAGCCGTGGTGGTGAAAGCCTTCATTATTGTGGTTCTGGGTGGTCTGGGCAGCTTGCCCGGTGCAGTGGTTGCCGCCCTGATTCTGAGTGTCACCGAGGCCGTGGCGTCCACCTTCTATAACGCGACCGTGGCCACCATGTTGTCCTTCCTGATCGTGATGGCCGTGTTGCTGGTCAAACCCAGCGGTTTGATGGGGAAATCGTCATGAGCGCGATCAAAACTGCTTCTTTCTATCCGCGTGATGGCGCCCTGCAATGGGTCTGGCATGCCGTTGTGGTCGCGGTGCTGCTGGGCTGGCCCGTGTGGGCCGGACAGCCTCGCTTTGCCCTGCATCTGGCCATCATGGTGTCGCTGTACGCCTGCCTGGCCATGAGCATGAATCTGGTTTTGCGCATCGGCCAGCTTTCGCTGGCGCATGGTGCCTTGTTCGGGCTGGGGGCGTATGCCTCGGCCATTTTGAGTCGAGATTATGGCTGGTCCTTTCCAGCCGCGTTTTTGGGCGCCGGAGTGCTGACGGCAGCATTAGCTGTGATCACCGGCCCTATTTTTATGCGTATCAAGGGTGTGCATTTCGCACTCTTGACCTTCGCCCTGGGCGAAGCCGTGGTGCTGTGCTTTATCGAGTTCCACGAACTGTTTGGCGGCAATAACGGCTTTGGCCAGATTCCGGCCCTGCAAGCCAGCTTGCCGATTCCTGAAGGGCGTTACGGCGTTTATCTGGTGACGGTCAGCTTTGCCTTGGTGGTGTATTTCGTGCTGCGGGCCCTGTACCGCCGCGAATGGGGCATGGTGGCGGACTCTTTGCATCAGAGCGAACAACTGGTGCGCTCGGGCGGATTGAATGTGCTGCGTTTTCGGGTCAGCGTATTTGTGCTCAGCGCCCTGATTGCTGGCTGGACAGGCAGCTTGTATGCCCATTACCAAGGCTATATCTCACCTGATTCCTTCGGTTTCTGGACAGCGGTAAATGCCGTCATCATGAATGTGCTGGGTGGTGTGGGTGCCCTGGCTGGTGCCGTGGTGGGGGCCGCAATCCTGATCCCCCTGCCCGAGTTGCTGCGCGACTTGCAGCAGTATCAGCGCCTGATCTATGGCCTGACTTTGATTTTGCTGCTCTTGTTCATGCCGCAAGGTTTGGCGGGTCTGTGGCGTAAGTGGCGCGGCGCGCGCAAGGAGGCAGCATGAGCGTGCAATTGAATGTTCAGGGTCTTAGCCGACATTTTGGTGGGATCCGCGCGGTGGACGAGGTGTCCTTCAGCACGGCTCCCGGCCAGATTACCGGCGTGATCGGCCCCAACGGAGCCGGTAAAACTACGCTGTTCAATCTGATTGCCGGTGCGACCAAGCCCAGCGCGGGTGCAGTCACCATGGATGGTGCCGCGATTACGGGTCGCCCGGCCGCGTCCTTGGCGCGCCAGGGTCTGGTGCGTACCTTCCAGATGACGCATGTATTTGCAGGCCACACGGTATTTGAAAACCTGTATCGCGCGGCTCTGTTCCGTCAGTTTCCTTCGCCCTGGTCGCTGTTCAACCCTTGGGGTGTACGCCGTGGCCGCCAGGAAGCGGCGCGACAGGCAGAACAAGCCTTGGCCTTGATTGGCCTGGAATCTGTAGCCGATGAGCAGGCTGATTCGCTGGCCTACGGTTTGCAGAAGATTTTGGGTGTGGGCATGGCCCTGACAGCCATGCCCCGCCTTCTTTTAATGGATGAGCCCGCTGCTGGTCTGAACCCGGTGGAAACCGTGGCCATGGCCGACCTGATTGAACGCATCCACGCCAGTGGCATTGATGTGGTGGTGGTCGAGCACGATATGGGCCTGGTGATGCGTCTGTGTCAAAAGCTGGTGGTGCTGGTTAACGGTCGTTTGCTGGCCGAAGGCCCGACCGCACAAGTGCGTCAGGACCCGCGGGTGATTGAAGCCTATCTGGGTGCGGATCTGGACAAGGAACCTGGGCTGGAACCAGCCGTGGAGGTCCGCGCTGCGCAAAACGGGACGGGACACTCGGCTTCGGTCTCTACAACTGGTCAGGAAGCTGCCAAGGTCAGCAAGCCTGCGCCCATGCTGGAAATCAAGGACTTGAGCGTGTCCTATGGCGCGGTACGGGCCTTGGACAAGGTCAGTTTTGCGGTGGAAGAGGCCAGTGTGTGCGCCGTGATCGGGGCCAATGGCGCGGGTAAATCGACCCTGATGAAAGCCATTAGCGGTCTGGTGCCGGTTGCTGGGGGAGAAATCCTGCTGGAAGGCCAGCCTATCCAGAACTTGAGCGCAGAACGCCGTGTAAATCTGGGCATTGCCCTGTCGCCTGAAGGCCGTCGCCTGTTCCCGGAACTGACGGTACGCGAGAACCTCTTGATGGGGGCGTATCTGCGTCGCGATCAGGTAGACATTACGGTGGATCTGGAACGTATTTATGGCTACTTCCCGCGTCTGCTGGAGCGCGAGCAAAGCCAGGGTCGCCACCTCTCGGGTGGCGAGCAGCAAATGTGTGCGATTGGCCGTGCCTTGATGTCCCGGCCCCGCCTGCTCTTGCTGGATGAACCCTCCCTGGGTCTGGCCCCGGCGGTCACCTTGGAAGTGGCCCGTGCGATTCGTCAGATCAGCCAGGACGGCACCACGATTGTGCTGGTGGAGCAGAACGCTCGCCTGGCGCTGAAGTTGTCGAACCATGCCGTTGTGCTGGAAACCGGGCGCTTGAGTCTGGCGGGCGACAGCAAAGACATCATGAATAACCCCCAAATTGCAGCAGCCTATCTGGGCCACGCCGCAGAGGCTTCGCATCATGCCTAATATTTACCAGGTCGCCATGTTCAATGCCGAGCGCTACCCCGACAAGGTAGCGGTCTCGGACGAGCGCCAGGCCTTGTCCTTTGGCCAGTTCTGCGCCCGTGCGCGCGCCTTGTCGGCTTATTTGAAAGGTTTGGGCGTACAGCCGGGGGATCGGGTGGCCATCATGACGCCCAATTCCATCGACTATCTGGCCTTGCTGCATGCCACAGCCGTAGGCGGTTTTTCTCTGGTGCCGGTGAACACCCGTTACGGCGCCGCCGAACTGCGTTACTTGCTGGACGATGCCCAGCCTACCGTGTGTATTGTGGACCCGGCCTACCGTCCCTTGCGCGAGCAGATCGAGTCTGAAGGCGGTTTGAACAGTGCCGTGCAGTGGCTGGAACACCTGCCCGAGTCCTTGCCCGATCACCGTGCGGATGATCCGGTGCAGCATCGCTTTGGACGTGTGGGGGATGAGGATGTGGCCATCATCATGTACACCTCGGGTACGACCTCAGCCCCCAAGGGGGCCATGCTGACACATGGCAATCTGTCGGCCAATGCGGTGAACTACATCATGGAGCTGGGCATTGATGCCAACAGCCGCTCCTTGCTGGCGACACCCTTGTTTCACATTGGCGGTTTCGGGGTGGTGAATGGCCCCATTCTGTATGCCGGTGGCAGCTTGCATGTGGTGCCGCGTTTCGAGGCCGATGCGGTCATGGACGCGCTGCGTCTGTACCAGCCTACGCATGTGTTTTTGTTGTCCGCCATGTGGGTGGGCTTGACCGATCACCCAGAGTTCAAAGCGCTGTCCCTGCCCGGTGCCCAGTTTGTGCAAACTGCGGCTGCGCCTTTGGGCCAGTGGCGTCAGGACTTGATCCGAACCGTGTTTCCCAATGCTGAATTCAGCTGGGGCTTTGGCATGACGGAAAGCTGTGTCACTACCATCAAGAATCGCTACACGCAGGAGATTCTGGAGCATCCCGGTTCCATCGGCTACCTGTGGCGGCATGTGCAGTATCGGCTGGTTGATGCCGATGGCAAGGTGCTGCCTGATCAGCGCGGGCCGGGCGAAATGCAGGTGCGTGGCCCGACTGTGTTCAAAGGCTATTGGCGGCAGCCCGAGCTGACCGCCCAGGTGTTGGATGCCGATGGCTGGCTGCACACTGGCGATTTGATTCGGGTGGACGATGAAGGCTTTGCCTATTTCATGGGCCGCAGCAAAGATATGATCAAGACGGGCGGCGAAAACGTGGCCGCGCTGGAAGTGGAAAACTGTCTGGCCAGCCACACCGATGTGCGCGAGGCCGCCGCCTTTGGCCTGCCCCACGAGTATTGGGGCGAAGAGCTGGTTGCTGCGATTGTGCCTGCCAATGGCCGTGAGCCGGATGTGGAAGTGCTGCGCGAGTTTTGTCGGGAAAAACTGTCCGGCTTTAAAGTACCCAAACGCATCTTTATTGTGGATTCCCTGCCCCAGTCCTCTTCGGGCAAAGTGCAGAAGTTCCTTCTTCGACAAAGGTATGTCTGATGCTGACTTCTTTATCTCTGTTTGACCCTGCCGTGCTGGCTGCCTGGGCCAAGCGCGCCCGCGCCGATGATTTTGTACGGCAGCACAGTGTGCTGGCCGATGTTTGCGTGGCGCTGCGCAATACCGACACCGGCGAGCATGGTTGGCTGGCCGTGTCAGAACAGGATGTGCAGGCGGGCACAGGCCCGCGTGAGGTGCCATTCTGGCTGGAAGGCGATAGTGCTGCTTTTGCGGATTTGGCTCAGGGCTTTCCATTTAACCGTTTGGTGCGTCAGCACCGTCTGGTGGTGGGGGGCGATTTGCGCGCCTGCGTGCAGAACTGGATGTTGTTGTACGCCCTGACCCGTCTGACGGGCGAGCTGGAGGTCTGAGCATGCCTTATGTGACAACTGCGGATGGTATCCGCGCCTATTACGATCTGGCCGGTTCCGGTCCTGCCTTGGTGATGGTGCACGGCGCCAGTCAGGACAGCCTGTCCTGGCAATATGTGCTGGACCACTTTGCGCCCTTCTACACGGTGTATGCGCTGGATTTACCCGGTCACGGCAAGAGCGGCATGCCATTGGGTGGACCTCATAACGCCACCCCGCAAAATGCCCAGTATCTGCTGCAATTTCTGGATGCAGCGGGTATCCAGAATCCGGTCTTGATGGGGCACTCCATGGGCGGGGGCGTTGTTGCCCAGGCCGCTGCCATGGCACCCGAGCGTATTCGTGGACTGGTGCTGGTCGATGGCGCTTCGGTGAATGTGGTCAAGTCCTCCGGCTACAACCCGCGCATTCTGGAGATGGCGCGTATCAATCCGGGCGACTGGTTTGAAGTGACCTTCCGCACCTTGATGGGCACCCTGTCCGACCCGGCCCGTGCGCTGGAAGTGGTGACGGATGCCCGTCGTTGCATTCCGGCGGTGGCCTTTGCGGATATCTGTGCCTTTGGCGGTTTTCGCATGGAGCAGATTCTGGAGGATATTCGTTGCCCGGTGGTGATTGTGGAAGGCAGCGAGGACTGGTCCGTGCCGCCAGAGTCCGCCAGAGAGGTCGAACGCCTGCTGCGAGAAGGCAAAGTTCCGGTGGAATATATAGAATGGCCGGGCATCGGGCATTTTCCCCAAAGTGAATGTCCTGAGCAGTTCACCCGCGACACCCTGGCTGCGATGCGCCGCCTGTCTCTTTAAGCTGAAAACCGTATGGCAAACACCGAATCCCAGTCCAGCGCCAAGCCAACCCTGTATCAGAACATGAGCGATCGCTTGTTGGAGCTGATCCGTTCGGGCCATTACCCCGTCGGTTCCAAGCTGCCCACCGAGATGGAGCTGTGCGAGATGTACGGGGTCGGTCGGCACACGGCGCGTGAAGCCATACGCAAGCTGACCGATCTGGGTTTGATCGAGCGGCGTCGCCGTGCCGGTACCACCGTGATACGTCAGCATCCCAAGCCGCAGTTTGGTCTGGCGCTGGATACCACGGACCAGTTGCAGCGCTATCTGGAATTTACCGATCTGCACGTGCATAAAAAGGCGGTTTGTGTGGATAAGCAGCCGCCTGAAACCGCGCTGGACGGTGATCCGGCGGATTGGGTGAAGGTGGAAACCTACCGCAGTGTGCCGGGCAGCAAGCGCGGCATTTCCTGGACAGATATTTATCTGCGCAAGGAATACCAGGCGGTGGCCGACCTGATCTCTACCCAGCCCGGCGGTGTGTATCCACTGCTGGAAGAGCATTGCGGCGAGGTGGTGGAGACCATCGAGATGGAAATTTCCGCCTCGCGCTTTCCACCGCATGTCGCGCGCTTTCTGGGTTACGAGGACTCCGATCCGGCGCTGCTGATTATCCGCACCTTCCGCAATCTGGCGGGCAAGGTCATGGAAGTGGCGGTCAGCTTTTACCCACCTTATGAATTCCGCTACGTCACGCGCCTGTCGCGCAGTGATGGGAGCCATCGCTCGCAGAGCTGATTTTTCCGAACCTTTGGGGAGACATTCATGAAACGCAAATATGGCCGCAGTGTGACGGTCAAGGTGACCGGCGACCATGCGCTGGTGCGCTTTGATCGCGGCGTGAACCGTAATGCTATTGATCAGGACACTTTGCTGGCCCTGACGCAGGTGGCGCAGGATCTGGCCTTGTCGCTGGAGATTCACACCGTGGTACTGACTGGGGCCAAGGACATTTTCTCGGCCGGGATTGATCTGAAAGACCCGCAAAAGTGGAACGACGAGCAGGCTGGCTTGCTGGAGCGTCGGGATGTAGCTCAGCGCGGTGCACGCTTGTGCCGCCTGTGGGAAGAGCTGCCACAGCTGACCATTGCCGCCATTGAAGGCGCCGCCGTAGGTGGCTCGGTTGCCTTGGCACTGGCTTGCGATTGGCGTGTGGCCTCGCAGACGTCTTTCTTGTATCTGCCTGAAGCCAAGGTGGGCCTGAACATGGGCTGGGGCGCCATTCCACGCATGGTGAACATGCTGGGTGCCGCTCGCACCAAACGTGCCATCTTGCTGGCCGAACGCTTCGGTGCTGAACAGGCGCTGGACTGGGGCCTGCTGGATGAGGTCTGCGAGCCTGGTCAGGCCGTGGCGGTGGCACAGTCTTTGGCCAAGCGGGCTTCGGAGTCGCCTGCGGCGATTATCCGCATGACCAAGGAGTCGGTGAATCAGGTCGCCAATGCCATGAACCGACTGGGTATTTATATGGATGCTGATCAGGCGCTGGTCTGCCGCGACAGTGTAGAAGGAGCCCAGGCGCGTGCGGGGTTTTTGTCCGCTGGTCGAGCCTAGATAAAACGGCTCTGCTTGGGGGCGGTCAGCGGACCGGCGACCAGGACGGGAGAAGGCATTTTGTTGGGCCGCGCTTGAGTGCGCTGCGGGCGCATCGCTTTTGATGTTGCAGAGGTCTGAACAATAAGTCCCACACCCAGCTTGGCTTGCCCCCCAGAAGTTGGAGACTGTTCCAACCTTTGGGGGGGCATGACTACGTACGATGAGCAACATAAGCTGGACGTGGCCCAGCCCGAGCCTTGGTGAGACAGCCCTTTGCCTTGTTTTGATGCCAAACAGGTCACGTCGGCCTGTGGGGCGGCACAATCTGCGTGGCGTTAGTGTGCGCAAATAGTGTGTTACGTGCCCCTATCCGCGTTTGCGGACAAGGGGCTATCTACATCGAGGTATCAGGCGGTTTGACGCTCTTGTGCCAGTCGTCCCATCCCCTGCGGAAATAAATCCAGGCCAGCTGTCGCCACCAGATCCCAGAAGCCAGCAGGCGAGCTGGACACGACAGTGACGCCCAGTTTGTCCTCGACCTGACGTACAGCTTCCAGCGATACCAGGCCGCCGCAAGACAGCAGCAAACCTTGTGCCTGACCGGGGGCCTGCTCTTGGGCGATGTCCCACGTCTTCAGACACAGGTCTACCAGCTCCTGCGTGCTGATTTTCGACATGGCCGTGACGTCGTTAACGCCCAGTCCATAGGCGCAGACGGCCTGGACCTGGTTCTGGCCCAGAAATCGGACCAGGCGCTGGTTCACGTCATCAATATAGGACGAGGCCACTGCAACCCGTTCGATGCCGCTGACCTGCAGGCCGCGCAAAATGGCGTGGCTCATGGTGGAGCAAGGCAGGCCGGTGGATTCACGCAGGCGGGCCACCAGTTCCTCGTTAAAGTCCGAGCCGCGGTAAAAGCTCAGCGAAGTCCCCATCAAGGACACGGCTTGGGCGCCCCGGGCGGCCAGCTTTTGAGCGGCTTCAACGACCTGGTCAATGACCTGGTCGTAGCCTTCCTTGTCCACCGAACTTAGCGCCAGACCTTGGGCGATGAAGTCGATTTCCGGGTACATTTCCGGGCCTTCCGGAGGCACCAGACCGGCGGCTGGTGGCACGATCAGGCCAAGTACGGGGCGCTGGGCGCCAGAGTTGTCAGTCGTCATAACAGTAGCTGCTTATTTCATTGTTTAAATTCGAGTTGGGCGGTCTTGATGACATTGGCCCAGCGTTCTGTTTCTTCACCCAGCCATTTTTCGGTGGCCTGGGCATCTTGATAGCCGGCGACCGAACCTTGGGCCAGAAAGGCATCCTGCACTTGCTTTTGCTGCATGCTGTTTTCCAATGCCTTGCTGACGGTGGCGATCAAAGCCGGGTCCACGTTTTGTGGGGCCAGCATGAACAGCGACGGTGTCACGCTATAGCCAGGAATGGTTTCCGCGACGCTGGGCAGATCGGGCATGCCGGGGAAGCGGCGTTCGGACAAGGTGGCAAGCAGACGAATGCGGCCGGAGTTGGCCAGGCCAATCGAGGAAGCCAGGCTGGCAAAGGACATGGATACTTCACCGGATGCCAGAGCCTGGCTGGCCGGTGCACCGCCGCGATAGGGTACATGCACCAGTTCGGTTTTGGTCTGCAAGGCGAACAGTTCACCGCCCAGATGGTGCACCGAGCCTACGCCCACCGAGGCGAAGGTTTCTGTTTGAGGAGGTGCCTTGCGAATGGCTTCGATCAATTCGGCCACGGTTTTGACAGGGCTGTCACCCGGAACGGCCAGAGCCAGATCAGACTGGCCCACCATGCCGATAGGGGTGAAGTCACGTTGCAGGTCGTAGCGCAGCGCCGGGTAAATATAGGGGGCGACCAGCAAGGAAGTATCGGCAAACAGCAAGGTGTTGCCATCGGCCTGGGACTTGGACACATAGTCGGCAGAAATGGTGCCACCTGCGCCGGATTTGTTTTCCACAATCACGGTGCGATCCAGCTCTTTGCTTAGCGCCTGGGCGGTGACGCGGGCCAGGGTGTCGACCCCGCCGCCGGGAGCAAAACCCACGACCAGACGAATGGGTTCGGCAGCGTGTAAAGCGGCCACAGGGCTTAATGTCAGGGCGAGCGCAGCCAGCGCACGCCGTGTGAAACGGCTTGCAAACATGAGAAAGTCTCCTCGGTATGAGTGGTAGTTTTTTTAGCTAATTATTAATTCAGTGCCGCATATAAAACCCGGCTAAAGGGTTGAGCTGGGCGTTTAGCCAGCTATAGCGCTCGCGCTTGTCGAACTCCCATTTCTCGGGATGGGCCTGGGCGACACGGCGCAGGGATTCGGCTCCGGACAGCACATGGCTGGCCGCTGCCTGCATGGCGCTGGGGCCGTCGCGTTGGGCCAGGGCCTGGGTCAGTGCCTGATGTTCATGCCAGGACTGCTCCATGCGGTTTTCCTGATCCAGATGGCGGTGGCGGTAAGGGTTGGTCAGACGGCGCAGGTGTTCAATTTGCTGCACCATGAAGGTATTGCCGGCAATGCTGTGGATCAGGGCGTGCAATTCGGCGTTGTACGTGGCGTAATCTGCCAGGCTTTTTTCCTGCAGGGCCTTGGCACCGCGCTTTTGCAAACGCTCCAGTTCGCGAATCTGGGCATTGCTGATGCGGTAGGCCGCCAGTTGCGTACAGGCACCTTCCAGCAGCGCCAGGGTTTCCAGCATTTCTTCCAGCTCTTCAATGGTGTGCTGGGTGACAAAAATACCGGCTCGGGGGGCAATGCGCACTTGTCCGGTGGCTGCCAACTGCAACAAGGCTTCGCGTACCGGGGTGCGTGATACCCGGAAAAAAGTGCACAGCAAGGATTCATCAATGGCGCTGCCCGGCGGCAGATCACCGCTGGCAATGCGGTGCTCCAGTTCGATTCGTACCCGGTCGGTATTGCTAAGCGTCATGTCTGTCTCCCAAGCCCTTTCCTGTTTTTTAGGCTTAAATGATTCTAGGGAGGGCTTTTTGATATATCAATTAAGGCTTATCCGAGGGTAAAGAAAGTTTTGCCCCGTTTTGATTCGGGGAAATTTCACGGATAATCATTTTTTGCACCCCCCCTCTGCCCCTGTTCGGTCATAGGGGAAAGCACGCTATTTTTCGGATAAAAAAACCATGAGCGAAGAACGTAAACCGCTGGATGCGTTGGCCAGCGGTGCCATGCTGGTCCTGTGCCTGATCTGGAGCTTTCAGCAGATTTTGCTCAAGGCCACGGCCAATGACATGGCGCCTATTTTTCAGATCGGTTTGCGCTCGGGTGTGGCCTGTGTGCTGGTGGCTTTGCTGGTTCTGGTGCGCACGCACAAGCTGGCCTTCACGGAAGGGGCCTGGAAGCCGGGGTTGATGGCCGGTTTGCTGTTTGCGCTGGAGTATTTGCTGCTGGGTGAGAGCCTGCGTTTTACCTCCGCAGCGCACGTGGTGGTGTTTTTATATACCGCGCCCGTGTTTGCGGCTTTGGGCCTGCATATTCTCTTGCCGTCCGAGCGTCTGGCCCGCTTGCAATGGGTAGGGATTGGGCTGGCGGTGGCGGGTATCGCCATTACCTTTTTGGGCCCGGCCAGCATGGATGGGGCCAATCTGGGACGCATGTTGATCGGGGACTTGATGGCCTTGGCAGCCGGAGCCTTGTGGGGCTTTACCACCGTACTGATCCGCAGCACGCGCCTGTCTGCTGTGCCGCCTTCGGAAGCCTTGCTGTATCAGCTATTCAGCGCTTTTGTGATTTTGATGGTGGCCGCTGTCGTGACCGGGCAAACCGATATTAATTGGTCCGGCTTGCTGGGCGCCAGCCTGGTGTTCCAGTCCGTGGTGGTGGCTTTCCTGAGCTTTCTGGTCTGGTTCTGGTTGCTGCGTAATTATCAGGCGTCGCGCCTGGGGGTGTTTTCCTTCGCAACCCCTTTGTTCGGTGTTTTATTCGGCGCTTTCCTGCTGGGCGAGGCCATAGAACCCCGTTTTGTGATGGGCGCTTTACTGGTGTTGATGGGCATTACCCTGGTCAGTGCCTATAGCTGGATCAGTCAGCTGCGACGTCGCAGAGCTTGACTGAATCAGCGAGATGACGCGAATGGCCTCAAGGCGCAATGCGTTGTCGCAAGCTGCTTTTCAACCATCGGCAAAACTGGCGGGCCTCACTTTGCTGGGGGGATTGTGCGTTGACATAGGCCATGTAGGTCGCGCCTGTGGCGACTTGGCCAGGGCCGACTTCCCGCAGAACGCCATCGCGTAGATGGTCCATCACCAGTAAACGCGGCACAACCAGAAATCCGGAGCCGGCAATGGCCCCGGCAATCGCGAAAAACAGGTGATCGTAGGTGGCGCTCATCAGCAGCCGCGAAGGCTCGATACCCTGATCCAAAGCCCATAAACCCAACATGTCTGGTCGTGAGCGTGCGGTCACCATAGGCCAGTGCTCCCAGGCCTGCCCGCTATGTTGCTGGATCAAGGCGGGTGCTGCCACGCATACCAGCTCTTCGCGTATGAGCTCCCAGCTTTCGCTGTCGGGCAGGCTCAAGTCCCGGCTGATCAACACATCAAACTCTTCATTAGGACGGGGTGGCGACAGATTGGTGATCAGATCAATTTGCATATGGTGCTGGGCGGTGAACTGGCCAAGCATGGGCACCAGCACCGTCATTGAAAAGCTGGGCATGGAGGTGCGGACTCGCAGCCGTTCGTGCTGATCCTGCTGATGGGTGATTTGCTGAATGGCCATCTCCAGGGTGGCCATGGCATCTTTGACCGTGTCATACAGCTGCAAGCCGGCTGCCGTCAGCTCAATATAGGGGCCGCGTCGAATGAACAGGGCCTGCTTGCTGACTTTTTCCAGGGTGGCGATATGCCGGCTGACTGCGCTTTGGGTGATCCCCAGGCTTTGGGCTGCACGGGTGAAATTGCCTTGTCGGCCCACCGCGACAAATACGCGCAGGGGGACCAGAGGAACATTCTCAAGCATGATTAAAACTCATGATAGGGCTACGCTTAACAGGGGGTAGGTGTAGGGTGTAACAGAACCGTAATCTAAGATAAATACCATGATTTTCATGCAATTTTATTGAAATTACAGGAAATAATCATGCAAAACAGTTTCCCTTATCTATCCGCTTTGCTCATGCTTTCCTGCTTGGGTACGGGGGCTGCCAAGGCGGATGAAGTGGTGTTGTACTCCTCCAATAACATCGATGTGGTGAACACGGTGATCGAGCAATTTCGTCAGGTTCACCCCGAGATATCGGTGTCCGTGGTGCGGGCTGGTTCCGGCGCCTTGATGCAGCGTATCAAGGCTGAAGCAGAACAACCCTTGGGCGATTTGTTCTGGTCCGGTGGGTTTTCCACCTTGTCGCAGTATGCCGAGTACCTGGCGCCCTATTCGTCGCCCGAGGCCAGTGCAGTAGGTGCCCAGTATCAGGGAGCTGAGCAACGTTGGTTGGGTACCAACACCCATGTCACGGTGTTGATGCTTAACGAGCGGCAGTTGGGCAAGCTCAAGGCGCCTGACAGTTGGGCGGATCTGGCTGATCCGGCCTGGAAGGGCAAGATCGTGATTCCAGATCCGGAGCGCAGCAGCTCTTCTTATGTTGCCTTGTACGGCCTGCAAGATCTGATGGGTCAGGAGGTGTTTGAGAAGGTCGTGCGCAATGCTGTGGTGGTCGGGACCACCTCCGGCGCCTACGAGGGCGTTGCCAATGGCGAGTTTGCGGTTGCGGTAACGATGGAATATGCCGCCTATCAATATGTGGCCGGTGGTCTGGATACGATTGACCTGGTCTACCCCAAAGAGGGCACTTTCCTGTCGCCGGAAGGCATGGCCTTGATCAAGGGCGGGCGTAACCCCGAATCCGCTCGCAAGTTGTATGACTTCCTTGCCTCCCGCCCTGCTCAGGAAGAGGTGTTCAAAAGCGCGTTCCGTCGCCCTTTGCGCAGTGATATTGCCGTCAATACGCTGACAAGCTTGCCTGCCATGGATCAGATCCGTGTGCATGCGCTGGATGATGATCGTATGGGTGCGGATCGTGAAGCTTTTCTGGCACGTTGGCGTGCACTGGTTTCCCAACGCTAGGCGGGACTGGTATGCAGATACATCTATCAGGTATTGAGCAAAGCTACGGCTCGCAAACTTTGTTTCACGGCTTGGATCTGGACATCCCCAGTGGCTCCTTGTTTACCCTGCTGGGGCCATCGGGTTGTGGCAAGACGACCTTGCTGCGCATGCTGGCCGGGTTTGTGCGCCCTGATCATGGCAAGGTGCTGTTCGGCCAAACAGACATGACGCGAGTGCCTGTGCATAAACGCAATGTGGGCATGGTGTTTCAGGATTACGCGCTGTTTCCGGATCGCAGCGTGCTGGATAACGTCAGCTACGGTTTGCTGGCGCGTGGCCAGTCTCGCTCCCAGGCTCGCGTCCCCGCGTTGGAAATGCTGGCGCGCGTGGGCTTGAAGGACAAGGCGGATGCCTTGCCGTCTGCCTTGTCCGGTGGGCAGCGACAGCGAGTGGCCATGGCACGCGCTTTGGTGATCAAGCCCGATCTGCTCTTGCTGGATGAGCCCTTGTCTGCCCTGGATGCAAAGCTGCGCACCGATCTGCGCGAGATACTGCGGGACTTGCAGCAGGAAGCCGGCATTACTACCGTGTTTGTGACGCATGATCAGGAAGAAGCGCTAAGCGTGTCTGATTACATTGCCGTCATGGATCGGGGCTGCGTCCGCCAGGTCGGGACACCCGAGCAGATTTATCGCTGCCCTGACAACAGCTTTGTGGCTGATTTTGTAGGAGGGGCCAATCTGATCGAGCTTCAGGAGGAGCTCGGTCAAGCCGTAGACGGCTGCCGCCGCTTCCGGACGGCAGGCTGCATTGTGCGTATCCAGTCTGCCGGGCGTTTTTCTGAGCAGACGATGTTGGCTGTGCGGCCTGAAACCCTGAGTGTGGATGCCTTGCGTCCGCTGGACGAGGGGGACATTGCCGCGCGAATTGAGAGCGTGGATTACCGGGGCCCCAGTACGGCATATCAGTTGCGCACCGAATTCGGTTTTCTGAAGGCGGTGGTCTGGAATACCGGCGTCAGCCAGAGCTGGGAACGGGGCGATGCGGTGGTATTGCGCGTTCCCGAGTCGGCTCTTTTGGTGGAGCGGACATGATGCTGGTTTCTTTGCGACGCGATCCAGTCTGGTTGATGCTGGCGCTGGGGGCGGTGACCTTGCTGGGCTACTTTTTGCTGTGGCCGGTCTTGTCCATGCTGACCAGTTCCCTGTTCAACAAGGAAGGTCAGTTTGGCTTGCACGGCTACGTGCAGTTCTTCTCTGAGCCCGCTTACCGGGAGAGCCTGTTCAACACCTTGTGGCTAGGAGGCGCGGTTACCCTGCTCAGTCTGGTGCTGGGCGCTGGTTTGGCCCTGGCCGCCGCTCGCTTTTCCTTCCCCTTGGCCGCCTGTCTGGGTGTCTTGCCCCTGCTGACCCTGGTCATTCCAGATGTGGTGGTGGCGGCGGCCTGGATCGTGGTGCTGGGTAAGCAAGGTGTGCTCAATAGCTTGCTGGCGCCCTTGGGTCTGGAGCTGCCGTCCTTGTATTCCTGGTGGGGTCTGGTTTTTGTGATGACCTTGAACAACTACGTGTACGCCTATGTTGCCGTGCTGGTAGGTTTGAAGTCCATGGATCGCAACCTGGAAGAGGCGGGCCTGAGTCTGGGCAGCTCCCCCGTTCGCACCTTGCGCACGGTGACCTTTCCTTTGATGGTGCCGGCTTTATGCGGTGCCTCGGTGCTGGTTTTCATGCACGTCATCGGGGATTTTGGTGTTCCAGCCATTCTGGGAGCCCGCACTCCCGTGCTGGCGGTCAAGACATATAACGAGTTTGTCAGCGAGATGGGTGGTAATCCGCAAATGCAGACCACCATGGCTTCTTTGCTGGTGTTTCTGGGCCTGGCCTTGCTGCTGATTCAAAAGTGGGTTGTAGCCCGACGCACCTACCAGATGGAGTCTGGACGAGCTCCGGAGCGCGTTCCCTTGCGTGCCTGGCAGGCCGCTGTGTGCGCCTCTTTGGTGTCGATCCTGATCGTGTTGTCGGTGCTACCCGTGATGGTGGTGATTGTTACCGCATTTACGCCCTCTATCGGGCCGGTGCTGAAGTATGGCGGCTTTACCTTGAGCCATATGCAGCAAGCCCTGGTGCAGGCACCTGGACCTTTGTACAACTCCCTGCTGCTGGGTGCTGCGGCAACCAGCGCTGGTGCCGTGTTTTCCATCGTGGCGGCCTATCTGATTGTGAAACGGCCGTCCGGCTTGAGTGCGGGCCTGGATGTGCTGGTCATGCTGCCCTTGACGATTGCCGGCACGGTGCTGGGCATTGCCTTGATCAATGTGTTTAACAGCGGCTGGCTGGTGCTGACGGGCAGTTGGGTGATTATGGCGCTGGCCTACTTTTTACGCCGGGTGCCCACCAGTGTGCGGGCGGCCATGGGGCCTTTGCATAACTTGCGCAATTCTATCGAGGAGGCCTCCATCAGCCTGGGCGTAGCGCCGATGCCAACTTTTGCGAAGGTCGTTTTGCCGGTGGTATGGCCTGCCGTGATTGCCGCCACGGTGTTGATGTGGATCACGACCCTGTCGGAATTATCCGCCACGGTGGTTCTGTATTTTGGCGGGATGAGCACCCTGCCTATCGAGGTTTTTCAATTGGTGGACAGTGGGCGTTTGGCGCAGGCCAGTGCGTATAGCTTGGTGCTGTTGATGGCGATATTCCTGCCGCTGCTGCTGACCCGTTTCATTTTCAAAGTAAAAGTAGGATGGACACAATGAGCTCTGTGCAATGTCAGGAAGAGATCGCGCTGGCCCAGCGCGTGTTGGGAGCCAAGGCATCGGCCACCAAAGAGATGACGCGTCTGGCTAATCAAATGCGGCAACAGGGGCAGTCTGTGATTACCCTCAGTCAAGGCGAGCCGGACTTTGCGACCCCCGAGCATGTGCGTCAGGCGGCTAAAGAAGCAATTGATCGTAATGAGTCCCGCTATACCGAGGTCGCTGGCACCCTGGCCCTGCGTGAGGCCGTGGTGCGCAAGTTCGAGCGTGACAATGGCCTGCACTTCAGCCCCGATCAGATCCAGGTAGGCTGCGGGGCCAAGCAAGCCTTGTATAACGCCTTGCAGGCCACGGTGCAGGACGGGGATGAGGTCATTATCCCTACTCCTGCCTGGGTTTCTTATCCTGAAATGGTCTTGTTGGCAGGTGGCCAGCCGGTCATTGTGCGTTGCAGTGCACAAGCCGGTTTCAAGTTGCAAGCCGATCAGCTTGAACGCGCCATCACCCCCCGTACCAAATGGCTGATGCTCAATTCTCCGTCCAATCCCAGTGGTGCCGTGTATTCACGCCAGGAACTGGAAGCGTTGGAGCAAGTGCTGTTGCGCCATCCGCATGTCTGGGTGATGGCTGATGATGTATACGAAAAAATCCGCTATAGCGACGAACCCTTTGCGACGCCTGCCGCCTTGTCCCCGTATATGGCAGCGCGCACATTGACCATCAATGGTGTCTCCAAGGCCTATGCAATGACCGGCTGGCGGGTGGGGTTCGCCGCTGGTCCGCTGCCTTTGATCAAGGCCATGAATCTGGTGCAGTCGCAAGCGACCTCCCATACCAGCTCCATCAGCCAGGCAGCGGCCGTGGCCGCATTGGATGGCCCCATGGATTTTCTGCCCGAGTTTGTGGAAGCGTTCCGCCGTCGCCGTGACAAGGTGGTAGCCGCGCTCAATGCCATGCCGGGCATTGAATGCGATCTTCCCATGGGCGCGTTTTACGTGTTTCCCAGCTGTCAGGGCGTATTGGGTTTGCGAGACCCTTCCGGTCAGTTGATCAGTACCGACAAGGACCTGTGCATGTACTTCTTGCGCAGTGCAGGGGTGGCTGTGGTACCAGGGTCGGCATTTGAGCTACCCGGTCACTTCCGGGTGTCTTATGCCTCCAGCGATCAGGAGCTGGAGGAGGCGATGAGCCGCATTGCCCAGGCCATTGCTCGACTGAGCTGATCCCCTTACGGAGAAATAGTGTGAATAGCAAAAAAAATCAGGTGTTGAAAGAAGCCTTCTCCCAACGGCGTTTGATGACGGCGATGGCCGCACATAACCCCCTGTCTGCTCGGCTGGCGCAGGATGCCGGTTTCGGAGCGATTTGGGGTAGTGGTTTTGAGTTGTCAGCCAGTTATGCCGTGCCCGATGCCAATATTCTGTCGATGGGAACTCACCTGGAGATGATGCGGGCGATTGCCTCAAGCGTGGATATTCCTTTGATTGCCGACATTGATACCGGCTTTGGCAATGCGGTGAATGTCAGTTATATCATCCCGCTGTATGAAGCGGCGGGTGCCAGTGCCATTGTGATGGAGGATAAAACCTTCCCTAAAGACACCAGCTTGCGAGCGGACGGGCGTCAGGAGCTGGTACGGATTGAAGAGTTCCAGGGCAAGATTGAAGCGGCTTGTGCTGCGCGCCGTGATCCTGATTTCTTGATTATTGCGCGGGTCGAGGCCCTGATCGCTGGCCTGGGGCAGGAAGAAGCCCTGAAGCGAGGGCTGGCTTACGAGCAGGCGGGTGCAGATGCCATTTTGATTCACTCCAAACAAGCCACGCCAGACCAGATTCTGTCCTTTGTGCAGGCCTGGACCGGCAAGGTGCCGCTGGTGCTGGTGCCAACAGCCTATCCTCAATTGACCGAGGCGGACATTGCGCAACTGGGCAAGGTGGGCGTGGTGATTTACGGCAATCATGCGATTCGTGCGGCTGTAGGGGCCATGCAAGCGGTGTTTGCCCAAATTCGTCAGGATGGCGGCATTCAGAATGTGGATTCCGGCCTGCCTTCCGTCAAAACCATTATTGGCTTGCAAGGCGATGCCCATATGCGGCAGATTGAGGCCCGGTTTCTACGCTAGAAGGGACAGTATTGGGCTTCGTATAATGGCGGGTGGCCCGACGGCGGGCCCTTAGCCGGATGAATGCGATGCCCAAATCTGCACAAGGCCCTATCCCGGTCACACTGTTGACCGGTTTTCTGGGTAGCGGGAAAACGACTCTGATCAATCGTGCTTTGAAAGAAGCGCAGATGGCCGACACCCTGGTCATCATCAATGAGTTTGGGCAGACGGCGCTGGACCATCATCTGGTGGCGCATAGCCAGGAAAACGTGATCGAGGCTATGGGCAGCGGTTGTTTGTGCTGCACCATACGGCGCGATCTGGTACAGACCTTGCGCGACATTACCTGGCGTTTTTCGCGGGCAGGTCAGCGGCAGTTTAGACGGGTGCTGATTGAAACGACTGGGTTGGCCAATCCTGCCCCTATCTTGCATACCTTGTTAAGCGATCCGCAACTGGCCGGGAAGTACAGCCTGGCGGGTGTGGTGACGGTGGTGGATCTGGAGCATGGGCTGGAAACGCTGGCGCGCCATGCCGAAGCGCGACGGCAGATAGCCGTGGCAGACCTGCTGCTGTTCAGCAAGCGTGACCGGGTGGATGCAGGGGCGGAAACGGCACTGCTTGAATACGTGCGCGGTTTGAATCCTTTGGCGCAGCAGCAGATTTTGTCGGCAGCGCAGACCGTTGCGCCCAGTTTGTTGGGCTTGGGCGAGCAAGCCGGACAAGGTCGGGCCTGGAGCCTGGAAGCGTTCGAGGCATTGGGCCAAGATACTGGCGATCACGATCACGATCACGATCAGGTGCATAGCCATAGCCAAGCCACGGGTACCATGGCTGGCAACGGCAACGGCAACGGCAACGGCAACGGCAACGGCAACGGCAACGGCAACGCTGACCGCCTTGAGTCTGTTCACTTGCATGGAGCAAGCTCCAACGAGTCCGCGGTCGGCCAGCCTGATGTTTCCCGCCATGGAGATTCCATCTACTCGTTAAGCGCCTTGTTCCCTCAAGCTCTGCCCGCTGACAAACTGCAATCCTGGTTGTCGGAGCTGTGCCAGTGGGCAGGCCCTCGCCTATTGCGCCTTAAAGCTGTTCTGCCTGTGCAGGGCATGGACCAGCCGCAGGTGATTCATGCCGTGCAGCATCAGTCCTATCCTTGGCAGGCCGTGCCGCAGTGGCCCTGGTCGGATCAACAAGGGCGCCTGGTAGTGATCACGCAGGATCTGGATTTCCAGGAGCTTTGGGCCCGGTTGCAGGCTTTGGATACGGCGGTTCGAAAGACGGATTGATATTCGCAGAGTCCGAGCCTCCCTTGCCCGGATTTTCTCTAGTCGTTGACTTCGAGCCTTTCTTGATCGGATTTTCTTGAGTCGCCGGGAGCTTGATGGAGCATTGTCTCCTGGTTATCCGAACCGGCTTTCCACCGCTGCGGCAGACAGCACCCCAAAGCCGAAAAAAAGGACGCCTAAGCGTCCTTTTCAAAAGCCTTTGGGCTAACAAATTTTATTGGGGCTCTACGCCCACTTTCTTGAACAGGGCGGCCCATTGGGGCACTTGTTGCTCCACCTTGGCTTGCAAGGCAGCCGGGTTGGCTTCTTTGTCCATGACTGTTGCGCCCAGGGTGGCCATGCGGCTTTGGAAGTCCTTGTCGGCCATGCCGGCCTGAAGTGCTTTTACCAGGGTATCCACGACAGGCTGGGGTGTATCTTTCGGTGCCCACATGCCGTGCCAGATGCCGACTTCAAAGTCCTTGAAGCCGGATTCCTCCATGGTGGGGACGTCCGGGAAGGTCGGGACGCGTTCGCGGCTGGTCACCGCATAGACTTTCACCTTGCCGGATTTGATTTGCTGGGTGGTGTTGGTGGTTTGGTCACACATGATGTCCACCTGCTTGCCCATCAAATCCGCGATGGCCGGGGCGGTGCCTTTGTAGGGCACGGTCAGCAGTTCAATACCCAGTGCTTCGGTGAACATGGTGCCGCACAGGTGGCTGGCTGCGCCAATCCCGGCGTTAGCTAGCGAAACCTTGTCCTGGTTGTCCTTCAGGTACTGCACCAGTTCCTGAATGTTGTTGGGCGGGAAGTCCTCGCGGGCAATGATGGTCATGGGAACGTCCACCACCAGACCGATGGGGGACATGCCATTGATGGCGTCGTAGCCGGGCTTTTTGTACAGCGAAGGAGCGGTGGAAAAGCCGATGTGCATCAGCAGTATGTTGTAGCCATCCGGTTTGGCGCGGGCAACCTGGGCGGTGCCAATGGAGCCACCTGCCCCGCCTTTGTTTTCCACCACGATGGTCTCGCCCAAAACGGGACGCATGGCCTCGGCCAGCGCACGGGCCACGTTGTCCGTGGGGCCGCCTGCCGCAAAGGGCACAACCATATTGATGGGGTGATCCGGGTAATCTGCTGCCTGTGCGGTGACCGAGCAGGCCAGAGCCGCAGTAAGACTGACCAACAGCTTGTTTAATGCAACAGCCATGATGCCTCCTTGATAAGGATTACTTATTCTTGTGGGCAATACTTTGGTCCGGTCGCTAATTACTGCTAAGCGTGTGGAGCGGCTTTTATTCTACTGAGGGTAGGGGCGTTTCTTTTTCAGGTCTAACCCTAGTTCGGGGCTGAAATTGACTAGGGGAATATACGGGGACGGCAAGCCGCGGCCAGGGGGCGGCGGCTTGCTGGAGAGTCTGCTCAGGCCGCGGTGGCGGGCTTGTGCAGGACGGGTGTCAGGTAGGCGATGATGGAAATTATCAGCGCGGCAGTGGCGATCAGGCTGCAGAAAATCATCAGGCCCTGGTCCAGACCCAAGTGGTCGGCCAGCCAGCCCAGGCCCAAAATAGGCAGAATAGCGCCCAGATAGCCGGTGATCAGGTAGGTGGACGTCAGACCGGCACGTTGATGCGGGGGCGAGACACGCTGCACGATGGACATGCCGCCGTACATGCACAGGCCGTGGCCAAAGGCGGTCAGCAGCACGCACAGGATGAACAGCAGCGAGGAGCTGGCCCACAGATTGATCAGCAAGGCGATACAGGCCAGGGTGAAGGACAGCAGTCCCACGATGACGCTGCGCTTGGCGGGCCAGCGGCGGATCAGCAGTTGAAAGCCCGAGGACAGGAACAGAATAATCCCGATGGAAAAGCCGCTGGTAGCCGGGCCGTGCCAAGGCACCATTTGCGCCATGAAACTGGGCGCCAGAGAGGCAAACAGGCTGAACATGGCAAAGGCGCAACAGGCGGACAAACAGCCAATCAGATAGGGACGGCGCAGATGGGTGGCAGGCAGCGTCAGGCGCGGCATCCAGGTGCGCCAGTTGGTCTTTTGCGGCACAGGCTGTTTGCTGGCAATGGGCTTGATCTGAAACAGGGCATAGATGGCCAGCACGCCCAGGGCCATGGAGGGGATATAGCTGGAGAGCAGTGGATTTGGCACCCACTGTGCAATCAGGCCGCCCACGACCGGGCCCAGGCCAAAACCAAAGGCCAGCATCAGTGAGGTGGTAGCGGCAGCGCGTTGCACGTCTCCGCCCCGGTTAAATTGCCCCAGGCCGATGGAGGCTGAGGTCACGATCATGCTGGAGGCCATCCCGATCATGATGCGGCTGAACACAAAGCTGCCTACATCCCAGGCAAAGGCGGACAGGGTTACGCCGCTGGTCACCAGAATCAGGCCGGTACGCAGCACGGGCATAAAGCCTTTCATGTCGCTCAAGCGGCCCAGAAACAGCAGGCCCGTCAAACCAGCGGCCATATAGGCCACGTACAGTTGGGTAATGTGACTGGCGTTCAGGTCCCAGCGGTCCTGATACAGCGGGTATAGCGGACTGGCCAGGGCCGTGCCCATCACCCCGATACACATGGCGATACTGATCCACACGTAGGGGTCCCACTTGCTTTTCTTGCACGCCGGGCGCGCAGCCGCAGGCTTGTCAGCAGCCTTTTGCTGAGCGGGATGGTTCAGGTTCTGTTCGACCCGTGCTTTCTGCAGGGTCTGGGCGGGGGCGCTGGCGTGAAAGTCCTTGCAGCTTTGGGAGTCTCGCCAGCTTTCATGTAGAACCCATTGTGTTGGGGGCTGGTCTTTGCGCAATACATCGAAGCGTAAACAGGCGCTGTTGGCTCGGGCTTGTTCAGCCAGCGAGCCTACATAAGCGTCCTGTGCCTGAGGGTCCAGATCGGTGAAATGGTAGTTTGTAGTGCGAAAGTACGTATCGCCCATGCGGCGCAATCCTTGACAGCGAAATCATTCGGGACCATCAAGGATACTCTTTCGTGCCTGCACTGACATGGCAATTCGCTGACACTAGGCTGGCTGGCGTAAATCCAGATGTATATCAGCCACACGCAGGATTTCGGCTTCGTGGTCCGGGTCGCGCCAGGTGTCCTGACAGGCCATCTGGTGCCAGCGCTGCATGGCAGGCAGTTCCAGTATGCGGTTCATGTAGTCCTGACAGGCTTCGTCCAGCTTCAGACCATAGGTTTGCAGGCGAAACACTACGGGGGCGTAAAAGGCATCGACGGCGCTGAATCGCTCTCCGGCCAGGAAAGGGCCGCCAAAACGGCTCAAGCCTTCTTGCCAGATGGTTTGCAGGCGCTCCAGCTCGCCTTGCAGACGCATGTCCTGCTGATGGTGGTGGGCGCGCAGGGCGACGGCAAAGGGGCACAGACTCCGCAAGGAAGAAAAATTGGCGTGCATTTCTGCACTGGCGCTGCGCGCCCAGGCGCGGGCAATAGGGTCTATGGGCCAGACGCCGGGATGCTGTTCGGCCAGGTATTCGGCAATGGCCAGGCTGTCCCAAATGATTTGCCCATTGGTATGTAGCACAGGTACTTGGCCTGCCGGGGCCAATTCATGAAAAGCCAGGGTGCTGAAGGAAGGGCCAAAATTGAACCAGCGTGCGTCAAAGTCTATGCCCAAGTGGCTCATTAATAACCAGGGGCGCAAGGACCAGGACGAATAATGGGGATTGCCCAGAACAAGGGTATAGATTTTTGAGGGTTGCATGGCGACAAGCTTTCACGAAGGTGATGGTGTTTGCACTTTAGTAGGCTTTGTTCTGCTTGGGTAGTACCAGCACTGGCTTAGCGTTTTGGTATGCTGTTTTTTTTGCGGATTTTGGGAGTTGGGCATGGCGTATGACCTGGAGAAACGGCTGGTGATTGGGCTGGCTTCCAGCGCTTTGTTTGATCTGAGCCAGTCCCATCAGGTCTTTCTGGAGCAAGGCGAGGCGGCGTATCGCGACTATCAGTTGGCGCGCGAGCATGAGCCCCTGAAGCCGGGCGTGGCTTTTTCCTTCATTCGGCGCTTGCTGGCCCTGAATGATTTATCGCCCGACGACCCTTTGGTCGAGGTGGTGCTGCTGTCCCGTAACGATCCCAATACAGGTTTGCGGGTGATGAATTCCATTCGCCATCATGATCTGGACATTACGCGGGCGGTATTCCTGCAAGGCGGTGATCCCAGCCCTTACATCCAGCCGCTGTCTATCAGTCTGTTCCTGTCGGCCAATCAGGAAGACGTGCACCGGGCGGTGCAGCAAGGCTATCCCGCAGGCCAGGTTCTGAATTCGTCTTACGAGGATGCGTATGACGACCAGCCCATTCGCGTGGCTTTCGACTTTGACGGGGTGATCGCGGACGACGAGTCCGAGCGCGTGTATCAGCAGGAAGGTGGTTTGCCGGCCTTTTTCGAGCATGAAGTGCGTTTGGTGCAAAAACCGCATAATCCCGGCCTGTTACAGGCGTTTTTGCTGAAATTGGCGCACATTCAGGAAGTGGAGCAACGGCGACAGGAACAGGATGCCAGCTATGTGCCGCGTCTGCGGATTGCGATTGTGACGGCACGCAATGCACCGGCTCACGAGCGTGTCATCAATACCATCCGCAGCTGGGGTATTGAAGTGAACGAGGCCTTCTTTCTGGGTGGCATTGAAAAACGTCGGGTGCTGGAGGTCTTGCAGCCCCATATTTTCTTTGATGACCAGACTACGCACCTGATTCCTACCGCGCAGACTTTGCCTTCCGTGCATATTCCGTTTGGGGTGGTTAACCACCCACCGGTCAAAGCGGTGGTGCCGGAGAAAAAGAAAGGGCGGAAACAGGCCAAGACAAAGCCGCGAACTGATGCTTGATCAGGCGCGGCTTGGTTCCTGGGGGCACCCAGTCCTCAGACTTGGGCCAGGGCGCGGCTAACGGCGCGTGCAGCGGGCTGGATCAGGTTGGCTAGCGCTTCGGGGCTGATCGCCTCAAAGCGTTCCAGCGTACCCAACAAGGTCAGGCTGCCGAAGATACGTTTGGCATCATCAAAAATAGGCGCGGAAATACCGCCTATGCCCGGATTGATCTGCTCTTTGGTGATGCAATAGCCCGCACGGCGCAGTTCCTGCATATGGGCGGAAAATGCCGGCCACTCCTTGCCCAGGCGCTGTACATAATCAATTTCCTGGTTTTTCTCGTACAAGCGGCGCAGATGGCGGGTGGGCAGGTAAGCCGTGACGATACGGGCTGTGGAGCTGCGGAACATATCCATGGTGCGGCCCCGGCCAAACAGCAGCTCGAAACGCTCCGGCCCGGTTTCCTGATGGGTGGTCAATATGCGTTCGCCATATTGCTGGCCGATCAGGACATCCAGTCCGGTCTGCTCGACCAGCGAACGCAGCAAGGGGCGGCAACGGCTGACCAGCGGATCAAATTCGCGGATCAGCAGATCCATTTCTATAAACCGGGGCCCCGGCGCGTAACCTTCGGGACTGCGTATCAGCAGGCCGCTAGTGCATAACTCTTTCAGGTAGCGATAGGTTGTCGCGGGAGGGTAATTCAAGCGAGCGCAGATGGTTTCCACATCCAGAACCGGAGTGTCTGCACCGTACAAGTCCAGAATTTGCAGCATGCGTCTTAGACTATTCATGTGCCCTCGTAGAAGCGGAGTTGTTGGTTCTCTATTCTAACCATGCCGCGCCGTGTCAGTGGAGCGCAACATTGGGCATTGGCCGAGTCTACTGGTTTATACCTAAACCATCAGATTATTCGAAAATTATTCTCAGACTGCGGTAATAATCTGAGGCATAAGCGGGTCTGTTATGCATTTGCTTACACATGGCCTACTCCTTTTGTGGCGTCGGGTTCTACGCGGGCCCGGACCCGGTTTTTTTTTGAGGCGGACATGGATCAGGCTCAGCCCAGTCAGGTGTCTTTAGAGATCAAGAATGTGCTGTTCATCATGTGTGACCAGTTACGTGCAGACCACCTGTCCTGTTATACCCCTGGGGGAGCATTAAAGACCCCCAATCTGGATCGTCTGGCCGCCATGGGTGTGCGCTTTGATCGTGCCTATGTGAACTCTGCCGTCTGTGGCCCGTCGCGGGCCTCGTATTACACCGGCCGCTATCCCTTGTCGCACCGGGTCACCTGGAATCGCGTTCCCCACCCCATCGACGAGCTGTATCTGGGCGATTATCTGGCCCAATCCGGGCGAGACTGCCATCTGCTGGGCAAGACTCACCATGTGCCGGACCCGGCTGGCGCCAATGCCCGACGCTTCCAGGTTCAGCCCGAGGCGGCCGAGCGCTTCTGGCAAGGCGGCTTTACCGCGATTGAACGCTACGACGGTCACTTTGAAATGGGCCCGGATAGTGAATACCGCCAGTATTTGCAGGCTCAGGGTTACGACAGCGAGCGTCCCTGGGAAGACTATGTGATCGGCAGCCAGGATGCCCAGGGTCAGTTTGCCTCCGGTTGGTACATGCGTAATGCCAGCCTGCCAGCACGGGTACAGGCGCAGGATTCGGAAACCGCCTACTTTACCCAGCGGGCCATGGATTTCATCACAGCCAAAGGCGAAGAGCCCTGGGCCTTGCATCTGTCTTTCATCAAACCGCACTGGCCTTATAAAGCGCCAGCGCCCTACCACGATTGCTTTGGCGCGGAAGACGCCTGTACGCCCTTGCGTGCAGAGCACGAGCGCCAGAATGCACACCCCGTGCATGCGGCCTATCAGCAGCATGAAGAGTCCCAGTCCTTTGCCCAAGACGAGGTCTGGCGCACGATCAAGCCTGTCTATATGGGCCTGGTTCAACAGATCGACGATGAAGTCGGCCGTTTGCTGGACATGCTGGCACAGCAAGACCGACTGAAAGACACCCTGATCATTTTCAGTTCCGATCACGGCGATTTGCTGGGCGACCACTGGCTGGGCGAGAAAGAGTATTTCTTTGAAAACGCCATACGCGTCCCGCTGATCGTGGTTGATCCACGGACTTCAGCGAATGCCACACGTGGTCAAAGCAGTGATGCCTTTGTCGAGTGCGTGGATGTCACCCCCACGATTCTGGATGCCTTGCACCTGCCCGCCCAGGAACACCGGGTGGAAGGCCGTTCGCTGATTCCCTTGTTGCACGGCCAGTCCGATTGGGCGCGTGAGTACACCGTGGCCAGCCTGGATTACGCCTATCGGGAAGCCCGCCAGATTCTGGGCCGTGGTGTGGATGAATGTCGTGGCCTGATGCTGCGCGATAGCGACTATAAATACATACATTGGCAAGGCTACCGGCCACAATTACTCGACTTGAAGCAAGACCCTGACGAGCTGCACGACCTGGGCGCAGATCCGGCGTATGCAGCGGTTTGTCGGCGGATGAAAGAAGGCCTGCTGGACTGGCATGACACCCTGAAAGGGCGTGCCAGCGAGAGCTGGGCTGCGGTAGAGGATCGTACCAATGCGCACGAGCGCATGATGAATATCTTGATTGGACGATGGTAAATGCGCTGCGGGGGGCTACCAGTCGGTGGCGGGCCGCAATCAATAACGATAAGGAGTGGACAATGAAGCAGCTTAAAAATACGACGCTGGCCCTGTTGTTGGCAGGTGTGGGTGCTTTGGCCCCGATGATGGCTCAAGCCGCCTGGCCGACTACGGACCAGGTGCGTATTGTGGTCCCCTACCCACCCGGCACCGAGCCTGACATTCTGGCCCGCGATCTGGGTGTGCATCTGAACAAGGCCACCGGCAAGGTCTTTGTGATCGAGAACCGTCCGGGCGCCAACGCCATTATCGGTACTGACAATATCGCCAAAGCCAAGGGGGACGGCTCGGCCCTGCTGATGGTCGATAGCCTGGCGGTATCGACCAACCCGCTGCTTTACAGCAACCTGCCCTACAAATGGGAAAAGGACCTGAAGCCGGTCACCACAGTCGCGGGCGTGAACCTGTATCTGCTGGTGCGTAATGATTTCCCGGCCAAGGACTACAAGGAATTCATCGCCCAGGCCAAGAAAGCCAATGGTGATACCAATGTGGGCACCGGTGGCCGTGGACACGTCACGCACCTGGGCATGGGCTTGCTGGCCCGTGAAGAAGGGGTGAACTTCACCTACATCCCCTACAAGGGCATGGCCCCGGCGACAAACGCCATTCTGGGCGGTGAGACAGATGCCATGCTGGTCGGTGGCATTCTGGCATCCCAGCACGTAGATGGCGGCAAGGTGCGAGTCTTGGCGGTAGGCGCTGACAAGCGTACTGAACTGCTGCCAAGTGTGCCGACGGTGCAGGAAGCAGGCGGCCATGCCAACAGCATTCCAACAACGACTTTTGCGCTGTTTGCCCCCGGCACCACGCCGGATGACACCGTGAAAGAGATTCAGGAAAAGGTCGATGCTGCCTTGAAGACGCCCGAGATGCAGGCGGCCTTCAAGAGTCGTGGTCTGGCCCAGTTCTTCACCACCCCGGCCCAGACGCTGGAGCGCGTGCAGAACGACTCCAAGGTCTATTCCGAGCTGATCCCTACCCTGGGCATTCAGCCTGAGTAATGGGCTATCTGGCAGAGCCATACATCTGATCAGTAGCCTGGCTGCTGACGGTTATGGCTCTGTGAAGCCTCAAGGTTGGAGAGGATAAAAAACACCACACACGCCCCGTTCAGGTGGGGCGTGTGTGGTGTCTCTTGAATCTGGAAGTCGCTACAGACCAGGTTCAGAACGCCAAGCCCGCGCCATGCAGGGTTAGAACCGATAGTGTGGCCGGGCGGGCTGCGTTTTACTGATCGTTGTAGTCGTGCTGCTCGGAGATCAGACGCCGCAAGGTGGTTTTGAGGGCGCCGACATCCAGCGGTTGCAGGCGCTGCACCACTTCCTGCTCGTGCAGGCGGGCCTTGGCAATCAGGCCGGAGATCAGCGTTTGGCCTTCTTCGGTGATGCGTACCAAGGTGATGCGACGGTCCACATCGTGGGCCACGCGGCGCAGCAAACCTTGCTTTTCCAGGCGATCGAGCAAGCGTGTGACGGTGGGTTGCTTGGTGGTGGCAATACGAGCCAGATGGCCGATGCTCACTTCGCCCGCGCCGGACAGGGTGGACAGCACACGCCATTCGGAAATGGACAAACCGTTGCTTAGCACCACTTCATGGAATTCGGCAGAGATCAGCTGGCTTGCCTGGGCCAACAAGGCGGGCAGGTAGTTTTCGACAAAGACGGTGTCGTGTTCGGTGGGGCTCATGGTGCTTATTGTCATTACAGGCTAATGGGTGCCGCAAGGCAGCAACAGGGCTCACTATAACCAAGCTGTCCGCTCGCGTGTCGCAAATAATTTAGCTACTTTACTAGGGAAAACCATGAGAATGGATATGTTGAGATATAAACATATTCCGATGAAAATAAATACCATGTTCACAATGAGCGGTAAGTAAGGAAAGAAAAATGGCTGAGCGATCGTTTGTCGAAGAAGTCAAAAAGCTGCGCCTGGGTGATGGAGACGTATTCAGTGGCGAAGGCATCCTGGCGGTGACCAAGGCCCTGCTGGAATCGGGCGTGTCCTACGTGGCCGGTTACCAGGGTGCGCCTATCTCGCACTTGATGGACGTGCTGGCAGATGCCCAGGACATCCTGCAAGAGAACGGAATCCGTTTTGAAAACAGTGCCAGCGAGGCAACGGCGGCGGCAACGCTGGCTGCGTCGGTTAACTACCCGCTGCGTGGCGCCATCACTTTTAAAGCAACCGTGGGTACCAACGTGGCCTCGGACGCGCTGGCCAACCTGGCCTCCGGTGGGGTCAAGGGCGGTGCGCTGATCATTGTGGGCGAAGACTACGGTGAAGGCTCGTCCATCATGCAGGAGCGTAGCCACGCTTTTGCCATGAAATCGCAAATGTGGATGCTGGACCCGCGTCCTAATCTGCCCTGTATCGTGCAGGCGGTAAAAGACGGCTTTGATCTGTCCGAAGCGTCCAACACCCCCGTGATGTTGCAGCTGCGTATTCGCGCCTGTCACGTGCATGGTCAGTTTGTGGCCTCGGATAACCGCCGCGCCAAGTTCACCATCAAAGAAGCCATGGAGCAGCCCACACGCGACATCAATCGCATTGTGTTGCCGCCTGCCAGCTTCCTGCACGAAAAAGAAAAGATCGAACAGCGCTGGCCTAATGCCGTCAAGTTCATCGAAGAGCGTCAGTTGAATGAATTCTTTGCTGATGGCACCGATGACGTCGGCCTGATCGTTCAGGGCGGTGGCTACAACACCGTGATCCGTGCTCTGGAACACCTGGATATGGCCGATGTGTTCGGCGAATCCAAAGTGCCGATGTACGTGATGAACGTGGCTTACCCGCTGATCGAATCTGAAATCGTCCGCTTCTGTGAAGGCAAGCGTGCGGTGCTGGTGCTGGAAGAAGGTCAGCCCAACTTTGTGGAACAGAATATCTCCGACATCGTGCGTCGTCACAATGTGGACGTGACCTTGCACGGCAAGGATCTGTTGCCTCTGGCCGGTGAATACAACACCGCCACCATGTTGAAAGGCCTGCGTGCCTTCATGGAAAAATACGAGCGCATCGAGCCTCTGCCAGCCCGCAAACCACGCGTGATCCCGATGAAGGTCGAGACCGTGGAGCGTCCCAAAGCTGAGCAAGCCAGCCTGGCGGAAGTGGAAGCGGCTGAAGTCAAACCCTTGGGTAGCCTGGACGAGAACGTTCACGCCCGTCCGCCAGGGTTTTGTACCGGCTGTCCCGAGCGTCCTATCTTTACCGCTTTGAAGCTGGTGGAGCGCGAGCTGGGCGAGCACCATGTGTCGGCCGACATTGGCTGTCACCTGTTCTCCATTCTGCCGCCCTTCAACCTGGGCAACACCACCATGGGTTACGGCCTGGGTGGCGCCGGTTCGGCCGCCTTGAACGTGGATTCGGACAAGCGTGCCATCTCGGTCATGGGTGACGGTGGTTTCTGGCACAACGGTTTGACCAGTGGTATTGCCAACGCCGTGTTCAACCGCAGCGACAACCTGACCATTGTGATCGACAACAGCTACACGGCGGCTACGGGTGGTCAGGACATTCTGTCCTCCAAGGCCAAGAACGAAACGCGCAGTACCGGTCACCTGATCGAGAAAGCCGCGCGTGGCGTAGGTGTGGAATGGCTGCGCATGATTCGTCGCACCTACGACTTGAAGACCATGACGGCCACCCTGCGTGAAGCCCTGACGACCAAGGAAAAAGGTCCCAAGGTGCTGGTGGCGCAAAGCGAATGTATGTTGAACCGTCAGCGCCGCGAGAAAGGCCAGGTGCGTAAAGCTGTGGCTGCAGGCGAACGCGTCGTGCGCGAGCGCTTTGGTGTGGACCCGGATACGTGTACTGGCGATCACTCCTGCATCCGCTTGTCCGGTTGCCCTTCGCTGTCGATTCGCCCCAATCCGGACGCTCTGCGTCAGGATCCGGTGGCCAACGTGATGAACAGTTGTGTGGGTTGCGGTCTGTGTGGTGAGGTTTCCCACGCGGCGATTCTGTGTCCGTCTTTCTACCGTGCACAAGTAGTCAGCAACCCGACTGGCTGGGACAAGTTCCGCGAAAAAACTCGCCGTGGCTTTATCGGCTGGTTGCAGCGTCGTGACGCTGCCCGTCGTGAACGTCTGGCCTTCTAAGCACACCCGTAGAGATTTTTATCATGCAGATCAAACCAATCAAGATTGCTATTTTGGCCATGGGTGGCGAAGGCGGCGGCGTGTTGGCCGACTGGATCGTCAACCTGGGCGAACAAAACGGCTACTTTGCACAGACCACCTCGGTGCCGGGCGTGGCCCAGCGTACCGGTGCCACGATTTACTACGTGGAACTGTTCCCGCACTCGGCTGCTGTGGATGGCAAAAAACCGGTACTGGCTCTGATGCCCATGCCCGGTGACGTGGACGTGGTGCTGGCCTCCGAACTGATGGAAGCCGGTCGCGCCGTACAACGTGGCCTGGTGACAGAGGACCGCACCACGCTGATCGCTTCGACTCACCGTGTTTATTCCATTGCCGAAAAATCGGCCATGGGCGATGGCCGTGTGGACGACAATGCCCTGATTGCGCATGCAACCCAGGCTGCCAAGCGATTTGTGTACTTCAATATGGAAAAAGCGGCCGAGGATTCGGGCAGCGTGATTTCCGCCGTGCTGTTTGGCGCATTGGCCAGCACCGGCGTGCTGCCCTTTAGCCGCTCGCAGTTTGAACAGACCATCGAGCGCGGTGGTGTGGGCGTCAAGCCCAGCTTGAAGGCTTTTGGTGCCGCCTACGCCCGTGTCGCTGAAGGCGATGCTGGCAAGGCCGATTCGGAACACAAGCCGGTTGATATGGCGACGCTGGCCCCCCGCGACCCTGCGGTGGCCAAGCTGATTGACCGCGTCCGTGCCGAAGTACCCGCGCAGGCCCAGCCTATCGTGGTGGAAGGTGTGCGCCGTGTTCTGGACTTCCAGGACGTGGCTTACGCAAATCTTTACCTGGACCGCCTGAAAAAGATCAGCCAGTTTGCCCGCCCTGACGATGTGGCCCTGATCCGCGAAACCGGCCGCTACCTGGCGCTGTGGATGTCTTACGAGGACGCCATTCGCGTGGCTGAACTGAAAACCCGCTCCAGCCGTTTTGACCGTGTGCATAAAGAAGTGCGCGCTGCCGACGGCCAGATCGTGGCGATCAATGAATACATGCACCCCCGTGTGGAAGAAATCAGCGAAATCCTGCCTTTTGCCAGTGTAGGTCGTTGGTTGATGCGTCCTACCTGGGGCAACAAGCTGGTGAAATCGCAGACCAAATCCGGTCGCGTGATTCAAACCAGTTCGGTGCGTGGTTTTATTCCCCTGTACTTGCTCTCGGGCTTCAAGCGCTGGCGTCGTCGCACGCTGCGTTACCAGGCCGAGCAGCAGCGCATTGAAGGCTGGTTGAAGCAGATCGAACAGGCTGCCGATGCCCATCCGGCCCTGGCTCTGGAAATTGCTCAGTGCCAGCGTCTGGTCAAAGGATATGGCGATACCCATGCCCGTGGCTTGCGTAATTACCAGACCGTGATGTCGGCTCTGGAGCGCAACCCCAGCACCTTGTCGCCTGCTATTTTGGGTGCCCTGCGCGATGCGGCTTTGGCCGACGAGCACGGCGTCAAGCTGGAGGCTGCACTGCGCCAGTACGCACTGGTGTAAGGGCAACACCGGGCCGCTTTCGGGCGGCCTTGGTGAAAACCCTTGAGGACGCGTTTTTATACCCCCAAATACTTTATTTCTAAAATATTCATAGTAGAATATAAATTCGGATTGGCACTGCGAAGAAGGCCCTGAAAGCCAGAGATCCCGTGTCTACTTGGCCACTTGTTCAAGCAAGAATATCCCGCCTGTTGGTCAAACTGGATTAGCCAAAGCTTGGGGGAAAAAATATGAATCAAAGCGAAGCAGCACTCGAATTTTTGGTAGAACCGGCCGATGCCGGCTTTGAAGGCCGCGTCGGTCCCAAGGACCCCGCCAGCCTGAAATTGTGGTTGCGCATGCTGACCTGCACCAAGCAGATCGAAGACGAAATCCGTCGCCGCTTGCGCCAGAATTTTGATATTTCGCTGGCCCGTTTCGACTATATGGCCCAGCTGTATCGCTACCCGCAGGGCCTGAAGATGGGCGAATTGTCGCGCTATCTGATGGTAACCGGCGGCAATATTACCGGACTGACTGACGAGCTGGCCCGCGAGGGCATGGTGTCTCGCCAGAGCAGCCCCACCGACCGACGTGCCTGGGTGTTGCGTCTCACCCCCAAGGGCAAAAGCAGTTTCGAGGCGATGGCCCAGGCCCACAGCGACTGGATTGCAGAAATGTTTGAAGGGCTGGGTACCGAGGAAGTCGTGCACATCCATCAGCACCTGGGCCTGCTACGGGTTCATCTGCAAAGCGCGGCCAGCTAGCATAAGGTGCATCCTGCCAGGCCTGTGAACCAGGCAGGATGCGGATAGCGTCACGAACAGGCGCACAAAACACTTGCTAAAAAGGTGTCTACAACATGGTTTCCAAGCTGTACGAACAAGAACATCGCATCCGTTTTTCGGAATGCGATCCAGCGGGTATCGTTTTTTATCCGCAGTACTTTGTGATGTTTAACGACCTGATGGAAGCATGGATCGACTCCATGACCCCCGAGGGTTTTCACAACATGATCGCCAGCAAACGGGTGGGCATGCCTTCGGTGCACATTGAAGCCGAGTTCAAGTCCATCAGCCGTATGGGTGATGATGTGGTGATGAGCCTGGGTGTGGAACGCATTGGCAATAGCTCCTTGAAGCTGCTGTTGCGCTGCATCGGTAAAGACGGTGTGTTGCGTATGCAAGTGCGCCAGACCGTGGTGACCACCTCGCTGGAGACGCACCTGGGTATTCCTATCCCTGATTTCCTGCGCAACCCCATGCAAGAGTATGTGATTGCCCAGCCAGAAAGCAGCAAGGCTTGATCTAGTTTGAAGTAGTAGCAGGCAGTGTGCAGGTCAGGTATTTTTTTTGATTTAAATAGTTGACTTGTATAATATTTATTAATAAATATACTATGCTCAGAAGCATGTATTCAGACCATACGGACATATCATGAATATCGTATGTATTGGCGGAGGCCCAGCCGGCTTGTATTTCGGTTTGCTGATGAAGTTGCAGAACCCTCAGAACGAGGTTTTTGTCGTCGAGCGCAACCGACCGTACGACACCTTTGGCTGGGGTGTGGTGTTCTCGGACGCCACCATGGAAAACCTGCGTGAAGCTGACCCTGTGTCCGCGCAGACCATCGGTGACGCGTTCAACCACTGGGACGACATTGAGTGCCATTTCAAAGGTAGCGCCGTGCGCTCCAGCGGTCATGGCTTTATCGGGATTGGTCGCAAGAAATTGCTGAACATCCTGCAGGCTCGCTGTGAAGAAGTGGGCGTCAAGCTGGTGTTCGAGACCGTGGTCACGGACGAAGCTGAACTGGCCCGCAAGTACAACGCCGATATCCTGATTGCTTCTGACGGCATCAACAGCGCCATTCGTACCCGCTACGAAGATGTGTTCCAGCCTGATATCGACACCCGTAACTGCCGCTTTGTGTGGCTGGGTACGGAAAAAGTGTTCGACGCCTTTAACTTCATTTTTGTTGAAACCGAACACGGCTGGTTCCAGGCTCACGCCTACCGCTTCCAGGATGGCCTGTCCACGTTCATCGTGGAAACGCCTGAAGAGACCTGGCAGAAAGCCGGTATTGGCGAAATGTCGCAGGAAGAGGCCATTGCCTACTGCGAGAAGCTGTTTGCTGACCACCTGGATGGCAACAAGCTGATCAGTAACGCGACTCACCTGCGCGGTTCGGCTATCTGGATCCGCTTTCCACGCGTTATCTGCAACAAGTGGGTGCACTGGCAAGATTACGGCACCGGCAAGAAGGTTCCTGTGGTGCTGATGGGCGATGCCGCTCACACCGCTCACTTCTCCATCGGCTCTGGCACCAAGCTGGCTCTGGAAGATGCCATTACGCTGGCCCAGCACATGGACCACGAGTCCATGGAAGAGGCCCTGAAAGATTACGAAGCCGCTCGTAGCGTGGACGTATTGCGCATTCAGAACGCTGCCCGCAACTCGACCGAATGGTTCGAGAACGTGGCCCGTTACGCCAATATGAAGCCCGAGCAGTTCACCTACTCCATGCTGACCCGTTCGCAGCGCATCTCGCACGAGAACATGCGTATGCGTGACGCGGCCTGGCTGGAAAAATACGAGCGCTGGATGGCGACCGAAGCCGGCTTGAAGCTGGCCGACGGTGAAAAGGCCCCATCGCCCATGTTCACGCCCTTCAAGCTGCGCGATATGCAGTTGAAGAACCGTGTCGTGCTCTCGCCCACGCTGATGTACAGCGCCAAGGACGGCATGCCCGGTGCTACGCACCAGGTGCATTATGGCAGCCGCGCCATGGGTGGTGCTGGCCTGATCATGGCTGAGATGACGGCCGTGACGCCTGAAGGTCGTGTCACTCCCGGTTGTACCGGCCTGTGGAACGACGAGCAGGCCAATGCCTGGAAACCTGTGGTGGCTTTCGCTCATGAACAGGGTGCCAAGATCGGTGTGCAGTTGGGCCACGCTGGCCGTCGCGGTTCGACGCAGCTGGGCTGGGAAAAAGCCAATCAGCCGCTGGCTGAAGGCAACTGGCCTTTGGTGTCGGCCTCCGCCCTGCCTTACCAGGCTGGCGTCACTGCCGTGCCTGACGAGATCACCCGTGCCCAGATGGACGAAATTCGTGATGCATTCGTGGCCGCTGCCAAGCGCGCTGACCAGGCCGGTTTTGACTGCATCGAATTGCAAGCCGCCCACGGTTACCTCTTGTCCAGCTTCATCTCGCCGCTGACTAATCAGCGTAGTGACGAATTTGGTGGTAGTCTGGAAAATCGCATGGCTTACCCGCTGGAAGTGTTTGCCGCTATCCGTGCCGTCTGGCCAGAGAACAAGCCCATCATGGTGCGTATCTCGGCAACAGACTGGGCCGAAGGTGGCAACACGGCGGACGACGGTGTGGAAATTGCCCGCCTGTTCAAGCAAGCCGGTGCCGATCTGATCGACGTGTCCTCGGGTGAAGTGGTGCTGGAGCAGCAGCCAATTTACGGCCGCATGTACCAGACGCCATTCTCCGACCGTATCCGTAACGAAGCCGGTATCGCCACCATGGCGGTGGGCTCGATCATGGAAGCGGATCACGCCAACAGCATTATTGCTGCAGGCCGTGCTGACCTGTGCGCCCTGTCGCGTGGCTTTCTGGCCGACGCGAACTGGCCACAACGTCAGGCAGCGGAGCTGGGTTACACCGACCTGGCCTGGCCCGTTCAGTACGAATGGGGCAAGGACTGGTTGCAGCGTCAAATCAAACGTGCGCCAGTGGCCCAGGACGGCCCTGCCAAGTCATAAAACACGAAAGGAGACAGCATCATGTCGGAAGAACGTTTTGACACCCACCGCGAAAGCGTGATCGGTCGTGCAGATGTTGAGGACACGCCCGAATTGGTGAAGTACTACCAGGATTTGACTCAGTTTGAAGCCGGTGCCCTGTGGACCGTGGCGAACAAGATTGAGCCCTGGGAGCCCAAGTCCGAATCCGTGCCTGTGGTGTGGCGCTACCGCGACCTGCGCGACTACGTGTTGCGTTCGGTGGATCTGGTCAGCCCTGAAAAGGCCGGTCGTCGTGTGATTTACCTGAACAACCCCGGTCGCCAGGAAGTCTCGGCGGCGGTGGGCTGGCTGTACTCCGGTTTGCAGGTCATGAAACCGGGCGAAGCGGCTTCCGCACATGCGCACTCCTCCTCGGCCCTGCGTTTCATCATGGAAGGCCGTGGTGCCTACACCATCGTGGACGGCCACAAGATGACCTTGGGCGCCAACGACTTCGTGCTGACGCCTAACGGCTGCTGGCACGAGCACGGCGTGGAAGCCGACGGCCTGCCTTGTATTTGGCAAGACGGTCTGGACATTCCACTGGTCAACGCGCTGGAAGCCGGTTTCTACGCGGTTCACCCGGATCTGACCCAGGCCATTACGCACCCCGTCAACGACGCGGTGGGTATCTGGGGTGGCCGTGGTCTGAAACCTACCTTGCACGACTGGCAAAAACCGTACTCGCCCCTGCTCAAGTACGAGTGGGAGCCTACCTACGAAGCCTTGTCGGCCTACGCCAAGGTTACGGACGGCAGCCCCTTTGATGGCGTCATCATGGACTACATCAACCCGCTGACCGGCGGTCCTGTCATGGCCACCATCGGTGCCAGCATGCAAATGCTGCGCCCTGGCGAGCACACCAAGGCCCACCGTCACACCGGCAGCATCATTTACCAATGCGCCAAGGGTGAAGGTTATTCCATCATCAATGGCAAACGCTTTGACTGGCGCGAACGCGACATTTTCTGCGTACCATCCTGGATGTTCCACGAGCACGTGAACGGTTCTTCGTCCGAGGACGCTTGCCTGTTCTCGTTCCACGACCTGCCCGTGATGCGTGCCCTGAATCTGTACCGCGAAGAAGCGCTGGCCGAGAACGGTGGCCATCAAGTCTTGCTGTAAGACTACTTAATTAAGCTATATGAACAGCCTGCCACGGCAGGCTGACCTGATTTACTTAAGCCATCCGCATAGATGGCCCAATCTGGAGATAGAAATGCGTCTTGTAACGTACCGTAGTGAAGTTGCTGCCGCTGGCCGCCTGGGTGCCATTGTGGGCGATCTGGTGGTTGACCTGGGTTACCTGGGCGACGCCACAGGCCACATGCTGCCTGACAATATGCTCGATTTCATCGACCTGGGCCCAGCCGCTGTGACCTCCACGGCTCGCTTGCTGGAAACCTACGCCGACGATATGCCTTTTGGTGTGGCACTGCCCCTGGCCAACGTCAAGCTGTTGGCTCCTATCCCACGCCCACGCAAGAACATCTTTGGTATCGGCCTGAACTACGTGGAACACGTGGCCGAATCCAGCCGCACTCTGGACACCTCCAAAGAGCTGCCCAAACAGCCCGTGATTTTCTCCAAGCCACCAACCACCGTGGTTGGCCCTGGCGATGCCATCGAGCACAACAAGAACATCACTCAGCAAATGGACTGGGAAGTTGAACTGGCCGTGATCATGGGCACCCGTGCTCAGCGCGTGGCCAAAGAAGACGCCCTGAAGTACGTGTTCGGTTACTCCGTCATGATCGACGTGAGCGCCCGCGACTGCCGTCGTGCCGGTCAGTGGATCTACTCCAAAGGCCAGGACACCTACGCTCCTTTCGGTCCCGTTATCGTGACTGCTGACGAGCTGACCGATCCTCACAACCTGAACCTGAGCCTGACTCTGAACGGTGTGACCAAGCAAAGCTCCAACACCAAGCACATGCTGTTCAACGTGAACGACCTGATCGCTGACATCAGCGCCGGTATCACGCTGGAACCCGGTGACATCATCGCTACCGGTACCCCGGAAGGCGTGGGCGCTGGCCGTGATCCTCAAGAGTGGATGTGGCCTGGTGACGTGGTGCACGCTGTGGTTGAAGGCATCGGCGAATTGCGTCACCCCATCGTGGACGTGACCCCCCAAAACTAAGTAAAGGAGAGCATGATGCTGGAATTGCGTCAGTTCAAGGCCGCCGCCGTTCAGGCAGCGCCTGTGTTCCTGGACACGAATGCGACCATCGAAAAAGTATGTCGTCTGATCAATGAAGCAGCCGACAACGGTGCCGAGCTGATCGCCTTTCCCGAGGTGTTCGTCTCCGGTTACCCCTACTGGAGCTGGGTGATGAACCCGATCGACGGCAGCCCGTGGTTCGAGCGCCTGTGCAAATCGGCCATCGAAGTGCCCGGTCCCGAGATCCAGAAGGTTGCGCAAGTTTGTCGTCAGCGCAAGGTCAACGTGGTGTTGGGTGTGAACGAGCGCAGTCCCGTTGGCATCGGCACCATTTACAACACGCTGGTCACCATCGGCGCGGACGGCCGCATTCTGGGCCGTCACCGCAAACTGGTTCCCACCTGGGCTGAAAAGCTGACCTGGGCCAACGGTGATGCGTCCTCGATGCGTGTGCATGACACCACCATCGGCCCTCTGGGTGCCTTGGCTTGCGGTGAAAACACCAACACGCTGGCTCGTTTCAGCCTGTTGTCGCAAGGTGAACTGGTCCACGTTGCCAGCTACATCGCCTTGCCCGTGGCACCAAAAGACTACGACATGGCTGAAGCGATTCGCCTGCGTGCCGCTGCTCACTGCTTTGAAGGCAAGGTATTTACGGTGGTGGCTTGCTCGACGGTTTCCGAGGAAATCATCGAAGCCATGTCGGCCAGCCATCCTGAAGCACGTGATCTGCTGGCCCGTCCCAACAGCGCGTTCTCGGGCATTATTGGCCCCGATGGCCGCGTTCAGGGTGAAGCACTGATCGACAAGGAAGGCATTGCCTACGCCGACATCGATCTGTCGCGCTGCATCCAGCCACGTCAAATGCACGACATCACCGGTCACTACAACCGTTTTGACGTGTTTGACCTGCGTGTGAACCGCAAGGCTTTGACGCCTGCCCGCTTTTACGAAGGCGACGCAGCGTCCCAGCCAGACCTGAATCCTGCCGAGTTCTCCGTTCTGGACGACAAGGAAGTGTAAGAGGGTTCAAGACGGTCCCTTTCCCCCAGTGGATTGGGGCCGTTTTTTGACGGGTCTCTTTGCTCAAGTGACCTGCTCAAAAAAACCGCCGTGGCCTTGCCGCAGCGGTCCAAGATGCAAGCTGCCTTTGTAAAGAAGGCGGTGCCGGGCCTGAAGGAGCGGGCTGTGTTAACGGCTGGTCCCTATCCTGCGCCATGCAGGGCAGGCAACGATAATGACGACATAAGACCCAAGTAGGAGATGAAATGAGCGACAAGAACCCATTGGCAGCCTTTATCCAGGCGATCGACAGCAAGCAGGTCCGTTTCGTGGACCTGACCCAGACTCTGTCTCCCAGCTTCCCCGCCTTGCAACTGCCCCCCCAATTTGGCCAGACTGCCGGTTTCTCGATTGAGCGCATCAGCCAATACGACGAGAACGGCCCAGGCTGGTACTGGAACAACTTCACCTGTGGCGAACACACCGGTACCCACTTTGACGCGCCTGCGCACTGGATTTCCGGCAAGGACCATCCAGACAACACGGTCGACACTATTCCAGTCGACAACTTCCTGCGCCCTGCCGTGGTGGTTGATGCTTCCGCTGAAGTGGCCCAGAACGAAGACTTCATTTTGACCTCCGAGTTCCTGTTGAACTGGGAAGCCAAGCATGGCCGTATCCCTGAAGGCGCCTGGGTCCTGTTTCGCACCGATTGGTCCAAACGCGTGAACGACGCCGAGGCCTTCCTGAACATGCGTGAAGACGGTGCTCATACGCCTGGCCCAGCTCAGGAAGCGGTAGAGTGGATGATTCACGAGCGCAAGGTTCACGGTTTTGGCGTTGAAACCATCAACACCGACGCTGGCCAATCCTACTCCTGGCCCATTGGCTACCCTTGCCACACCCTGATGCACGGTGCCAACCGTTACGGTCTGCAGTGCCTGTGCAACCTAGATCAGCTGCCCCCTCAAGGTGCACTGATCATGTCGGCCCCGTTGAAGATTGAAGGCGGTTCCGGCAGCCCATTGCGCGTGGTCGCACTAGTTGCTCAGTAAGCACGAGAGCCGAGTCGGCAAAGCAAAAAAAAGGGTCAGGCAAAGCCTGACCCGATATGGATAGAGTGTCGTTCAAAGCAGGTCTGTCATCCATTCAGCGTTTGGGTGCGTGGGTGGGGGAAGTTTTCTTGTGAGTGGCCGGTGCCTGGTGAGTCGTGGCTGCGCTGGCTTTAGGGGTCGTTGCGTGTGCGGCGGGTGCCGTTTGAGCCGTAGCGGCATGAGGGGCGGGAGCCGGTTTTTGTGCCATGGCAGCAGTGCCGCCTAAAACACCCGTAGCGCCCATAATGACTGCGCAGATCAATGTTGAACGTTTCATCGTAAAACTCCTTGCGGTAAGAAAACTTGGGTTTGTCTGTGTTAGACGGCCTGATTATGCGCAAGGTGCTGTGAACAGAATCTGAAAACGGCATTCATATTTTGTTCATCTTGAACGTTCTATCGATAAACTGCGGGGTGAGTACAGACGGTGCTGACAGCTTGCCAGATAGTCGTTATCGTGTCTGAGCGATGCTGTTTTCTCACCTAGTGGTTTTCCATTATATTCGGCAGTATATATTTATCCGTAAACTATTCATCAATAAAATAAATTCACAAAAGAATGAATAGAGATCCAGCCATACAGCCAGTCTTGGTGTCAGGCAGCCGGTTTTAGCGGAGACAGTAGACGAGCCTTACGCAGCCTTTTTCAGGTTACGCGATACCGTCCCATTGCCCCCTGCGGCGCTACATCATGCCACGGCTTGGCCTTTTTGGCTGGGTAATTGATGTAGTCATGCTCAATGGTAGGCACATGATGGATACTTTTGAACTCGTTATCCGGGACATCCAGAACGCATCCCCGCTGATTCGCAGTTTTACGCTGGAGCCTGCCCAAGCTGGTTCCCTGCCCGCGTTTGCGCCGGGTTCGCACCTGCAGGTACAGATTCCTGATCTGAACGATCACCGCTGCTATTCCCTGATTTCGCTGGACGCCGACACGGCACAGGGCCCGACCTGTTACCGTCTGGGCGTGCGCCTGGAAGACAACAGCTCGGGTGGTTCGCGCTTCATGCACAGCCTGAAAGTAGGCGATACGCTGCGCGTGGCTGGCCCCAAGAATGATTTCCCCTTGCATGCTGCCGCTGAAGGCGAAACCGAAACCGTGCTGATTGCCGGTGGTATCGGTATCACCCCCATTGCCAGCATGGCCGCTGCTTTGCATCACCAGGGCCGCCCTTATCAGCTGCACTATGCCGGTCGCAGTGTGGAACAGTTGGCCTTTCTGGACGAGCTGAGCGCCCTGTCCGGCCCGGCCCTGCGTCACTATGCGGACGACAGCGAAGGCCGTTTCTGCCTGAATACCCTGCTCGACGGTCTGTCCAAAGACCAGCACATTTACGTCTGCGGCCCCAAAGGCATGATTGATGCCGTGATCGAAGCCTGCAAGCAACGCGGCTGGCCTACTGACCATGTGCACTTCGAGCTGTTCGTGACGGCTGCTCCCCAGGAAGGCGACCAGCCTTTTGAAGTGGAACTGCGCCAGACCGGCGTGACCCTGCAAATTCCCGCGGACAAGACCATTGTGGACGTGATGGAAGAGCAGGGCCTGGACCCCATGATCGACTGCAAGCGCGGCGAGTGCGGCGTCTGTACCTGTGATGTGATCGAAGGCGAGGTTGACCACCGCGACTACTTCCTGAGCGACTCGGAAAAAGCCAGCAACAAGGTCATCCAGATCTGTATTTCCCGCGCCAAGACCCCGCGTCTGGTGCTGGATCTATAAGCCCAAGGGCGACGGAGAACATGATGGAAAAGTATCGTGATAATCCCCAGGCTATCCGCGAATTGGTACGCGAGGCCGAGGTCCACAAGGATTTGTACATCAACCAGGAGCTGTTTGAACTGGAGATGGAGCAGTTGTTCGTCAATACCTGGGTCTACGTTGGCCATGCCAGCCAGGTGCCCAATAAAGGCGACTTCTACACCACGACGGTCGGTACTGAATCGGTCATCATGGTGCGCCATACCGATGACAGCATCCGTGTGCTCTACAACCGCTGCCCGCACAAAGGTGTGCAAGTGGCGGGCGAGACCTGTGGCAACACGGGCAAGTTCTTCCGTTGCCCCTACCACGCCTGGACGTTCAAGACGGACGGCTCCCTGTTGTCCATCCCTTTGAAAAAAGGCTACGAGAACACCGGCTTTGAATGCACCGAAGGCAGCAAGGGCATGGCCGCAGTACAGAACGTCAAGGTGTACCGCGATTTCGTGTTCTGTCGACTGGCCGATGAAGGCATTGGCTTTGAGGAATTCTTTGGCGAGTCCCTGAGCACCATCGACAATATGGTGGATCGCTCCCCCGAAGGCCGTCTGGAAGTGGCCGGTGGCGTGATGCGTTACATGCACCAGTGCAACTGGAAAATGCTGGTCGATAACCAGACCGATACCTGTCACCCCATGGTGGCGCACGAGTCCTCGGCGGGTACCGCTGTGAAAGCCTGGGAAGCGGCCCCTCCGGGTACGCCCAAGCCCATGGCCGTTGAATTGTTTGCCCCCTTCATGTCACCTTACGAGTTCTACGAAGGCATGGGCATTCGCGTGTGGGAAAACGGTCACGGCCATACCGGCGTGAGCAATTCCATTCACGCTGATTACTCCGAAATTCCGGGTTACTGGGACCAGATGGTCGAAGCCTATGGTGAAGAGCGCGCCAAAGCCATTTTGGGCGATACGCGTCACAACACCTGTTACTTCCCCAACATCATGGTCAAGGGCCCGATCCAGACCTTGCGTTTGTTCAAGCCGCTGGCCGCTGACAAAACCCTGGTGGAATCCTGGACCTTCCGCCTGGTGGGTGCACCTGACACCTTCCTGGAGCGTACCCTGATGTACAACCGCCTGATCAACGCACCGACCTCCATGGTCGGCCACGATGACCTGGAAATGTACGAGCGCGCCCAGCACGGTTTGCAGTCGCGTGGTCGCGACTGGATGAACCTGGCCCGCCTGGTAGAAAAAGACGAAGACCAGCAAAAGAACGTGGTGATCAACGGCACCAGCGAAATGCAGATGCGCGCCCAGTTCCGTGCCTGGCTGAAGTTCATGCTGCCCGAGCAGCAGGCTAAACAAGAAGAGGAATAACCATGAGCGAAATCAGCCGTCAGGCCCTTGTCGATTTTGTGTATGCGGAAGCCCGCCTGCTGGATGAGCAGCGCTACGAGCAATGGCTCGACCTGTTTACCGAGGATGGCTACTACTGGATGCCTCTGGTGCACGATCAGCAGGACGCCCGTTTGCACGCGTCCCTGATGCACGAGGACAAGCTCTTGCTGCGTATCCGTGTGGAACGTCTGGCAGGCCGCCGTACCTTTTCCCAGCAGCCCAAGAGCCGCAGCCATCACCTGCTCCAGCAACCCACTGTGGAAAGCATGGACGAGGAAAAAGGCGAATACACCGTGCGTTGCGCCTTCCACTACACGGAAACGCGCGGCGACAACCAAGACATCTATGTGGGTTGGAATACCTACACCCTGGTGCGCCAGGACGACGCCTTGAAGATCCGTCTGAAACGGGTGGATCTGCTCAATTGCGACGCGCCTTTCGGCAATATCCAGTTGTTTATGTGACAGGACAGGAGAATTTTTGATGGCCAACACCACGGTCTACCAGGCTTTTCGAGACACCGCCCAGAAATGGGGCGACAAGCCATTTGTATGTACCCTGCCTGAGACCGCCGAGATCTACGGTATTGAAGCGGGCGAGCTGACTTACGGTCAGGCTCTGGAGCGTATCGACGCCTTGCGCGCCGGTTACGCCGCTGCTGGCTACGGCCACGGCCACCGCGTCGGCATCCTGCTGGAGAACCGCCCCGTGTTCTTCCTGCACTGGTTCGCACTGAACAGCCTGGGCGTGTCGATTGTGCCAATCAATCCTGATCTGCGCGCTGCCGAGCTGGAATACCTGATCGGCCATTCGGAAATGATCATGGCCATTGCCCTGCCCAGCCGTCACCAGGATCTGGTGGAAGCGGCTCAGCGTGCAGGCCAGCCCTTTGCCATCATGGCCGACGGCGATGTGCCACCCATGGTAAGCCGCGCCGCCGCCCGCTCCTGTGACATTCCTGACGAACACAGTGAATGTGCTCTGTTGTACACCTCCGGCACTACCGGCCGCCCCAAGGGCTGCATGTTGTCCAACCAGTACTTCCATTACGCCGGTGAGTGGTACCGCGACATTGGTGGTCTGGCTTCGCTGGAGCATGGCAAAGAGCGCATGCTGACTCCGTTGCCCTTGTTCCACATGAATGCCATGGCCTGCTCGACCATGGCCATGGTCAAGACCGGCGGTTGCCTGATCTCCCTGGACCGTTTCCACCCACGTAGCTGGTGGGATTCGGTGCGCGAATCCGGCGCGACCGTGGTGCATTACCTGGGTGTGATGCCTGCCATTCTGATGAAGGCCGAGGCCAGCGAAAAAGACCGTCAACACAATGTGCGCTTTGGTTTTGGCGCTGGTGTGGACCGTGGTCTGCATCCTATTTTTGAAGAGCGCTTTGGTTTCCCTCTGCTGGAAGCCTGGGCCATGACAGAAACCGGCGCGGGTGCCAGCATCATCGCCAATCACGAGCCACGCTTTATCGGCACTTCCTGCTTTGGCAAGGAAATGCCTGTGGTGGAAGTGCTGTTGCGCAAGGACGATGGCGAGCCCGCTCAAGCCGGTGAAAACGGCGAATTGCTGGTGCGCTCGGCGGGTGATAACCCACGCTATGGCTTTTTCTCCGGCTACTGGAAAGACCCGGCAGCAACCGACGAAGCCTGGGAAGGCGGCTGGTTCCACACGGGCGACATTGTTTGCCGCGACGAACAAGGCTATCTGCACTTTGTGGACCGCAAAAAGAACGTGATCCGTCGCAGTGGCGAGAACATCGCTGCCGTGGAAGTGGAAAACATCATGCAGCAGCACCCGCTGGTGCGCTCCATTGCGGTTGCCGCTGTGCCCGACGCCATCCGTGGCGACGAAGTGATGGCGCTGGTGGTGCCGCACAACCCAATCGAAACCCAGGAACAGCGCGAACAGGCTGCCCAGGAGATGGTGCAGTGGGGTCTGACCCAGCTGGCCTACTTCAAAGTGCCCGGCTACGTCCTGTTTGTGGATGCTCTGCCGCTGACTTCGACCAACAAGATTCAGCGCGGTGAGCTGAAGACGGTTGCTCTGGCTGCGTTGGAAAACCCGGCCTGCGTGAACACGAATCACCTGAAAAAACGTCAGGAGGCCTGAGCCCATGGCCTTGCCGCAAGCAGCCCGCCAGGGCTATGACGATGTGGTGCTGGTCGCCCCGGTGACCATTCCCTACGAGCGCCATTCCGAGCAGACCGCGCATTGGTGGCTGGGTGCGGCATTGGGCCAGTTGCTGGCCCAGTCCGGCCTGAAAAAAGCCGATGTCGATGGCGTGTGCGTGTCCAGCTTCACGCTGGGTTCGGACACTGCCGTAGGTGTGATGCAGCATTTTCAAATGAGCCCGCGCTGGCTGGACCACATTCCTATGGGTGGGGCCAGCGGTGTGGTGGCCATGCGTCGTGCGGCTCGTGCCGTGCAGTGTGGCGATGCGTCCATCGTGGCGTGTATTGCGGGTGATACCAACCACCGTGAATCCTTCAAGAACACGGTGTCGGGTTTTTCCCGTTTCTCGCAGGATGCCGTCTACCCATACGGTGCTGGTGGCCCCAACGCCAGCTTTGCGCTGTTGACGGACTACTACATGCGTCACTACGGTGCCACGCGTGAAGACTTCGGCAAGCTGTGCGTCGCCCAGCGCGATAATGCGCTGCGCAATCCCCATGCCCTGATGAAAAAACCGCTGACGCTGGAACAGTACATGGAGGCGCGCGTCATTGCCGACCCCATCCACTTGTTTGACTGCGTGATGCCGTGTGCCGGAGCCGAAGGCTATCTGGTCATGCGTCGTGAACAGGCCCAAGCACTGGGCCTGCCTTATGTCCGTATCCGTTCTACCATCGAGCGTCACAACGCTTTCCCTGAAGACCCTGTGCAGCATCGCGGTGGCTGGGCCATGGACAAGGATGCTTTCTACGAACATGCGGGCCTCACCCCGGCAGACGTGGATTTCATGGAAACTTACGATGACTACCCCGTCATCAACATCCTGCAGTTTGAAGACCTGGGCTTTTGCGCCAAGGGCGAAGGCCCGGACTTCATCCGCAAGAACACCTTTACCGTGGATGGCAGCTTTCCCTTCAATACCAGTGGCGGACAGCTATCGGTAGGCCAGGCGGGCGCTGCCGGTGGTTACCTGGGTCTGGTTCAGGCGCTACGTCAATTGACGGATACTGCAGGCGACACGCAAGTGGCCAATGCCCGCATCGGCCTGGTGTCCGGCTTTGGCATGATCAATTACGACCGTGGCATTTGTACTGCTGCGGCCTTGCTGGAACGGGGGCAGTGATGAGCGATACCCAAATCTTGCCACCGGGCGCACGCAGCGCCACGGCAGTCGGACTGACCGAAGCCGCCCAGCGTGGCGAATTCGCCCTGCAAGTGTGCCCGTCCTGCGGCACGGTGCAGTATCCCGCCCGCGATGTGTGCGGCCATTGCCTGCACACGACGCTGAACTGGCAGGCCGTTGCCGACACGGGTGTTCTGCAGGCCACGACCACCTTGCATCACAGCAATGAACCCTACTTTCAGGCACGACTGCCCTGGCGTATCGGCACGGTTGCCCTGGATTGCGGCCCTTTTGCCATCGCTCACTTGCCTGAAGGCGGGCAGGCGGACGAGAAAGTGCGCCTGAGTCTGGAGCTGGATGCCGGCGGCGTAGCCGTGCTGGTGGCGCGCCCTGCGCCCTGAATTTGCCTGGAGACAATCAAGATGACACAAGCTCAATACACCGCCATTGTGACGGGCGGCAGCACCGGTATTGGTGAAGACATTTGCCGCAAGATGCTGGATCAGGGTTACACCGTGATCAGCATGGCGCGCAATGTCCTGCCCTGGACGCACGAGCGTCTGCACTGCGTGCAGGTGGATTTGCTGGATGCAGCAGCAACCGAAAAGGCCGCCAAGGATATTGCCGAACGTTTTGAAGTGACCCACTTCATCCACAACGCAGGCGTGATCTGGCCGGCCTTGCTGGACGAGGTCAAGCTGGAAGACTTGCAGGGTCTGACCCAGATTCACCTGGGTGCTGCCTTGCAGATTACCCAGGCGGTGGTGCCTGGCATGCGCGAGCGCCACTTTGGCCGCATCGTGCTGATGTCCTCGCGTGGTGCGCTGGGCCTGCAAACCCGTACTGCCTATGCCGCTACCAAGGCTGGCATGTTGGGTATGGCCCGTACCTGGGCGCTGGAACTGGCTGACCAGGGCATTACCGTCAACGTGATTGCTCCCGGCCCCATTACCACCAATATGTTCTACGACGTGGTTGAGGCGGGCAGCGAGCGTGAAGCCAAGCTGGCTGCTGCGATCCCTGTGAAGCGTCTGGGCCGTGCGGATGACATCAGCCGCGCAACCATGTTCTTCTCGGACCCTGAAAACAGCTTTATCACCGGCCAGACGCTGTATGTTTGCGGCGGTGCCAGCGTGGGTACGCTGACGATCTGATCGACGGGCAATGGGACTGCCCGTGATCGCGCTTTGAGTGCGTTCAGGAGCGAGTCCATTTGCTTGACGGCATATAAAACCCCCTTGGTTTTCCAAGGGGGTTTTTGCTTTTGGATGGCACAGCCCCCTTGATGGACTATCTGTTCCAGCATGTCTGGCGGCGAGTGTCGTTTAAACAAACGGCTGAAGGGACCGTCTTGATTGGTGGCGGCTGGTCAGCGGTGCCTGGATTTTTTGCTGCCTAAGTTTTTTTCTTTGTCGTAGAGGCCGATTTCTGGTTTTTATCCCCGGTTTTTGGTGTCAAAAGTCGCTGTTTCAGACCTGCTCGCATCGCATGGAAGTATGTCCAACACGTGAGGGGCCTGTTCATTCTCGACTCTTTTTTTGTCACATGAAACACCTGGGCCTCAGGGTTTGGCTACCGGTCTGGATGCTGCCTGCTTGCTAGTGGGCTGATTCTTTTATTGCCCTTCCTAAAGCCAATGTTCGCCTGCTCGACATTGCGCAAAGCACAGTACTCGCGCCTGTTCCAGCCGTTTTTACCAGCTCTTGCACAGGACAAGCGAGGCAGTTTGCGACCGTATTTCTTGCTATGTGAGATAGAAACCACGAATCCATGATTTTGGATGGAATTAAGGGTTTCTTTCTATTTACCTGGATTTGTTCATCTATAAACTATTTAGAACAGAAATATAACAATGCGCGTCGATTTTTCGGGGTGCATGATGACCCAAAAAACGGGCCTTCGCTGGCCAAAAAGAGTGGAGCTGTAATGAACGACGATCTGCCAGGAATGGAGCTGGTGCGTTCACGTGGAGTAGTACGAGTTGTAGAGACAATTCTGGATGCTGCCTGTGTGGTCATCTTGATCCTGATGACAGGGATCACTACCGTGGACGTGATAGGCCGGTATGTATTTCACGCCCCGTTGCTGGGCGCTTATGAAGCCAGCGAACTCTTGCTGGGTGTGCTGATTTTTGCGGCCTTGCCGCGTGTCACCTGGCATCAGCAACACTTGACCGTCAGTTTGATTGACGCCTGGCTAGGTTCAGTGGCGCGTCGTATCCAGCAATTCGTGATCAATGTGGTCTCTACCGTCATGCTGGCCGTGCTGACTGTCTATCTGTGGAGCCACGCCAACGAGTTGGCCGATTACGGCGATATGAGCAATGCCTTGCAAGTGCCTATTGCGCCCTTTGCCTACATCATCGCCACCATGACCGGCATTGCCACCGTGGCTTCCCTGTTCAAGATTTTTAGCTCTCCAAGCCGATAAAGACGGAGTTTTTTCATGTTGATTTCTATTATCGGACTGGCTGTCCTTCTGGGTAGCTTATTTCTGGGTTTGCCCATTGCCTGGGGCATGTTGCTGGTTGGTACGCTGGGTTTTGCCTTCTTTACGGGCATGGAAGCGGCCTTGACCATGGCGGCACAGACCAGCTACGACACAGCCATGAGCTACAGCTTTACCGTGCTGCCGCTGTTCATCTTGATGGGTAATCTGGTCAATGCCTCGGGCTTGTCCAAGGACCTGTACAAAGCTGCCCACGCCTTTATTGGTCACCTGCGTGGTGGTCTGGCGATGGCCACGATTGTTGCCTGTGGTGCCTTCAGTGCACTGTGTGGCTCCAGTATGGCCACCACAGCGGCCATGGGTCGTGTGGCCATGCCCAATATGCGCAAGTACAACTATGACGATCGTCTGGCTACCGGCAGTATTGCGGCAGGCGGCACCCTGGGCATTCTGATTCCGCCCAGCGTGATGATGGTGGTCTACGGGATCTTGACCGAAACCGACATTGGCAAGCTGTTTGCCGCTGGCTTCCTGCCCGGCATGATTGCCATGCTGATGTACCTGATCACGGTGATGATCATTACCGCGATCAACCCGAATCTGGGCCGTCCTGGCGAGAAGGCCAGCTGGCGCGAGCGCTTTGAGGCTACCAAAGGCGTGATGGCCATTACCGTGCTGTTTATCGTCATCATGGGCGGTATTTACGGTGGTGTGTTCACCCCGACAGAAGCGGCCGGGATTGGTGCGGCAGCGACTTTCCTGCTGACCTTGAAGCGTCGTGGCTGGCAGCCTCGCATGTACCTGACGGTGCTGATTGAAGCCGCTCAAACCACGGCCATCATGTTTGCGCTGGTGATTGGTGCACTGGTCTTTACCAACTTCCTGACCGTGGCTGGTTTGCCCAATCAGTTGCTGGGCTTCATCCAGGGTATTGATGTGTCGCCCATTGTGGTGATTCTGATCATCTGCGCCATTTACCTGGTTCTGGGTTGCTTCCTGGAAACCATGTCCATGGTCATGCTGACAGTGCCTATCTTCTACCCGATTGTGGCCTCCCTGGGCTTTGATCTGGTGTGGTTCGGCATCATCGTGGTGGTGGCTGCTGAAATCAGTCTGATTACCCCACCGCTGGGTCTGAACATTTTCATGATCAAGAACGTGATGCCCGATGTGCCTTTGGGCACCATTATTCGGGGTGTGACTCCCTTTGTAATGATGGACATCCTGCGTTTGCTCTTGCTGGTGTTTGTCCCCTGGATTGTTCTGGTCGTCCCGAACAGTATGTAAACCCGGCCCGGATGCAGTTGTGATCCGGGCAGCAGTAAAGCCGCTGGGTGTGCAGGTCCAGGACCTGTTTACTGTCACATCAAGTGGTCTAGACGCCGGGCTGTAGTGGCCCGGCAGCAAAATAATTTACGAGGAGTCGAGATGCGTGTTTTCAAAAAATTGGCCTTGAGCCTGGGCCTGGCTGCAGCAGCCCTGGCACCGACCATGCCTTCGGTTGCAGCTGAAGTTACCACCCTGCGTTTTTCCCAGTGGATGCCTCCAGGCCACTTCATCGTGACCAATATGTTTGAACCCTGGGCCCAGGAAGTGGAAAAAGCTACCGAAGGTCGCGTGAAGGTGGAATTCATCAACGCGCTGGGCAAGCCACAGGCTCACCTGGATCTGGTGCGTAACGGTATTGCTGATATGGGCATGTCGGTACACAGCTACACGGCTAACCGCTTCCCGCTGATCGAATTTGCCGAACTGCCTTTCACGACCGATGACGGTGGCGTGAACTCGGTGGCTTACTGGCGCACTTACGAAAAGTTCATGATGGGTGCTAACGAGCACAAAGGCGTGAAACTGCTGGGTATGTGGACCAGCCCTGCCACTGTGATCTTTACCAGCCAGGACAATGTGCAAAGCATTGACGATCTGAAAGGCAAGAAGCTGCGCTCGCCTAGCCCCTTGTTTGATGCCATCGGTAAAGCGTTGGGTATCGTGACGGTGAACGCGCCTGCTTCGGACAGCTACGAAATGCTGTCGCGTGGTGTGATCGACGGTATGTACTTCCAGTATGACCAATTGGACAACTGGAAACTGGACAAGCTGGTCAAGACTGCCGTGTCGGTGCCCGGTGGTTTTGGCAAATCCAGCCAGTACATGTTCATGAACGAGCGCAAGTGGAACAGTCTGTCTGAAGCCGACCGTGCTGCTATCGAGAAAATCAGCGGCGAATGGATTGCCAATGACTTCGGTTCCAAATGGCAGGCTGCCGAACAGCAAGCCATTGAGAAGCACACCGCAGCTGGCCTGAAAACACTGCGCATCCAGGGTGAAGCAGCAGACCAGATGAAAGAGCGTCTGGCCTTTGTTGAAGAAGACTGGATCAAAGCTGCCGACAAGAAGGGCATCGACGGTAAAGCCGCTCTGGCCTACTTCCGCGAGCAGATCAAAGAGCTGAGCGCTGCCAAGTAATCCGCAGCAAGAGACACACTACAGTTTTGGCCCCGCTTTCCTTTGGGAGAGCGGGGTTTTTTTGTTTTTTTGGGGGCTTACGTCGTTAGCGCAGCGGATAGGAAGCCGGGTTGCTGCTGTAGTCCTTGTCGACGCTTCTCCCTGTAAAACGCCGCTTCAGGCCCTGGGGGGTCTGGCAGGGCTGACCACTTGCCGGTGCTGCGCACCGGTGCCCTAGTCAAGAGAGAGCTACGGGCGCATCCTGAACTCGCCGGGTACTTGGTCCCCCGGACCAAGTACAAGCGCCCGGCTCAAACAGCAGGATGCTTGCATCTCTACGCTCTCTCTTGCCTGCGGCAAGTAGTCTGACTCGCCCTGCCAGACCCCCCAGGGCCTGAAGCGGCTTGCAGCGGAGGAAATGCACAAGTCCTCAAGCTTTAAGGCGTGGGTGATGGTGCCCCTGTCTCCAGGTCATAGTGCTGATTGACGGCATATTCGTTGATCACCGCCTTGCTCCCGTAGTATCGGGCTATGGCTTTGGGGTCGAAGTGCATATCGAAGCGATCCCGCGAACGCAATGTGGGCAGGAAAAAATACTTGGGTAGTTTTACGTGATGACGCTGATGCTTGTGAGCATCGGCCAAGATAGCGCGTCGTACCTGATCCTGCTCCCAGGTGCCGTGGTAACTGCGTAACATCAGGCCGCTGGAAACCAGCCATAGCGTGCCGCAGGTCCCCAAGGTCACTAACAGGTTGCGCTGCATGGGCATAGCGCGTTGCCCCTGCGCCAATAAGTCATGTCCATAAATAGACAAGGCCACCAGCAGAAACATCAAGCCGCCATTCAAGGCTCGCTTGGGGATATTGGGTGCCAGAACCAGAATGGCATTGGCCAGAAGCGATGCGCCAATGAGCAGCCACATCGCCCGGCGTACAGATTCAGAGGACGCAGGCCCTATGGAAAAACGCCAAACCAGCATCACTAGAATCACCCCCCAGTACCGCAATATGGCATCCGGGAAACGACGAGCAAAATGCTCCCAAATGCGCCATGAAAGAGGCTGGTCGTACCAATGAGCAAAGACCTCTGCGCGTACTTGATTGCCCGGCGCCAGGACCAGTACGGCGACCCCCAGTCCCATGCATAGCAGCCAAATCATGTGCCACGGGTTCAGCGAACCTGTGCGCTGAAAGTGCCTTAGGCACAGATACGCCAGCAAACACCAGCTGATAACGCCGGTGTTTTCATTGGAGCAACCGGCTAGCAGGCCCAGAAGGCAGAGCGCCAAGCCTGTGATCACAGAGGGCTTGCCCTTTTGCAAGTAGCAGATAAAGGCCAGCACAAAACCGAAATTGAACAGATTGGGCCACAGGTAGTTGGCGGCGCCTACCAACCAGAATGTGGTTTGCCCCAGATGGGGGTTGACCAGCCAGTACAAGGTGAACACCAGCAGCAGTAAGGACGGGCGCAAGGCTCGTCCGGCCAGTTGGGCCCCCAGTGCCGTCAGCACTGTGACCAGGCCAAACAGGGCTGCTGTATTCAGTGTGGCTTTCAGCCATCCCGGAGCCAGCGTGAGCATGGCGCTGGAGAGCGTATCCGAGACCAGACGACCGCTCCATTGCAGATAATGTTGCTTGATCGCCGTCCACGCAATGCCTTTGTTGGCGTAGTTGAAGTCGTCCGAGATCATGGGGGTGAGCCAGTAAATGGCCCACGTAGCCATCACGGCCAGTACCGCAAAAGTAATAAAGGCCCAGGCACCAAAACGGCGGCCGAGCAAGGGCTGGCTGAATCGGGATTCAGCAAAAGAGAGAGTTGGGCTCATCAAGATGAAGCGGCGGGTTTGTGGCCAGGTCCACGACGACGGTATTACACATCGCTCGCTGCCCTGGGTGTTCAGGCCCAGGTGATATCGATTATTCACTGGGCGGGAAGCGAGGAATTATCTCAGATACCCGTTGAAACACAGCGTTTAACGACTTTGCTGATCGTCATCCTTTAAATCTAAACCAAATCGGGGTTTTCCCTGCTTTTGCGGCTTCTTGCGCTTATTGGCCAGGCGCTGCGCAAAGTGGATATACCGACAAAAAGAGCACTTCTACCATTGGCTCCATCGTCATACCTAAAAAACAAAAGGAGAACGGACGTGGGGGACATCAATAAAAAAATAGCAGCAGTGGTTCTGGGTGCAGGGGTATTGGGCGCCGGCCCGGCCTATGCCATTGAAGGTAATGGCCTGCCTATTTATCCCGATGGTTTGGAAAACTTCATGAGTGGCGCCCTGCCGCCGCCCGGTGTGCACTTGCTGATGTACGGCGGTGCCATGCGTTACGACTCGGTGCGTGACAAGAATGGCGACAAGTTGCCTATTCCTGACTTCAAGGTCGATGTGGCAATGGTTGCGCCGCGTCTGGTCTGGGTGACGGACCAGCAGGTGTTTGGTGGCCAGTTGGCATTTCATGCCCTGGCTCCCCTGCTGACCGTCAAGGCGCAAGCCGCCGGCCAGTCCCAGCGCCGTAGTGGTTTGGGTGATGTGGTGTTTGGTCCCGCTCTGGGCTTTCACCCCAGCGAGAAGATGCATTACATCCTGGGCGTGGACTTTGTTGCCCCGACTGGCCGCTACAAAGTGACCGACAGCGCCAACCTGGGCCGCAACTACTGGGCCATTCAGCCCGCTGCTGCATTCAGCTACATGCAGCCCAGCGGCATCAACCTGGATTTGAAGATGATGGTGGACTTCAACTTCCGCAACAGCGACACCGAAACCCGTACGGGTAAAGCCATTCACGCCGATTACGCCGTGGGTTGGGGTTTTGGTAATGGCCTGGTGCTGGGGGTGGGTGGTTACGCCTATCAACAGATTGAAAGCGACCGTGGCCCCATGGCCGGTGACAGCAAGGCCCGTGCCTTCGCCATTGGTCCCAGCCTGCGTTACGCCAATGACAAGGGGCTGCTGATTACGGCCAAGTACCAGCAGGACCTGGGTGTGCGTGGCCGTCCTGAAGGAAAACAATTTTTTGTAAAAGTAGCGGTTCCGTTCTAAGGGCCCGCGGCAGGAGAGCGAGATGAAAGGATTGAAAGACAAGGTAGTCATCGTCACCGGCGGCGCAACACGTGTTGGCGCAGGCGTGGTCGAGGTGCTGATGGGCTATGGCGCACGTGTGGCCGTGTTTGATATTGATGCCGCAGGTGGTCAGAAAGCCGTAGGCAACGATGCTGCCAAAGCCAAATTCTGGGAAGTGGACATTACCAGCGATCAAAGCCTGAATGCCGCCATCGAGCAGGTGAAGGCGCACTTTGGCCGTGTGGATGGTCTGGTCAATCTGGCTTGTTCCTATCTGGATGAAGGCATGGCTTCCAGCCGTGAAGACTGGCTCAAGGCCTTGGATATCAACCTGGTCAGCGCGGTGCAGGCTGCCAAGGCTGTGCGTCCCTTGCTGCCGCGTGGCGGCTCCATCGTCAATTTCACATCCATTTCCTCGTCGATCGCTCAAACCGGGCGCTGGTTGTACCCGGTCTCCAAGGCCGCCTTGTTGCAACTGACACGCAGCATGGCGCTGGACTTTGCTCCTGACGGTATCCGTGTGAACTCGGTCTCGCCCGGCTGGATCTGGTCGCGTGTGATGGACGAGCTGACTGGCGGCGATCGCGCCAAAACCGACCGCGTGGCCTCGGCATTTCACATGCTGGGCCGCGTGGGAGATCCCCAGGAAGTGGGCGAAGTCGTGTCCTTCCTGCTCTCGGATTCCGCCAGTTTCGTGACCGGTGCCGATTACGCCGTTGATGGCGGCTACTCGGCCATGGGACCCGAGCAAGGTGTACCCGCCATTCCAAAGTTGGCTGAATAAGAAAAACCGGGACGCCGCCGCAGTGGCGTCCTTAGCTCCCTCAGAAGGAAAAAATCATGCGTAAAGTTGCTATTGTGGGCGCTGGCCAGGCTGGCATGCCCGTTGCATTCGGCCTCTTGGCCAAGGGCTATGACGTAGCCGTTTTCACCAACCGCAGCCCCGACGATGTTCGTGGTGGCCGCGTGATGTCCAGCCAGTGCATGTTTGCCGAGGCGCTGGACGTAGAGCGCCGACTGGGCCTGAATTTCTGGGACGACGAATGCCCGCCTGTACAAGGCATTGGCTTTGCTCTGCCCAACCCTGAACAGCCTGACACCAAAGCCGTGGACTGGAGCGGCCGTCTGGATCGTGAAGCCCAGGCAACTGACCAGCGCGTGAAAATGCCCTACTGGCTGGAACTGTTCGAGCAGCGTGGCGGCAAGCTGATCATGGAAGACGTGGGCGTGGCCGAACTGGAGCGCATCACCCAGGAATACGATCTGACCATGCTGGCTGCCGGTAAAGGCGAAGTGGTCAAACTGTTCGAGCGTGATGATCAGCGTTCCATGTACGACAAGCCTCAGCGCGCCCTGGCCCTGACCTATGTACATGGTCTGGAGCCTACGCCTGAATACTCGCGCGTGTCCTTCAACTTCATCCCCGGTGTGGGCGAATACTTTGTGTTCCCCTCGCTGACCCTGTCCGGTCCCTGCGACATCATGGTGTTCGAAGGCGTGCCCGGTGGTCCGCTGGATCGTTTCCGCGAGGCCAAGACGCCCGAAGCTCATCTGGAGCAAAGCGTTTCTTTCCTGCGCGAATTCCTGCCTTGGGAAGGCGACCGTGCCCGTAATGTGGAACTGACGGACGCCCAGGGTTACCTGTCAGGCGCCTTCCCTCCCACGGTACGCAAACCGGTGCTGACGCTGCCTTCGGGCCGCATGGTGCTCGGTCTGGGTGATGCCGTGGTCGTGAACGACCCCATTACCGGCCAAGGTTCCAATAACGCCGCCAAAGCCGCCCAAGTGTATCTGGACAGCATTTTGCAACGTGGTGAAGGCGCGTTTGATCGGAACTGGATGCAGGAAACGTTCGAGCGTTACTGGGATTACGCCAATCTGGTGGTGCGCTGGACCAATTCCATGTTGAAGCCACCAACCGACTCCTCTTTTGCCTTGTTGACCTCGGCTCAGCAATCGCCCGCCCTGGCTCATTTCCTGGCCAACAGTTTCAACCACCCACCGGTTCTGTTCCCGGCCTGGGAAGATCTGAATGCCGCCCAGGCATTGATCGAGAAGACTCGTAGCCAATCTGTGGCTGCCTGATAGATAGTATTCAAGGAGACGTATCATGACCCCCACCGCAACGCTGCAAGACTCCCCGTCCCAAACCGCTGCCCAGCGGCAGGCCGTGTCTGCCCAAGCGTTGGCAGCCGCTGACGCCAAACCCACACCGTCCAATCTGAATGTGGTCGATAGCCGTGCGTTTCGCCAGGCACTGGGCCATTTTCCAACGGGTGTGGCCATTGTCACCACTCGTTGTCCCGATGGCCGGGCGGTGGGTCTGACCATCAACTCCTTTACGTCCCTGTCGCTGGAGCCGCCTCTGGTGATGTGGAGCCTGGTGAATCACTCGCCCAGCCTGGAAATTTTCGAGAAGTGCAGCCACTTTGCGATCAACGTGATCAGCCAGGAGCAAGTGCCCGTGGCCCTGGGTTTTGCCAATTCCCAGGTCAAGGACAAGTTTGCTCTGGTCTCGCACGTGGATGGTGAGGAAGGTGTGCCCTTGCTGGACGATTGTGTGGCGACCTTTGTGTGCGAGAACTACCGTCAGCATGAAGGTGGCGACCACACTTTGTTTATTGGCCGTGTGGTGCGCCACACCACGCTGACCGAACACGAGCCTGCGGTGTTTCACCGTGGCCGTTTCGCCAACTTGACTACGCCTAGCGGAGACCGTTGAAATGAGTGATGCGCACAGCGCTGATGTAGTCATTGTCGGCAGCGGGATGAATTCACTGACCTGTGCCGCCTTGTTGGCTCAGCGGGGTTTGTCGGTGACAGTGCTGGAGCGCAATGCGGTGGCCGGGGGCTGTATCCGTACGCAGGAGCTGTTCCCCGGCTTTACCCATGATGTTCTGTCCAGCTGGTATCCCCTGTTCATGGGCGGTGCATCCTATGCCACTTTGGCTGAACCCTTGGCCAAAGCCGGTCTGGAGTTTGTCAAAGGCGAGTACAGCACGGGTCTGGCCATTCCTGGTGGCTCGTCGCTGGCCTTGCGTCAGGATATGGACGACACCGTACGTCGCTTCAATGACTTGATGCCCGGTGAAGGCGATGCCTTGGGTGCCATGGCGGCCCGCATGTTTGGCCCGGATGCCAGTCTGGTGTTTGGCTTGCTGGGCGGAGAGCCCTATCGCTGGCCCATGGCTAAATTGGCGTTTGGTGCCTGGCGCGAACGGGGGCTGGATGGCTTGATGTCCTTTGGCTCGCAAGCGCTGGAAAGTTTTCGGCGCTGGGCCATGCGCGATCTGCGCAGCGATCTGGCCCGTGCCATGATTGCGCCCTGGGTATTGCATAGCGGCCTGGGCCCGGACGAGGCCAGCTCGGCCCTGATCGGCAAGCTGACTTTCAGTGCCGTGGTCAGTGGTGGCATGCCGGTGGTCAAAGGCGGCAGTTACCAGATTGTGAAAGCCTTTACCCGCATCATCGAAGAAGCCGGTGGCGCGGTACTGACTAATTCCCATGTGGATCGTGTGCTGGTGGACGGCAATAAGGCGACAGGCGTGTGCGTCGGAACGCAGCGCTATCTGGCGCGTCGTGCCGTGGTGTGTAACGTGACGCCGGGCCAGCTCTATGGCGACTTGTTGCCGGAAGTGGAGCCTGAACTGTTGAAATCCGCCCAGGATTATCACTATGGCCGGGGCGGCATGCAGATTCACTTTGCCTTGAATTCCCCGCCCGACTGGGTGGACCCGGAGCTGCGCCATGTCCCTATGGTGCATGTGACGGAAAGCATGGAGCAGGTATGTTCCTCGGTGGTCACGGCCAGCAATGGCTACCTGCCCGCCAAACCGACCTTAGCCGTGGGTCAGCCGGTGGCGGTGGATGTGACTCGTGCACCGGAAGGTCACTGGATTCTATGGGTACAAATGCAGGAGCTGCCGCGCCACATCAAAGGCGATGAGGCGGGCGAGATTCCTGTGCCGGCTGATGGTCGCTGGAACGAAGCCGTGCGCGAGGCTATGGCCGATCGCGTTCAGGCTCGTCTGGAAACCGTCATGCCTGGCCTGGCTGCCAAGATTATCGGGCGTCGTAGCGTCAGCCCGGCGGACCTGGAGGCCTTGAACATGAATCTGGTGGGGGGCGATCCGTATAGCGGGGTGTGCTCACCGGATCAGTTCTTTTTCATGCGTCCTTTTGCAGGACACAAGAACGCGCGCAGTGGCACCACGCCCTGGCGCAATCTGCATCAAATTGGTGCGTCGGTACATCCAGGCCCTGGCCTGGGTGGTCAATCCGGCTATCTGGCAGCCCAGCGTATCTTGAAGGGGTGAGAGGACGGGTGAGGCGGTCAGCTCAGTGCTGGCCGCCGCGCACTCGTTGCAGGGTCTCGCCAGGCGTTTCGCCAAAGCGGCGGCGGTATTCGGCGCTGAAACGGCCTTGGTGGGCAAAGCCCCAGCGCATGGCCAGGTCGGCCAGCGTCAGGTGAGGCTCGTTGGAATGGATCAGTTCGTGGCGCAGACGGTCCAGACGAACCTGGCGCAGGTACTGCATGGGGCTGACGCCGTAGTGGTCTCTGAAGGCTTGCTGCAAGGTGCGAGAGCTGACGCCCGCAATGGTGCTGAGTTCGTCTACCGTGACCGGTAAATGGGCCTGCTCATGCAAATGGGTGGCTACTTTCTTCAAGTGGCGCGGCAAGATGCGAGTGGGGTTCAGGGCCTGAATCTGAGCCGGTGGGTGCAGATCCAGCAAAGTTGTGACAGCCAATTGTTCCAGCTGGTTGATGATCAGCGGCGAGCGTCGAATGTCTTCGTAATTGCGCGCACAGTCCAGCACGTAGCGCAGCATGATTTGCCAGGAAGGCTGGGTGTGAGCTTCCAGGCGTACTGGAAACAGCAAACCTTGCGGGCCTACGTCCAGGCCCATGCCACGGGCAGCCTGCTCCACCAGATTGCGGTCTATCTTGAGCATTAATTGCTCATTATTGGCGTGCCAGACCATGTCCACATCCTCGTTGGGATTCAGGATCGTGGCGGCGTAGGGGCTGGAGTCCACGGTTTGGCCACCGCAGCGAATTTTGGCGGTGCCGTATTGGGGCATCTGGACCAGGTAGAAACCGGCCAGGTGATCGGGTTGTATGTGTACATCGGCCCCGTAGCCCAGGCGGCTCAAGGCGACCTGACCAAACTGGGCGTGGCGCAGCCGGGTTTGCAGGGTCTGATCGGCACGTAGCTGCTTGAGCTGGTGCGACTTGAACATATCGCTGACAGATTTGCGCACGTGTTCCAGGTCAGCAGAAGCTACACGTGCCCAGTGATCGGGCTTATTTTCCATGTTTCATGTGCCTAGATGGTTCTGAAAGGCAGGAAGGATACGTAAAACCTTGAGTTTCAACGGTTTGCAGCGGCTTTATTTTAGTTGTAAAGTATATCAGTGGGCCACCGGGATTTCCCGCAGTCCCGTTTAGTTTGTTGTGTTTATTAACAGAGAGAACCGTGCAGAAAGACTTTCACTTCTACGAACCCACACAAGGCCATGGACTGCGCCACGACCCGATCAGTTCTATTGTGGGCCCTCGTGTAATTGGCTGGATCGGTACTAAAAGCACGGAAGGCGTGCTGAACCTGGCCCCTTACAGTTTCTGCAATGTGTTCAACTACCGCCCGCCTGTCATCGCTTTTTCCAGCGTGGGCTACAAAGACAGCGTGCGCAACGCAATTGAAACCGGCGTCTTCACCTGGAACCTGGCTACCCGTGATCTGGCCGAACCCATGAACATGACCAGCCTGGAACAAGATGTGCGCGAGTTTGAAGTCGCAGGCCTGACGCCTGTGGATTCCCGCCTGATTGATGCCCCCCGCGTGGGCGAGAGTCATGCCTCGCTGGAGTGCAAGGTGACGACCCACTTCCAGCTGAAAGACTCGGAAGGCAAGGATCTGAACACCTGGATGGTGCTGGGCGAAGTGGTGGGTGTGCATGTGTCGCCCAACAGCATCGTGGACGGCATTTACCGCACCGCGATCCCACGTCCGATTCTGCGTGGTGGTGGCCCTGGCGATTACTTTGAGATTACGGACCTGGCCTTGTTTGATATGCCACGTCCCAAGTCCTGATAGCAGGGCTGTAGTCAGAAGCTGCTGATTGGCGGCTTCATTAGGATGGCTGCAAATGCATAACGGCGCCGCAAGGCGCCGTTTGCTTTATGTCTGCTCAGAGTGTGGCCGAAGTCTTTGGGCTGTTTTACCTGCTGAGATACATTCGGCTGTCTGGCGATCCAGCGATCCAGCGGCCCGGCGATCCGGCTTTTCGATGTTTCCGTCGTGTCGCAGCCTGGCAGGCTTAGTGAACCTACTGCTTCGCGATTGCTCGGTGACTGGTCGGTCCGATCGACCCAAGGGGCAGATAGCCAGTCACAGACCCGTCAATCCGTATTGCGCGCCGTAGGCGGGCATCTTAGCTCTTGGATGAACCGCCCGCCGCCAGAAATTGCGCCAAACGAGGGCTGCGTGGCGACACCAGGACTTCTTCCGGTGGGCCCTCTTCCTCGATCAAGCCTTCGTGCAGATACACCACCTTGCTGGAGACGTTGCGCGCAAAGCTCATTTCGTGCGTAACCACCACCATCGTGCGCCCTTCTTCGGCCAAATTCTGCATAACGCGCAGAACTTCGCCCACACGCTCGGGGTCCAGTGCCGAGGTTGGCTCGTCAAACAGCATCACTTCAGGTTCCAGCGCCAGCGCACGGGCAATCGCCACACGTTGCTGCTGGCCGCCCGACAAGAAGGCCGGGTATTGCTTGGCCAGATCGCGCGACAGGCCCACCTTGTCCAGATACAGCTCCGCTTTGGCAATGGCCTGCGCCTTGTCCATGCCCTGTACATGAATAGGCGTGGCGGTAATGTTTTCCAGCACCGTCATGTGCGACCACAGGTTGAAGTGCTGGAACACCATGGCCAGGCTGGTGCGCAGGCGCTTGAGTTGTTGTTTATCTACCGCAACCAGTTCGCCCGTTTTGGGGTCCAGACGGGTTTTCAGTTCCTCGCCCTTGATGACGATACGACCGGAATTAGGCGCTTCCAGAAAGTTGATGCAACGCAGAAACGTACTTTTGCCCGAACCGCTGGACCCGATCAGGCTGATGACATCGCCCGGCTCCGCGCTGAGAGAGACTCCCTTGAGGACCTCCAGGGAGCCATAGCGTTTGTGAATATTCTCGATGAGCAGGTTGGGCATGGAAAACGGTATCGTATTGAAAATAAAAAAGACCGGCGCGACGCGGCAGAGGGGATTACAGCACAGACTGGCCGTCAGGCAAATCATTGATGCTGTGGTTTTCCCGTACAAATCTGTGGGTCTAAACGGATTTGCGCGCATTTCTGGGTTTATGATGCAGTCTTTCCCGCAGCCCTGATCGGGCTAAGGGCGCAGCGCAAGCCGCGTTTTAGCCAAGCTTAGGTGTCCGTTACAGGGGACCTGTTTCTAGAGAGTGTTGTCATGAAAAAAGTGGTCCGTGCCAAGCTGCATGGTATCAAGGTGACCGGTGCCGACTTGAACTATCACGGCTCGATCACACTGGATCCTGAAATCTGCGAACAAGCGGGCATTTTACCCATGGAGTTTGTGGAAATCTGGAATAAGGACAGTGGCGCCCGTATTTCTACCTACGTAATCTTCGGTGAACCCGGTTCGCGTTGCGTGGTTCTGAACGGCGCGGCCGCTCGTACCTGTCAAAAGGGCGACACCGTCATCATCTGCGCAACCGAATACGTGATGAACTCCGAAGACCTGTATTCCCTGCGCCCTACCGTGCTGACGTTCACGCCAGAAAACGAAGTGGATGAAGTCATGCACTACGAAGTGGCCAAGACAGCCCAGCGTGATTACGACTTCCGTGTGGTTCGCGACGACCGCCCTCGTGGCGCCGAGCGTCCACTGGCCCGTGTCGACGTGGACGCCCTGTCCGCTGACCTGCGCTCCCGTGGTCTGGACGATCGCGCCATTGCCGACATCCTGTCCTGCCATCTGGCCGATTTCGCGCCTGCGAACCAGAACTGATTGAATGTCACCGGGCCGCATCAGGCCCGCTGATGGCTTTATTAAAAAACGCGGTGTTCACTGCCCTTGGCAGCAAACACCGCGTTTTTTGCATTTAGCCCGTTCGTGGCCCAATGACTTCTGGCGCTCTAGCCTGAATATGGCATTGGGTGCAGCGCCGTAGTGCAGCGTATCGTCAGACCACAAGATACCCAGAGCGCTGCGATCAGAGCGCTTGAGTACCTCGTTCGTCACGTTCAGCGTCAATATTGGGCGCGCAGTGTCAGCATGACGTTGCGTGGATCACCGTAGTAGTTGTAGGCGCGTTCGTGGGCAATATAACGGTAGTACTTCTTGTCGAACACGTTGTTCAGGTTGAGGGTGGCTGAAACCTTGGGCGTGAAGTCGTAGCGCACCATCAGGTCGGCCACGGCGTAAGGATTTTGCTCGATACGGATCGTGCCGGCCGTGTTCTCGTACAGGAACTTGGTCTGCCACGTGAAGCCACCCCCCACTGTCCACTGGCGCAACGAGCCTGGCAGGCGGTAAGAGGTAAAGAGCTTGAACATATGCTCGGGTGTGCGGGTATTGAAGGGCTTGCCCTGGTTAGCCGCATCCTTCACGTACTTGGTGGTGTTGTAGGTATAGCCAGCCGTCAGATTCCAGCCTGGAGCCAGTTCACCCGTCAGTTCCGCTTCAATCCCTTCGCTGCGTACTTTGCCAGCCGCAATCGAGCAGTAATCGCTGGTGGTGTAGGGGCATGGTTTGGGGCCGTCCAGATCGGTCTGGGCGCGGTTGGTCTCCTCGATACGGAAGGCGGCTAGCGAAGCCTGCACGCGGCCATCCTGGAATTCGCCCTTGATACCCGCTTCGTAGTTGGCGCCCACGATGGGTTTGAGCAGCGAGCCGTTGCGATCGATGGCGTTTTGCGGGCGGAACACGTCGGTGTAGCTGGCGTACAGCGAGTAGTTATCGTTCAGATCGAGTATCAGACCGGCGTACGGTGTGAACTCGCCATTGACCTTGTAGCTCGAGGAGGCCGTGTTGGCGCCCGTCAGCAGATTGGTGCTGTCGCTGCTGTAGTCCCACCAGCTCCAACGACCACCCACGATCAAGGTGAGCGGATCGGCAAGGCTTAGACGGGCGGCGGTATAGATGCCCGACTGTTTGGTGGTGGTGGCGGTGCGCGATTCATAAGGCCCGATATTAGGCGGAGGCAGCGAGGTGGGGTCCCAGTTAAAGACATCGGGCCGGATGCTGGCGTATTCACGCAGCGGCACCTGATCGGTCTCGGTAGGGTTGCGGCGCATATTGGCACCCACCACCAGTTCATGCTCGCGGCCCAGCAGTGAGAACGGGCCCGAGGCGTACAGATCCACGCTGGTCTGGGTGCGGTTCAGGCTGCTGGCTCGTGCGTAGTTCAGGAGTGGGCCCTGGTGCGTGTTGCGGTCCACGCCCGCGCCCGAGGCGGACAGAAACACCGTGTCTACGTCGTAGTGCTGGCGGTTGGCCGACAGCTTGGTCTGCCAGCCGTTGTCCATCTCCCAGGTCAGATCGCCGAACACGGTGGTGCTGCGGGTGGCGCGGTGGTTCCAGTCGGCACCCAGGTAAGTGCTGCGCGGCAGTTCGAGATCGCCACCATCGGCAAAGAAGACGACGCCAGTGCCGTTGGGTGTGCCTTTGGTGCGCTGATGATCCACCCCCACAGTGGCCGTCAGCGAGGGGGTGAAGTCGTACTGCAAGACGCCATACACCACTTCCTTGCGTTCCTTGACGTGATCCACAAAGGAGTCGCGGTCGTCGTGCACGGCTACCACTCGCCCGCGCAGATCACCGCTCTTGTTGAGTGGACTGGATACGTCGGCTTCCACACGGTAGCTGTTCCACGATCCCACCATTGCGCTGCCGCTGGCGGCAAATTCGCGCGTGGGTTGCTTGCGTACCAGATTGAGCGTGCCGCCCGGGTTGCCGGCCCCCTGTAACAGACCCGCGGCGCCGCGTACCACTTCCACGCGGTCGTAGATGGCCATGTCGGCGGCCGCTTCCGAGCCTCCTGCGCCCAGCGAGACAGGCACGCCGTCAAGCTGTGCCGTATCCAGCGAGAAGCCGCGAATCTGATAGGTTGTGCCCAGCACTTCGCCTTCTTGTACCTTGACGCCGGTGGCCTGCTTGAGTGCGTCATTAAGCGTGAGCAGACCCTGATCGTCCAGTCGCTGGCGTGTGATTACGCTGACCGACTGCGGGGTTTCTCGCGCTGACAAGTTCATGCGCGTGGCCGAGCTTGCCGATGCGTTGGTGTAGCTGCCTGTGCCTTCGGTCCTGGGATTGAGCTGTCCACGTACGGTCACGGTGCTTAGCTGGGTGACGTCACCGGCAGGTGCCTCCGGGACTTGGCGCAGATGGTAGCTGCCATCCGAGCTGGCAACGGCGGTCAGGCCGGTACCGGCCAACAGTGCATCCAGCGCGGCCTGGGGCGAAAACGTGCCGGAAACGCCTGGGCTGTTTCTGTCTCTGGCCAGTTCACCGGCTCCAGCGACCAGTACGCCGGACGCGCTTGCAAAGCGAGCCAGCGCTGTGCTCAAGGGGCCCGCTGGAATGCTGTAGCTTTGTTGCTTGGCAGACGCACTGTTAACGGCTTGGGCGTGGGCTTGAGGGTGCCAGCTTGCCAGGCTTAATGCACTGCTGGCCAGGGCGAGTTGCAGCACGCAGGTCAAGGGGCTTAGTTTGAAACCGGATCGGAAAAAGTGCATGGCACCAGAAGGGTGCGCCCCGCGGGCGACAGGCTGGGAAGAGCCGGGCATGATGAATTCTGCTCCTTGGAAGCGGTGTAGTCGGCGAGAGCGAGCCGGTTTGCGTGTGTCCTGGCCGGGTTTTGGTTTTGTGCCAGGGGACGGGTAAAACGATGCCCTCATCAGGTATATCGGACACGCCAAGGAAAAGCGGAACTTGGAGAAGTGGAAATAGCCGGTTTGAAGCATTGGGCTGCCTGATCAGGCCCTGGAACCGGCTGCTCATGCCCGTGAATGTGCGCCTGAATCAAGGCTGGTGCTCGGCCAGTTCAATGCTGACCCACCAGGGCAGGGTCCGTTTGATGCGAATGGGGAGCACCCCTTCCAGCATTCTCAAGGCCCGGTCCGGGTCGGTGGAGGGATAGCTGCCAATTACAGGAAGCTGGGCAGCCTCGGGCGAGACGCCAAGGTAGCCACCGCGATAGCGTTGCAATTCGCGCACGACCTCGATCAAGGGTGTGTTGTCGGTGACGAGTATGCCTTTGGTCCAGCTTTGCCGCTCGGGCAGGACAGCAGTGGTAGCCGCAATCTCGGTACGCGAAAGCTGGGTCTGCTGACCGGCATGAACAATGTGCTGCTTGCGCTTGTTTGCCGTGTCCACCTGTACCGCGCCTTGATATACCGCTAGAAAAGTCTCCTGACCGTCCAGTCGCACCGTAAAGCGTGTCCCCAAGGCACGCAGCAAGCCTTGACGGGTTTCGACCAGAAAGGGCCGTGCAGGATCGGCCGCTGTATCGATCAGAATTTCACCCTGAACCAGGGAGAGCAGCCGTTGACTGCCTCGGTAGTCGTGGTTCATTGCGGTGTCGGAGCTGAGCCAGACGGTAGAGCCATCGGGCAAAGTCAGCTGGTGGACTTCACCACGGGCGGTGCGATGCTCGGCAGACCAGGCCATTACTGTGCCGGGCAAGGACGTATGTTGCCAGGCCAGCCAACTGCCCAAACCGCTGCCTGCCAGTGTGCCCAGGCCCAGCAGCAATTGGCGGCGGCGTCCCATGCGTTGGTTGGCCAGGCAATAGCTTTGGACGGCGGCCTGACGGTTATCACTGTTCTGGATAGGCTCAAAGCGGCCACTGATGCGCTCTACATACTGCCAGGCCTTGCGATGCTCGGCCTGAGCGGCCAGCCAGCCTTGCCAGCGTTGCTGGTCCTGGGCCGAGGCCTCGTCCGAGCGCAGCAGGGCAAACCATTCGGCGGCCTGCTCCAGTGCGTCAAATGAAGGCTCCAGCGTATCGTCGGGATGTGGTTCGGAGGTGCTCATGGGGGCGGGCAATCAGCGCGGCTCGGGCAGGCTGGAGGCCTGATGCACGGGCATGTCAGCGGCGGTATGGCGGGCTTCCAGTTTCAAGCAGCACAGCATGGCCTGGCTAAGGTATCGGTGCACCATGCGTGTGGACACGCCCAGCGCCTCTGCAATTTCCCGGTTGCTCATGCCGTCGGCCATGGCCATGAAAAAGGCATTGCCCACTTTGGCGGGCAGTGTGCGCAACATGCTGTCTATCTCTTGCAGGGCTTCCAGCACCAGGGCCTGGTGTTCGGCAGAAGGAACCAGGGCGGCCGGGCGGTTGGCCAGCTCTTCCAGCCAGGCTTGTTCGATTTGGCGGCGTCGCCATAAGTCCACGCACATGCCATTGGCCATGAGCCGCAAATACACACGGGCTTCGGGTTCGCTGCCGAATTGTCGGGGTTTTTGCAGCAGTCGAACAAAAACGTCTTGGGCCAGATCGGCTGCGTCAAAGGAATTACCTAAGCGGCGTCGTAGCCAGCTTTGCAACCAACTGTGGTAATTCCGATAGAGCGATTCCGCGTCTGGTGAGAAGGCGGCGTTGTGCATGATGCGTTCCAGTGGTGCCTGCTCAACCAGAAAAATGGCAGAGATTCGGGCAATGAGAACTGAGAATAATTCTCAATTATCAGAAAAAACCGCCCATTCGGCAAGCTGCCGTGGGCGGTTTTACTGTTGGCATCGCAAGCGATCAGGCCTGATCGCGCCCTTCTTCTACGGCATGGCAAGCTACTTCTTGCGGTCCGGTTTGCAGCAAAGCCGGGGCTTCGCGGCGGCAGCGATCATTGGCTAGCGGGCAGCGTGGATGGAAGGTACAGCCCGATGGCGGGTTCAGTGGATTAGGCACTTCACCGGCGACCGGGATGCGGCTTTTGCCCGCCCCGCTCATGTCGGGAATGGCCCCCAGCAACATGCGCGTGTAGGGGTGGCGAGGCTGCGCGAACAAATCGTCGCGTGGCGCAATTTCCACAATCCGGCCCAAATACATGACGCCAACCCGGTCGGCCACGTGATGCACCACCGCCAGGTTGTGCGAGATGAACAGATAGGTCAGCCCCAGTTCGCGCTGCAAATCCTTCATCAGGTTCAGTACCTGTGCTTGTACTGATACGTCCAGCGCCGAGGTGGGCTCGTCACAGACGATGAATTCGGGTTGCAGGGCCAGAGCACGGGCAATGGAAATACGCTGGCGCTGGCCACCGGAGAACTGGTGCGGGTAACGCTGGGCGTCGCTGGGGTTCAGACCCACTTGCGTCAGCAGCTCGGCCACTTTGGCGTCTTGCTGGGCGCGGCTCATGTCCGTGTGGGTAACCAGTGGCTCGGCAATGATGCGGCCCACGCGCCAGCGCGGATTCAGGCTGGCATAGGGGTCCTGAAAAATCATCTGACGGCGCTTGCGCATGGATTTTTGGCTGGCCTTGTCCATGGATTTCAGGGACTGGCCGTCAAACAGAATCTCGCCGCGTGTCAGCGAATACAGGCCCGTCAGCAAACGGGCTACGGTGGATTTACCGCAGCCGGATTCGCCTACCAGGGCCAGGGTTTCACCCTTGTTCAGGGTGAAGCTGACACCGTCTACTGCGCGCAGATTTACCTTGGGTTTGCGGTAGACCAGGCGTTCCAGCAAGGGCGGGGACACATCAAACCAGCAGGCAGCGTCCTTGACCTGGACCAGGGCTTGTTTAGGGGCGCTCATGCGGACTCCTGTGCATGCAGCCAACAGGCCGCCTGTGTTTGTGGGGGAACAGGCAACAGCTCGGGGCGTTCGACCAGGCAGCGATCAAAGCGACGATCACAGCGTGGATTGAAGGCACAGCCGGGCGGGATGGCGTTCAGGCGCGGCATGCTGCCGGGGATTTGCTCCAGACGCTCCAGCCCCGCGTGCAGATTGGGAATGGAACGCATCAAGCCACGGGTATAAGGGTGGCTGGGTTTCTGGATTACATCCTGTACAGGGCCGATCTCGATAATGCGCCCGGCGTACATCACGGCCACACGGTCGGCGGTCTCGGCAATCACTCCCATATCGTGGGTAATCAGCATGACCGAGGTGCCTTGCGAGCGACAGAGCTTTTTCAGCAGGTCGATAATCTGCGCCTGAATGGAGACGTCCAGCGCGGTGGTGGGCTCGTCCGCCACGATCAGCTTGGGCTCGGCTGCCAGGGCCAGCGCAATCACCACCCGTTGGCGCATGCCGCCGGAGAACTGGTGTGGATAGTGGTCGATACGCTCGCGCGCGGCGGGAATGCCGGTGGCTTCCAGCAACTCGATGGCGCGTTCCCGTGCCTGTTTCCAGGACAGGGGAAGGTGCGTGACGATGGTTTCAGCCAGTTGATGACCCACGGTATAGAGCGGGTTCAGCGAGGTCAGCGGGTCCTGGAAGATCGCGCCAATCTTGCGGCCACGAATCTTGCGCATCTGGTCCTGGTTCAGATTGTCGATGCGCTCGCCTTCCAGCAGGATCTGGCCGCCGCTGATGCGACCGGGGGCATCGAGCAAACCAATAATGGAGGAACCCGTCAGGGACTTGCCAGCACCGGATTCCCCCACCACTCCCAGCACTTCGCCGGGGGCGATGGAAAAGGACACATGATCCAGTGCTTGGAGCACACCACGCCGGGTCGGGAATTCGACACACAGGTCTTGGACAGTTAAGAGTGCAGTCATGGCTTAGCTCAATTTGGGGTTCAGGGCGTCACGCAACCAGTCGCCCAGGAGATTGACCGACAGCACCAGCAGCACCAGCATCAGGCCAGGGAAAATCGTGATCCACCATTCGCCGGAAAACAGGAAGTCGTTACCGATCCGGATCAGCGTGCCCAGGGAGGGCGAGGTGGCCGGAACGCCTACGCCCAGAAAGGACAGCGTGGCTTCGGTAATGATGGCGGTGGCCAGATGCACGGTGGCCAGCACCAGCACGGGGCCCATCACATTGGGCAGCACATGGCTGAACATGATGCGCGGCGAGGACACGCCAATGACGCGGGCAGCCTGCACGTACTCACGGTTTTTCTCCACCAGCGTGGAGCCGCGTACGGTACGGGCATATTGCGGCCAACCGGCCAGCGCAATCGCCCCGATCAGCACCGGAAAGGCGACCACATCATGCATGTTCAAGGGGAACACGGCACGGGCTACACCGTCGATCAGCAAGGCAATCAGGATGGCCGGGAAGGACAACTGCACATCGGCCACACGCATGATGAAGGCATCTACACGGCCACCGGAGTATCCGGCCAGCAGGCCCAGCACGATACCGACCAGCATGGACAGGGCTACCGAGGCCAGACCGATCAGCAAGGAGGTTCGCGTCCCGTACAACAGGGCCGAGTACAGGTCACGGCCCTGGCTGTCCGTCCCCAACCAGTATTGAGGCGAACCGTTTTCCGACCAGGCCGGGGCCAGCAAGGCATCCATCAGGTCGATGGAGGTCAAGTCGAAGGGATCGTAAGGAGCCACCCAGCGGGCACCCAGCGCGCCGATAAACAGCAGCAAGGCCATGATGGTGGCGGCAATGGCTACGGGGGAATGACGCCAGGACCAGACCAGATCGCTATCCCAGGCGGTTTTCAATTTAGCGAACATATTAGTGCCCCTTGGCGCCCGACAATTGGGTGCGCAGACGTGGATCGACCAGGAAGTACAGCAGGTCTACCAGCAGGTTGATCACAACAAATACCAGGGCAATCAGACAGAGGTAGGCCGCCATCACGGGGATGTCGGCAAATTGGACGGCCTGGATAAACAGCAGACCCATGCCCGGCCACTGGAACACGGTTTCTGTCACGATGGCAAAGGCGATGATGCCGCCCAGTTGCAGGCCCGTGATGGTGATAACCGGCACCATGGTGTTTTTCAGGGCGTGACCAAAGTGGATGGCGCGTTGCGACAAACCACGGGCACGAGCAAATTTGATGTAGTCGGCGCGCAGTACTTCCAGCATCTCGGAGCGCACCAGACGCAGGATCAGCGTGAGCTGGAACAAACAGAGCGTAATGGCGGGCAGGATCAAATGCTTGATCCCGTCCCAGCTAAGCAGGCCGGTACTCCACCAGCCAAACTTCAGGACTTCTCCCCGGCCATAACTGGGCAGCCAGCCCAATTGCACGGAGAAGATCAGGATCAGCAAGATACCGATCAGGAAGGTGGGCAGTGATATGCCCAGCAATGAAAAGGCCAGAATGCTTTGCGCCATGAAGCCATTGCGCTTCAAGGCGGTGTACACCCCTAGCGGCAGGCCTATCAGCAAGGCCAGTATGGCGGCCACTACGGATAGCTCGACGGTGGCAGGCAGGCGATCTTTGAGCAGAGTGGAAACAGGTTGGGCTTGCCGCAGGGACAGGCCAAATTCGCCTTGTACGGCCTGGGATACAAAGCGTCCGAATTGCACGGGGGCGGGTTGGTCCAGCCCCAGGCTGGCACGCAGTTCCACGCGATCTTGTTCGGTTGCGTCCTGTCCCAGCATGATGGTGACCGGGTCACCAATGTAGCGGAACAGCACAAAAGCCAGAAGGCTGACCGTCAGCATCACCAGAACAGCCTGGATCAGACGGCGAATAATAAATACCAGCATAGGCGGTCTCCTGGTAGAGCGCGAGGATCACTCGCGACCAGTGTCGTCCTTAATGTGTAGAAAGGGCCCGGCAAGGGGGCTGGTGTAGAAAAAAATGACTACAGCGTAATGGGAACCAGCCCCGCACGGAGGCGGGGCTGGGGTATGAAAACAACTTAGTCGATGGTGGTCCATTGGGCCAGCATGCGGTTGTCCGCACGATGAATCACGTTGACCTTCTTGGCCATGGCCCAAGGAATGATCTGGTCATGCAGGGGGATGTGACCCACTTCCTTGGCATGAATTTCCAGAACCTTGTGGATGGCCGCATCGCGCTTGGCGGTGTCGGTTTCAGTCTTGATCTGGTCGATCAAGGCGTCCACTTCGGCGTTTTCGTAGCCACCAAAGTTAAAGGAGCCGTCTGCGCCCTCGCCCTTGCTGTGCATCAGGCTTTGCAGGGTGTACAGCGCGTCAAAGGTCGGCACGCCCCAGCCAAACATGTAGGCGCTGGAGTCAAAGCTTTGTACTTTGGGGAAGTAGGTGGCACGTGGCATGGCGTTCAGGTTGGCTTTCACGCCGACCTTGGCCCACATGCCCACGATGGCCTGGCAGATGGCTTCATCGTTGATGTAGCGATCGTTCGGGCAATCCAGGGTGAAGGTTAGAGAGTTGTCGTAACCGGCCTCTTTCAGCAGTTCCTTGGCGCGATCCTGGCTGTAAGGCAGGCGCTGGGCTAGCTCTTTGGTGTAGCCGTGAACCTGAGGGGCCACCATGGTGCCGGTGGGGGCGGAAGAACCGCGCATTACGGCTTTCTTGATGGCTTCAATGTCGATGGCCACGTACAGGGCTTCACGCACACGCTGGTCAGCAAAGGGGTTCTTGCCCTTGATGCTGCTGTACTTCAGTTCCGGATTCTTCTGGTCCAGACCCAGGTAGATGGTGCGGTACTCGTTGCCTTCCACAATCTTGGTTTGCTGGCGCAGACGCTGCAAGTCCTGCGCAGGCGGGTCCAGAACCAGGTCCACTTCGCCCGACAGCAAGGCGGCGGTACGGGTGGCGTTCTGCTTGATCGGGACGTAGATCACTTCGGTGACATTACCCACCTTGTTGCCCTTGTTCCACCATTCTTCGTTTTCGACAAAGACGGTGCGCACGTCCACTTCACGCGACTTCAGCTTGTAAGGGCCGGTACCGTTGGTGTTGCGAGCCGAGTAGGTTTCTTCGTTCTTGTTGAAGTCCTGAGGCTGGGTGACATTGTTCTTTTCCGACCAGGCCTTGTTCATGATGAACACACTGGTCAATTGGCGTAGCAGAACCGGGTTGGGCGCGGCAGTGATGATGTCCACCGTCTTGTCGTCCACTTTTTCAGCCTTGACGATACCGTTCACGTAGGCCTTGAAGTTGGACGTAGGGGCCATGGCGCGCTGGACGGAGAACACCACGTCATCGGCGGTAAAGGGAGCGCCATCGTGGAATTTCACCCCTTCGCGCAGCGTAAAGCGCCACACAGTAGGTTCGCGCTGTTCCCAGGCCGTGGCCAGGCTGGGCACAATCTGGAAATCCTTGTCGTAGTCCACCAGCGCCTCATAGACATACATGCTGCCTGTGATCGTGAGGTTTTCGTTCTGTGCGTGTGGGTCCAGCGTCATGAAGTCGCCCTGGCTGGACCAGGTAAGCGTTTTGCTGTGGCCCACCAAGGGCAGGGCGACCAGAGCTGCCAGCGCAGCAGCCAATACTGTTTTTTTCATGAAAACCTCCTGTTGGGGTGCTTGGTGTCGCTGATAGAGAGGCTGCATAGTAACCGGGCGCTTGCTACCGATTCAATACGTAGTTTCAGCCTGCTGTCAGCTTAACGATGTTTAGTGATTTATATCATCCCGGCGCTTATTCAGTGGCTCTCGGTGCACCGCTGACTTGTCGCTATAATGGTGTACATATATACAGTTAACAGGCTGATCAAGGTGGCGGCACAAGAAGAAAAACCTCTGGAGCGGCGTATTGCTCATGTGGATATGGATGCGTTTTATGCCTCGGTGGAGCTGCTGCGCTACCCGCATTTGCGCGGCAGTCCCGTGGTGATTGGCGGGCGCAGTGCTGATGCGCCCAGGCAATTGCCCGATGGCAGCTGGCAACATGCCCGTCTGGCCGATTATGTGGGGCGCGGGGTGGCCACGACCTCGACTTATGAAGCGCGTCAGCTGGGTGTGTTCTCGGCCATGGGTTTAATGAAGGCGGCCCAACTGGCACCCGACGCCATCTTGCTGCCTGCTGATTTTCAAGCCTACCGCCATTATTCGCGCTTGTTCAAACAGGCCGTAGCCACGGTCTCGGACCATATCGAGGACCGGGGTATCGACGAGATCTATGTAGACCTCAGCCATAAAACCGAAGACAGCTACGAACTGGCCGAGCAGATCCGACAAGCCGTGAATCAGGCTACGGGCCTGACCTGTTCGGTAGGCATCACTCCCAACAAGTTGCTCTCCAAAATTGCCTCGGAACTGAACAAGCCCAATGGGGCCTGTGTGCTGACCATGGACGATGTGCCTTCCCGCATTTGGCCGCTGGCCGTGGGCAAGATCAATGGCATCGGTCCCAAGTCGGTTGTGAAGCTGACAGAAATGGGCATAGAGAAGATTGGGGAATTGGCTGCCACACCCGCAGAGAAATTGCAGGAACATTTTGGCCTGCGCTACGCGCAATGGCTGATGGCCGTGGCCCAAGGCCAGGATGAGCGCCCCTTATCCACCGACCGCACGCCTAAATCCATTAGCCGTGAAACCACCTTCGAGCGTGATCTGCACGTGCGCATGGATCGGTCCCGCCTGTCTGCTGTGCTGGAGTCCTTGTGTGAAAAGCTGGAGCAGGATTTACGCAAATCCGCCATGTGCGCCCAAACCATCGGCATCAAGCTGAAGTTCGAGGACTTCAAAACCGTGACGCGTGACCTGTCCCTGCCCGCTCCGGTGCTGGCGGCAGATGCCATTTTGGCCGCCGCCCGCCAGAATTTGAAACGCGCCGTGCTGGACAGGCGCTTGCGCCTGCTGGGTGTGAAAGCCAGCGCCCTGCTGCCTATCAGTGAAATGCCGCAGGAGCAGCCCCGGCAACTGGATCTGGACGGCTTGTTTTAGGCAGGCAGATCTTTGGAAGGCCGCCTGGATGACAGGTTTTATACAAACGCGTCCCGGCGACTCCCACCCCGATATCGTGCAAAGATTTCAGGCTTAAAACGTTTTGGCGCCTGCCAGGGCGCGGATGTGTACCAGAAAAGGGACAATCCACGGCCAGATGGCCATTGTCCCAGGCATAAGCGTCCTGCCGGGGGTGTGCTGCGTTAGAATTAATTGTCCAGCCGCCGGGCTGGTTTATTTTTTCTTCTTTCATTTTCATCAAGGTTTGCCGTTATGGAATTCGATCGGGCCGGTGTACGTGCATTAATGGAAATTACCCAGCGTCCGGAGTTGGTCTTTGTGCGAGGAGAAGGTTCCTGGCTGCAAGATCACAACGGCAAGCGATACCTGGACACCGTCCAGGGCTGGGCCGTGAACGCGCTGGGCCACAGCCCTGCCAACGTGATCAAGGCGATCACCGAACAAGCGTCCAAATTGATCAACCCTTCGCCTGCGTTCTACAACGAGCCCTCTATCGAGCTGGCCAAGCGCATCGTGGAGCACTCCTGCTTTGACCGCGTGTTCTTTGCCAACAGTGGTGGCGAAGCCAACGAAGGTGCCATCAAGCTGGCGCGCAAATGGGGTCAGATCAACAAGAACAACGCTTACAAGATCATTTCTTTTGAGCATTCTTTCCATGGCCGTACCCTGGCCACCATGTCCCTGTCCGGCAAGCCCGGCTGGGATCGCATGTTTGCTCCTCAGGTCGACGGTTTTCCTAAAGCCAAGCTGAACGATCTGGAATCCGTGCGCGCGCTGATCGACGATCAAACCGTGGGCATCATGCTCGAACCCGTACAGGGCGAGGCCGGTGTTATTCCCGCTACCGTGGAATTCATGAAGGGCCTGCGCGCTCTGGCTGACGAGCACAAGTTGCTACTGATCGTGGACGAAGTGCAAACCGGCATGGGCCGTACCGGCACCATGTTTGCCTACGAACACTCGGGCATTCGTCCTGACATCATGACCCTGGGTAAAGGCATTGGTGGCGGCGTGCCCCTGTCGGCACTGTGTGCCCGCGAAGAAGTGTCCTGCTTCCAGCCAGGTGACCAGGGCGGTACCTACAACGGTAACCCCCTGATGACCGCTGCTGGCGTGGCCGTGTTCGACGAATTGGCTGCTCCTGGCTTCCTGGAGTCGGTCAACGCCCGCGCCAAGCAACTGTCCGAAGGCCTGCTGGCCATCAGCGCCAAGTGGGGTATGAATGGTGAGCGTGGTGAAGGCCTGCTGCGCGCCCTGATCCTGGATCAGGACGACGGCCCGGAAATCGTGGCTGCTGCCCGCGACCGCGCTCCAGAAGGCATGCTGCTGAACTCGCCACGTCCTAACCTGCTGCGTTTCATGCCAGCCCTGAACATCACGGCCGACGAAATCGACCTGATGCTGGCCTGGCTGGACGAAATTCTGGTCAAGGTTCGCGGCTAAGCGGCCAGCTTGCTGTAAAGAAATCCGCCTTCGGGCGGATTTTTTTTGGTCTTTGGGTTTTGGTAGCCCTGCGGGTCTGGCGGTTTGGCGCAGGCCTGCAAACCGCCGTTCCTGGCTTAGAAGTCGAGTTGCTCCGGTGTAATCCCAAGCGCGGCGGCAATGCGCTCCAGGCTGCTTTTGCGTAGCCGCTCGCTGCTCTCTTGCTGAGCATAGGCAGATTGGCTGATACCCAGACGAGCGGCCAGTTCTGCCTGTGTCAGTCCAAGGTGTTCACGCCATGCCCGAACCGGCGTTGCACCGTCGATCGTGCTGCTGACGACGGCGTGGGGGATTAGCCCGCCATCCTGGGCCTGGCTGGCGATGTAGTCCTGGTAGGGAACCACGACAAAAGCGGGATTGCCGTCCGGGCCATTGATGATCTGAATGTTAGTACGTGCGTTCATCGCGCTTTCTCACTTCCTGGATGTCGATAATTCTTATCTCTACGTCCCAATCAAACAGGACGCGATAGTTTCCGATGCGCAGGCGATAGCCATACTGGGGATTCGTCAGCGCTTTGATGTTCTGCGATCCGGAGCAATTGGGCATGTCAGCCAAGTTGCCGACACCGTCGCGGATAGCGCCCTGGTGTTGCCTGTCGATCTTGTGCAGTTGTTCGGCGGCTTTGGGTGTCCAGAATATCGAGTTCATGGACAAAATATAAGTTAATTATAAGTTAAGTCCCTTGATATAAGTTTTTGGAAATTGTGCGGAGGACGGCAAAAAACATTTTTGACCCCTGTTCTTGCACTTCCACGGCTAACTTGAAACGCGCATGAAATATCACAAATGCCATCGTTGGCAGTATTTAGTTTATTTTCAAAAATAATATAAATATCAATAACTTGAAGTAATTTCATCCAGCAGTTAGCCAGCATAAGTAAATGATTGTTCTGTTGTGGTGCCAGGGGAATGGAGTCGATGTAATAGAAGCTTCCAAGATTTGCCTGCAAGCGCAGGCCTACCCCGTGAGGCACTGTTTACCATGCTCCAGCAACTGTCCAAACTCATCGTAGCTAGTGCCCTTGTGCTGGCTGTTTCTCCGGCCATTGCCGCCGATTCTTTACGCATTGGCGTGGTGCCGGGCGCCTATGCCGATTCCATCAATGCAGCGGCCAAGGATGCCAAGGCCCAAGGCATCAATGTCGAGGTAATCGAGTTCACCGACTGGACCACGCCCAATGTGGCGGTGGATAACGGCGATATTGATATCAATTACTTCCAGCATCAGCCTTTCCTGAAGAACGCCATCGAGAAAAATGGCTACAAGCTGGCCAGTGCGGGTACGGGCATTCTGGCTAATGTGGGGGTGTATTCGCTCAAGCATCAGGCGGTGGACCAGGTCCCTCAGGGCGGCAAGGTAGGCATTGCCAACGACCCCGTGAACCAGGGGCGTGGTCTGCTCTTGCTGCAAAAAGTCGGGCTGATCAAGCTCAAGCCAGAGGTCGGTTATCTGGGCAGCCTGGATGACATTGTGGAGAACCCCAAAAAGCTCAGTTTTGTGGAAGTAGAAGGCCCGCAGCTGGTGCGTATTACGGGGGATGTGGATATTGCCCAAGGCTATCCGCATTTCATCGTGGCGGCCAAAGCCTTTGATCCTTCCAGTGGCCTGGCCTACTCCGGTATTGAAGATGCACAGTTTGCAATTCAATTCGTGGTGCAAGCTGATCGCACCAACGATCCTGTCATTCAAAAGTTCATTTCCATCTATCAAAACTCGCAGTCTGTGCGTGACGTGTCGCGTGCGGCATTCAATAACGACGAGCGCCTCTACACCCTGGCCTGGCTGAACACCCAAGGAGGGGCGAAATAATGGCTGCGATCTTCTCCTCTCGCCTGCAGCGTTGGGCGCTGGGCATCCTGTTTGCCGCTGCCCTGCCGTTCAGCAGCTCTGCCGCCGTGATCAAAGTGGGTTCCATTCCTGGCGCAACCTCGGATGCGGTGCAAGCGCTGATCCCGGAAGGCAAGAAGCAGGGTCTGGATATTCAGCTGGTGGAATTTACGGATTGGACGCTACCCAACGAGGCCGTCAATAACCGCGATATTGATGTGAATTTCTTCCAGCACGAAGCCTTTTTGAACAATGCCATCAAAGAGCGTGGTTACGACCTGGAATTGATCGGTCTGGGCTTGCTGCAAAACATTGGCCTGTACTCGAACAAGTATCAGTCTCTGGACCAGGTTCCCAAGGGCGCAACCGTGTCCTTGCCGAATGATCCGGTCAATCAGGGCCGTGGCCTGTTGCTGCTGCAAAAAGCGGGCCTGATCACCTTGCGTCATGGTCTGGATACCGGGGCTACGGTCAATGATGTGGTGGACAACCCCAAGCAGCTCAAGTTGGTGGAAATTGAAGGCCCGCAACTGATCCATTCCTTGCCGGATGTGGATTTGGCCGTAGTCTGGCCCAGCTATTTTGTCAGCGCTGGCCGCAAGGCGGATGCGGGCAAGGCCCTGGTCTATTCCGGCATTGCCGACACCTTCTATGCAATGGGTTTTGTCACGCGCAAAGACCGCGTCAACGACCCTGCCCTGAAACAGTTCGTGGAACTGTTCCAGCAGTCGCAGGCGGTACGCAACACGATTGCAGACCGCTTTGATCACAACCCCCATCTGTACACCTTGCCCTGGCAAGGTAGCAGCACAGCGAGCAAGTGATATGGCATACACATCAGCACTACGGCGTAATTTGGACGAGCTACGGGACACCGCCGAACAGGCCGCAGGACAGCGCGAGGTTCATAAGGCCAGTGCGTCTGTCAAAGCGGAACTGGAACAGCAGCCCAGCGTCGTCAAGGCGGGCAGCGTGGCCTTTCGCAATCTGTCCAAAATCTATCAGTCCTCGGCAGGCGCTGTGCCTGCCTTGCAGGACATTGATCTGGACATAGAGCCAGGCAGCATCTTCGGCATTATTGGACGCAGTGGTGCGGGTAAATCCAGCTTGCTGCGCACTATCAACCGGCTGGAGCGCCCGAGCAGCGGCCAGGTACTGGTGGATGGCGCGGACATTGCTCGCTTGAATGAATCGGAACTGGTGCAGTTGCGTCGCCGCATCGGCATGATTTTTCAGCACTTCAACTTGCTGTCTGCCAAAACGGTGTACGAGAACGTGGCCCTGCCCTTGAAGGTGGCCGGGGTGTCGGCGCAGGACATTGCCCAGCGTGTTCAGGAGCTGCTGCAACTGGTTGGCCTGCAAGACAAGGCCGATACCTATCCCAGTCGTTTGTCGGGCGGGCAAAAGCAGCGTGTGGGCATTGCTCGCGCCTTGGCAACCGGCCCGGAGATCTTGCTGTGTGACGAAGCCACTTCGGCACTGGACCCGGAGACTACGCAATCCATTCTGAGTCTGCTCAAGGACATTAACCGTCGCCTGGGCATTACCGTCGTGCTGATTACGCACGAGATGAGCGTGATCCGCGAAATTGCCGACCGCGTGCTGGTGCTGGAAAAAGGCCGCATTGCCGAGCTGGGCGAGGTCTGGCGTGTGTTTGGCAAACCGCAGCATGATGCCACCAAGGCACTGCTGGCACCCTTGCAGCACACACTGCCGGAGGACTTGCAGGCACGTCTGGTGCAGCAGCCTCCTGAAACCGGGACCTATAGCCGCATCCTGCAATTGAGCTATAGCGGCGAAGGTGGCTGGGAGCCGGATTTGCTGCGCATTGCCCGCAGCCTGCCTGGCCAGCCGCAACTGGTTCATGGTGGCGTGGACCGCATTCAGGGCCATGCTCATGGCCGTCTGCTGGTGGCTCTTGAAGGGCATGTGAGCCTGCCCGATTTGAAATCCCTGACGCAAGGTCCGGCGGCCATCGCGCATCACATTGAGGACATTGGATATGTTGTGGAATCTGAGTATCCCCGCTGAACGTTATTGGCAGGCGTTTCTGGACACGCTGATGATGGTGGGCGTGTCGGGGGGCATCGCCTTTCTGGCTGGTATTCCGCTGGCGGTGCTCTTGATTGTGACGGCCCCTCATGGCTTTTGGGAGTCGCCCAGGATCAACCGGGCGGTGGGTAGCGTGGTGAATGGTTTTCGGGCCACGCCCTTCATTGTTTTGCTGGTCGCCTTGATCCCCTTCACGCGTTTGCTGGCAGGCACCACGATTGGAGTGTGGGCGGCTATTGTGCCCCTGGCAATCAGCGCCACGCCGTTCTTCGCACGGATTGCCGAGGTCAGCCTGCGCGAGGTGGACTCGGGCCTGATTGAAGCGGCTCAAGCCATGGGCTGCAAGAAGTGGGACATCGTGCGCCACGTCTACTTGCCCGAGGCACTGCCCGGCATTGTGGGTGGCTTCACCATCACCATCGTGGCCTTGATCAGCTCCTCGGCCATGGCCGGTGCGGTCGGTGCCGGTGGCCTGGGTGACTTGGCGATCCGCTACGGCTACCAGCGTTTTGATACGCAGGTGATGCTGATCGTGATTGCCGTGTTGATTGCTTTAGTGACTGTGGTGCAGTTTGCCGGCGACCGCTACGTGCAGTGGCTGCGCGCACGTTGATCCGAGTGCGGCCAAGGGCTGGCGCACGTAGTGGCGTCGCCTTGGCAAGGAATGTGATGTTCTTTGTTTGCTCGGACGCTCTGTCTTGAGCCGGGACGCAGGTGCTGGAAGCTGCGTCTATTCCTACCGTTTTTAGTCATTGAAAAGAGTGCCGTATGAATGATCGGATTACTCAGGGCGGAGCTTTGCCCGAAGCATCTGCAAAGCCGCGTCTGCCCTTGCCCCCCCAACAGCCTCATGCGATTGGCAGCGAGGCCGAAGCCCTCGCCATTGCTCGGCAATTGGCCACTGAATTTGCTCAAACCGCTGCCGAGCGCGACCGCCTGCGCCAGCTTCCCTGGGACGAGATAGAGCGCTATACCGCCAGTGGCCTGGGTGCCATCACTATCCCCAAAGCCTATGGCGGTCTGGAAGCTTCCAACGAAACGCTGGTGCAGGTGTTTGCCATCATCAGCGCGGCTGATCCTTCCCTGGGTCAGATCCCGCAAAACCATTTCGCGCTGATCCAGAACCTGAAAGATACCGGGACCGAATCTCAAAAGCAGCGTTGGTTCAAGGCGGTGCTGCAAGGCGCACGTTTAGGTAATGGTGGGCCGGAGAAAAAGGGCAAGGCAGCGGTGATTACCGACATCACTGCCCATCTTGCTCGGGCAGCGGATGGCTGTTTGCGTGTCAGCGGTACACGCTTTTATTCAACCGGCGCCTTGTTCGCGCATTGGATTCCTTTCCGGGCTGCGGATGAGCAAGGCCGTGGCGTGCAAGTCTGGGTACGCCGCGATGCGCCTGGTGTGCAGGTGATTGATGACTGGAATGCTTTTGGGCAGCGTACAACCGCCAGTGGCAGTGTGGTGTTCGATCAGGTTCTGGTCGAGGAGGACCATGTGCTGGAAAGCTGGCGCTTTGCGGACAAGCCTTCCTTGTCGGGCCCGATTTCCCAATTGATTCAGGCCAGTATTGATGCCGGTATCGCTCAGGGGGCCTTGCAGGATGCACTGGAATTTGTCCGCAATCGTGCGCGCCCCTGGACCGATTCGGGTGTGGCCAGTGCCACGCAGGACCCTCATATCATTCAGGAAGTCGGGGCCTTGCAGATTGAGGTGGATGCTGCTCAGGAAGTCTTGCTGGAGGCAGCGCGTTTGCTGGATGAATTGGCCGCCAAGCCCGTGGATGCAGACAGCAGCGCCCGTGCTTCTGTAGCCGTTGCCGAGGCCAAAATCCTGACGACGGAAGCGGCCCTGAATGCCAGCGAACAGCTCTTTGCCTTGGCCGGTTCATCGTCCACCCGTGCGGCTCATAACCTGGACCGTCATTGGCGTAATGCCCGCGTGCACACCTTGCATGATCCGGTGCGTTGGAAATATCACTTGCTGGGCAATTATCTGCTCAATGGCGCCTCGCCGTCTTATCACCAATGGAATTGAGGCCATGACAACACAGCTTTCTACATCCGTACACATCATCCAGTCCGAGGCCGAAGCGCTGCAAGCCGCCGAGCAGTTTGCACAATTCATTGCCCAACATGCGCTGGAGCGTGATCGCGACCGTATCTTGCCGCATCGCGAGGTGGAGCAATTCAGTCAAAGTGGTTTGTGGGGCATTACGGTCCCTAAAGAATACGGGGGCGCGGGCGTTTCCACCGATGTGCTTACCCGTGTCGTGCAGCGCATCGCCCAGGCTGATGGCAACTTTGGCCATATTCCGCAAAACCACTATTACGCGCTGGAAGTGTTGCGCGTGGGGGCGACGCACGAGCAAAAAGCCTTTTTCTACGATCAGGTGCTGCAAGGCAAACGCTTTGGCAATGCATTGGCAGAGATCGGCAAGAAGGACTTTGTACGTCGCACGCAATTGTTGAAAGAGCCGGATGGCTGGTTTGTGGATGGCCGCAAATTCTATTGCACGGGCTCGCTGTTTGCACACTGGATTCCCACGCTGACAACCTCGCCTGATGACGGCCGCCTGTATCTGGTTTTTGTACCGCGTGGGGCTGCAGGCGTCACGCTGACAGACGACTGGGACGGCTTTGGCCAACGTGTCACAGGCAGTGGCTCGGTGGAATTCACACGTGTTCCTGTGCAGCCGCAATGGGTCGTGCCGTTTACGGATTCCTTCGAACGCCCGACCACTATTGGCCCTTATGCCCAGATCATCCATGCAGCACTGGATTTGGGCATAGGCCAAGGGGCTTTCGAGGCCACCTTGCCTTTCATCCGCGAGCACAGCCGCCCCTGGATTGCCGCAGGCGTGGACAGCGCCGCACAGGACCCTTTGCTATTGCAGGAAGTGGGCAATGTGCATGTGCGCCTGCGTGCCGCGCAAGCGCTGCTGGCCCGCGCTGCCCGCTTTGTGGATACCGCTCAGCAAGCCCCGGATGAGGACAGCGTGGCTCAGGCATCCATTGCCGTTGCGCAGGCCAAAGCCCTGGCTACCAGCGCCAGTGTGCTGGCAGGTAGCAAGCTGTTTGAACTGGGAGGCACCAGCGCTACGCAAGCCCAGCATGGTCTGGATCGCTACTGGCGCAATGCCCGCGTCCATACCCTGCATGACCCGGTGCGCTGGAAGTATCACGCCATTGGCAACTACGCCCTGAATGGCGTGCGTCCGCCGCGTCATGGTGCTTTGTGATACCACCTGGAAAGCTGTGTTTGGGTATGGCTGCAAGGATGCAGGACAGATGCTCCACATGGCTCAAGGCGAGCTAATAAATATGTTTTAGCAAGGCATACATACGCTTCGATATGGCCTGTGTTCCAGGCCACGAGCCTTTCTCTTTTATCTGGATTTTGATTGATGACTATCTCGAAAATTTTGAAAAAACTGACGGCACTAAGCCTCGTTTCTACCGCCGCCTTGCTGAGTAGCACAGCGACCGCAGCTCCTTTGAAAATCGGTGTTGTGCCCGGAATTTTTGCGGACTCGGTGGCTGTTGCCGCGCAGGAAGCCAAGAAGCAGGGTGTAGATGTGCAGGTGATCGAATTTACCGATTGGGCCACGCCGAATGTGGCGCTGGATGCGGGCGATATTGATCTGAACTACTACCAGAACAGTAATTACCTGGCCAATGCGGTGCGCGACAAGGGCTTCAAACTGGTCAGCGTGCAGCCGGGCATTTTGTCCTACCTGGGTCTGTATTCCCTCAAGCACGCCACCCTGGCTGATTTACCCGATGGTGCAAAAGTGGCGATTGCCAGTGACGCCGTCAACGTAGGCCGTGGGCTGCGTCTGTTGCAGCATGCGGGTTTGATCACGCTGCGCCCCGAAACCGGCTTGCTGGGTACTCCGGATGACATTGCTTCCAATCCCAAAAACTTGAAGTTTGTGGAAGTGGAAGGCCCGCAATTGGCACGTGCCACGCAGGACGTGGATCTGGCTCAGGGCTTTCCGTATTTCATCCTGGCCTCCAAAGCCTTTGATGCTACGAAAGCCTTGTCCTTGACCAGTTACGAGGACGATTCCTGGGCGATTCAGTTTGTGGCCCGTAGCGACAGGACGGAAGACCCGCGCATTGCCCAGTTCCTGGAGGTCTACAAAACATCGCCCGCGGTGCGCGAGGCAATCGATCAGTTCTACCAGGGCGAGAAAAAGCTGTATCGGCTGACCTGGTTGCCGCATTAAGCAAGGAGAATGCCCCATGACGCAGCCCAAGAAACACATCCATATCAACGCTTTCAACATGAATTGCGTCGGCCACATCCACCATGGTTTGTGGACGCATCCGCGTGATCAATCCACGCAGTATCACACTCTGAAGTACTGGACGGATCTGGCCCAAACGCTGGAAAAAGGCTTGTTCGACGGCATTTTTCTGGCTGATGTAGTTGGCTATTACGACGTCTACCAGCAAGGTGTGGACTTGACGCTGCGCGAGGGTATTCAACTACCGGTGAACAACCCCTGGCTGCTGGTCTCGGCCATGGCAGCCGTCACGCAGCATATTGGCTTTGGCCTGACGGCGTCAGTGGCGGCGCATCACCCCTACACCTTCGCACGCGATGTCAGCACGCTGGATCAGCTAAGCAATGGCCGCATAGGCTGGAACATCGTGACGGGTTATGTGGATAGCGGAGCGCGGGGTTTGGGGCAGGATGGTCTGGATGCACACGACAGCCGCTATGACCGGGCCGAGGACTTTCTGCAGTTGGCCTACAAGCTGTGGGAAGGTAGTTGGGAAGATGGCGCGCTGATTGCCGATAAGCAGCGTCGCATTCATGCCCTGCCCGAAAAAGTGCATACCGTGCATCACGAAGGGCCGTTTTATCGCAGTAATGCAATTCATATGAGTGCGCCCTCTCCTCAGCGCACGCCTCTGCTGTTCCAGGCAGGCACCTCGGCGCGGGGGCTGCAGTTTGCCGGGCAACATGCTGAAGGGGTTTTCATCGGTGCGCGGGATCCGGAAGCGGCCAGGGACTCGTCCCGCAAGTTGCGTCAGGCAGCGGTCAATGCGGGACGGCGAGCGCAGGACCTGAAGATTTATGCGGGCGTGGCGGTCGTCACGGGCGCGACAGAAGCCGAGGCTAAAGAAAAATATGCCGACTATTTGGCCCACGCCAGTTCCGAGGGCGGCCTGGCGCATTTTGCGGCCAGTACTGGCGTGGACTTTGCCCAGTATGACCTGGACGAACCAATCAGCTTTGGCCCCAACAACGCGATTCAATCCGCAGCGGCCGCAGCCCAGAAACAAGGCTGGACGACGCGCCGCAAGCTGCTGGAGCAATTCACGCTGGGTAGCCGCTACAAAACCATTGTGGGCGATCCACAGCAAGTGGCAGATGCACTAACTACCTGGATTGATGAAGGCGAGATCGACGGCTTCAACCTGACCCGCATCGTTGTGCCTGAAACCTGGGAGGACTTTGCGAGCTACATCGTGCCCGAGCTGCAAAACCGGGGCCGCTATCGCACGGCTTATGAAGGTGGAACCCTGCGCCAGCAATTGTTTGGACAAGGAGATCGGGTATCTGCCACGCACCCTGCCGCGCAGTGGCGGCATTTGGTGCCCGGTTCGACCCCGGAGGCGGGATCGGATGAGGCGGCTACCTCTGCCTTGCAGGCAAGCTGATTAGGGCGAGAAAGAGCCAGTATCTGCTGCGTTGGATCATTTTTGACGACCCCTTTTATAAGGTCAGGATCATGTTGTTTGCCCGTTTTTCTATTCGTGCCGTGTTTGCCTTGGCAGCTTTGGGCCTTGCGGGCCATGTGTCTGCTGCTGCATTGAAAATCGGCGTCACGCCCGGCTCTTTGGCCGATTCAGTTGCCGTGGCGGCCAAGGAAGCCAAGCAGATTGGACTGGAAGTGGAAGTCATTGAGTTCACCGACTGGACCATGCCCAATACCGCCTTGGCCTCCGGGGACCTGGATCTGAACTACTTCCAGCATCAGGCTTTTTTGGACAATGCCGTCAAGGAAGGTGGCTATGCCATTGAAAGCGTGGCTTATGGTTTATTGCCCAATATTGGCTTGTATTCCAAGCAGTATTCGTCCTTGGATGCGCTGCCCGAAGGCGCTTCTGTTGGGGTGGCGAGCGACCCGGTGAATCAGGCGCGTGGCCTGCTGCTTTTGCAGACGGCTGGCCTGATTCAGCTGAAAGAGGGTGTGGAGGCACGTGCCTCGATTCATGATGTGACGGCCAACCCCAGAAAGCTGCGCATTGTGGAAGTCGAAGGGCCGCAATTGGTGCGCGCAGCGGATGACCTGCCCTTGGTCCAAGGCTATCCAGCCCATTTTGTGAACGCCGGGCAGGCCGAGCTGGCCAGCAAGGCCTTGCAGTATTCCACGGTAGATGACCTGTACTACGCGATTCGCTTTGTGGCTAGAAGCAGCCATAGAGATGATCCGCGCATACGCCAGTTTGTGGATCTTTATCAAAACTCCCCTGCCGTGGCCGCGCAGATCGACGCGTCTTTTGCGGGAGACAAGAAGCTGTATGCCTTGCCGTGGAAGACGGCGGGTCATACCTCCATTACGCAGGTTCCTTGAGGGCTGCACATCATGATTACTGACACTGCCGTTTTTACCTCTGATGTTGCGCCACGCCGGACTGGGCCAGAAAGGGCTGCGCCAGCAAGTGCACGAGCTTCCGATCTGGGCGGCTTGCGTGCCCGTTTCGGCGCCCTCTTTCAGCGCATTGCCGATACCGCTGCGGAGCGCGAGCACACCCGTACCCTGGCTTACGCACCCATCCTTTGGCTGAAAGACAGCGGCTTTACGGCTTTGCGCGTGCCACCTCAATGGGGGGGCAGTGGTGTCTCCATCCCGGTGTTCTTTGAGCTTTTTCAGGAGCTGGCTGCGGCCGACTCAAACGTCGCCCAAATTCTGCGCCCTCATTTCGGTTTCATCGACCGATTGTTGATTGATCGGGATGAGGCTACGCAAGCGCAGTGGCTGCCATTGGCAGGCCAAGGGGCGATTTTTGGTAATGCCACAACCGAGACTGGTTTAGGCGCTGTAGGTCAGTTGCAAACCACGCTGGAGCCCGATCCAGAGCAGGCCGGTCAATGGCGTCTGAATGGCCGCAAGTTCTACAGCACGGGCACCTTGTACGCGGATTGGGTCACGGTGGTGGCCCGCAGCACAGGAACGGGGCAGGAAGATGAAACGGTACATGCCGTGGTTGCCACCGACCAGGAGGGTGTGGAGCGTCTGGATGACTGGCATGGCTTTGGACAAAGGCTGACGGGATCTGGCACGACGGTGCTGACGGATGTGCGTGTGCCCGAGAGCGCCATCATCCGTTTTCCGCGTCAGGAACCCACACCGTTGGTGGCTTATTTTCAGCTGGTGCATTTGGCGACCTTGGCGGGTATCGCCCAAGCCTTGCAGCGTGATGCAGTGGCCTATGTGCAGGCGCGCAAGCGTGTCTTTAGCCATGGTAGTGCCGCGCTGCCCAAGGATGATCCTTTGGTGCAGCATATTGTGGGAGAGCTGGCCAGCACGGCCTATATGGCCCAGCTGGCGGTGCGCGATGTGGCCGCGCATTTGCAAAGTATTGCGGACCAGCGGCAAGCGGGTGTGGAAGTTCCCCGCGAAACTTTGGATGCTCTGGAGCTACGCACCGCACAGGCACAAGTAGCCGTGGTGGAACCCGTCCTGCGGGCGGCCACACGTCTATTCGATGTGGGTGGCTCTACGGCCCTGGAGGAGTCCCGCCGCCTGGATAGACATTGGCGTAATGCGCGTGCCCTGGCTTCGCATAATCCGGTGATCTACAAGGCCCGTTCGGTGGGGGATATTTTGCTGAACGAGGCCGAGCCCGTGTATTACTGGCATGTGGGGACCAAGGAGAGTTGAGCCGATGCGGCCCCGCCTCTTGGAAACACAAAGGGCACGAATTATTCGTGCCCTTTTGCTGGGTACGCTCGGAGATTGGGGGATTGATGACAGACAAACAGACTGTGGCGCTATCGCTAGTGCCACCTTGGGGTGTTTTGGGGCGGGGATGTCGATAGGCTCCAAGGGGCATCATCAAAGAGGGGCGATTGTCTCGCCCCTTTGGTGTGCATTCTGTTGTACACCTGACGCTTGTATTTAATGAGTCAGGCCACCGGCCTCACCTTACCTGGGCAGCTGAAACAGCCTGGCCGCATTGCCATAGAACAGCTTGTCCAGAATTGCATCCTTGAAACCCAGCTGCTGGAAGTCCTCAATACTCTGGCGAATCGGGCGGAAGGTGTAGGACGAGCCAAACAGCAATTGCTCGGACAGAAAGCTGTTGGCTGCCTGCACATAGCCCTCATGACCTGGCTGGAAAATGTACATATCCGGCACCAGATGTACGTTCTCGTGCAGAAAGGCCAGGCCTATGGCCTGCTGCACATTGGGCCAATAGCCGTGATAGACCACTAAAGGCAGATCTGGAAAGGCTTTGGCCACTTTGGCCAGTCCAGCCGGGTCGTTGTAGCGCGGGTCCGGCGTGGTGGGGCCGCTCATCAAAAAGACGGGTACTTTCAGGTGCCGCGCCAGCTCGTAAACGGGCCAGTAAATCGGATCATCGGGGTGACGTGCCGGCACACCAAAACCCGGCTCGATATCAATGCCCGACAAACCCAGCTCCTTGATGGCGCGTTCCGCCTCGGCCAGGGCCTTTTGCTCGCCTTGCAGGGCCGGATCTATACCGGCAATGCCCAGCAATTCTTCGTGTCCATGCACGATCTGGTGAATGGTGTCGTTGGGCAAGTGTTGCGATGGCGTGTGGCGGCCTACGACGACCGCTTTGCTCAGCCCAGCCTGGCGCACTTCTTTCAGAAAGCCTTCCTGACTCAGCGACTTTTCAAAATGGGTATCGCTGCCACGAGTGCCTACGCGGCGGTTCAGCCAACGAGCAGTGGCATGTTCTGGCGTACCAGGTTCGGCCCCGAAAAACTTGTGCAGAAAGGCAGGGCGGCAGCGCAGATCGATTATTTTTTGGCTCATGATGCAGAAGATAGTTGCTGGTTTTGAACACCGCGCGCGTCAAAGGCGCCGCCGGTCTGGGCGCGATCACTGACGGTGACGGCGCGTTTGCCCAGAAGTGGAAATACCAGCTCGGCAAAGCGGATGGATTCTTCCAGATGCGGATAGCCCGAGAGCACGAAGGAGTCCGCGCCCAGGTCTATGTATTCCTGCAAGCGCTGGGCCACGGTCTGGGCATCGCCCACCAGGGCGGTGCCTGCTCCGCCGCGTACCAGTCCTACGCCTGCCCACAGATTGGGCGAGACTTCCAGCTGATCACGACGGCCACCATGCAAGGCGGCCATGCGTTTCTGGCCTACCGAGTCCATGCTGGCGTAGTTGGCCTGCGCCTTGGCAATGTCCTCGTCCGTCAATTTGCTGATCAGGCGATCCGCCTCGGCCCAGGCTTCCTCATTGGTTTCGCGCACGATCACGTGCAGGCGTACACCCAGCCTTAATTTGCGGCCACGGGCGGCGGCACGGCGGCGGATGTCCTCAAATTTCTTGCCCACCGCAGCCGGTGGTTCGCCCCAGGTCAGGTAGGCATCGACATGCTCGGCAGCCAGTTCATGGGCGGCGTCTGAGGAGCCGCCAAAGTACAAGGGCGGATAGGGCTTTTGCACAGGCGGGAAGAAGTTGCGGCCATTCTCCACCTTGAAATGCTTGCCCTGAAAATTCACGGTGTCGCCAGAGAGCAATTGACGCCAGATCGTCAGATACTCATTGGCGTATTCGTAGCGGGAGTCATGGTCCAGAAATACGCCTTCGGCCGCCAGTTCGGTGGCGTCGCCGCCAGGCACCACATTCAGCAGCAAACGGCCATGCAGGGCCTGGTCCAGGGACGCTGCCTGACGTGCGCTGGAGACGGGAGCGCCCAAGGAGGTGCGTAGCGCCACCAGCAGCTTGATGCGCTGGGTAACAGGAACCAGGCTGGCCGCCACCACCCAGGGATCCAGGCAGGAGGCGCCGGTAGGAATTAGCAAGCCGTCATAACCCAGGTTCTCGCTGGTGACGGCAATGCTGCGCAGATACTCGTTGGTGGGCGCGCGGCCAAAGTCGGATTTGCCCAGATAACGGGTGTCGCCCGAAGTGGGCAGAAACCAGAAAATATCGGGTGTGGTGGAGGTGATTTGGCTCATGCTGCCTGGGCCTCCAGAACAGTGCTTTGCAGTGGCAAACGCGCTTGAATACTGTGCAGTACCGGCACGGCCAGATCAACCGTGCGCTGAATGTGCTGTTGCAGGGCGGCGCTGTTGACTTCGCCATCCTGAATCTCTTCAGGCGTGGCATAGACCCCGATAGGCAAGGTCAGAGACTGGAAGAAGCTGAACAGGGGACGCAGCTGATGTTCGATGACCAGGGCATGGCGTTGGCTGCCGCCCGTGGCGGCCAGCAGCACAGGCGTGCCGTTCAGGGCATTCAGGTCGACCAGATCGAACAGGTGCTTGAGCAGGCCCGGAATGCCCGCGCGAAAGATGGGCGAGCCCACGATCAGAAAGTCGGCTTGCTCAATGGCCTTAATGGCTTGATGCGCATGGGCGGGCAAGGCATCGGTGGACAGGGCCGCACCCAGTTCGGGCAGCAGGTTGACCAGCTCGATGTTTTGCACGTCCAGTGCCAGTTGGTCGTTCAGTGTGTCGCGCAGCGCATCCAGCAGCACTTGCGTGCGGGAGGGACGGTGCAGGCTTCCATTCACAATAACGGTTTTCAGAGGGCGGCTCATGGCAATTCCTTGCAGTGAAATCAGAACAAGGTGCCGCCAGAAAACGGGGGCACCTGTGCGAGTCAATGCCTTGTATTACATGCCTGATCGTCGCGGCCACGAAAGACAATTCGCTCATGTGTTTATGGTCGATAAGCGTCCTTACTCTTTTGATTTGCTTATGAAAATCAGTATTGTTGAATGTGAAAAAATGAGCTGCCAAATGGCATGGGCATGAACTGTGTCAGGAGTTCGTCGCCGGTCTTTTTCGGGGTCAAATAAAGCGATCGGAACGGGAGTGCCAGAACTGGATAGTGCGCCGCTACGTTGTGCCAAAGCTGGATAGTTCGGTACCAAATGGCTTCATAGAATGAAATCAGGTCAATCCGGGGGGATTGGCATCCGACTGTGTGGGAAACACAGCGGCTTTTATTTCTATGAGAGAGACAAGTCATGACTCAAAACAGCACCCCACCCTATATCGAGATCGAAAAGCGTATCGACAAGGTACGCGACGAATACGCTTTGGTTGAAGGCCACTTCGATACGTCTGAAGAAACCTCCCCCTGGATTCCCTTCGGACCCAATATTTGGCTGCGCCACTTGAGCTTTGATATTCGCAACAACACCTCGGTGCACATCATGCGCGCTGACAAGGGCGGTTCTTTGGGGCGTCATCGCCACCGCGCTGTGGTGACCGGCTACATTCTGTCCGGCAGCCTGCGCTACGAGGAATACGATTGGGTGGCCCGTGCCGGTCATTACATCCACGAAAGCCCCGGACGCACTCACACCCTGGTGTCCGACGAAGGCATGGAAACCCTGTTTCACCTGGGCACGCCCATCGAGTTCCTGGACAAGAACGACAACATTCTGGAAATCATTGATGTGTTCTGGATGATCGATCACTACACCAGCTACTGTAAGAAGCACAATCTGCCCATCAACAAGTCCATGTTCATCTAAGACTGTTTGATGCTTGTGTGCCGTGTCTGCCCCGTTTGATGGGGCAGCTCCTTGAAGCGTTGCTGGTAGTAGGCAGAAAACCGCCCTAGATGCCCAAAGCCATGCGCCAGTGCCACCTCAGTGACGTTGGGGCGGGGTCGGCTTTGCAGCACTTGATGCGCGGCGTCCAGACGCAGATTGCGTACCCAGCTCATGGGGGACTGTTTGTAGTGACGACGGCACAGCAGATGCAGGAAGCGGGGACTCACACCCGCTGCCTGCGCCAGATCATCCAGTGAGATGTTGCTGTGCAAATGCGCCAATACATAGTTTTTAGCTTGGAGCAGACGCATCTGCCCTGCTCGGGCCGCCGCTCCCATGGACTCATCCACCAGAGTCTGCACGGCTTGTTCATCGGCAGGATGACACAGCAGGAACAAGGCCAGGCTGCTTTCAATATGCTGCGTCCAGTTGGCTGGACGGTCGCTATGTTGCGTCGGTAGCAGAAGCAGGTGCTGGATGAGGTTGGTCCATTGCGGGCCCATACAGGGGTCCAGCTTGTAGACGCAGCCTCGGGTCATGCCTTCTTGAGCCAGAGTCTGATGGCCCACACCGTCAAACAGGCTGTAGGGGATTTTCACGATCAGCTGTTCGCAGCCGGCCTGCCACAAGGTGCGCACATTATGGCGGGGAGATACCACCGCAATATCGCCGGGATAGGCCGTTAGTTTGTGATGCCCATCGCTGATGAATTCGGCCGTGCCTTCCAAAGGCATTTGCACCAGACAGAAGTCGCCGAAAGCATCGGCCTGGATTTCCACTTCGGCACCATAGCCTAGTCGCATCAGGCTGATCTGGTCTATATCGCGGCGGTACAGGCTGGTGTTGATGCGCCCGCGACCCCAATGCAGGGCGTGCCGGGAAATGGCCCGACTAAGTGGCTGATGAGACAGCTCGGCGCTGTGGGAATGAAAGACTGGATGACGGTACAACACCGACAGATCCAAGCCATTTTCTGCCGGCATTGGGAACCCCTTGTTCCAGAGCATAAGGATGCGCGTGACCAGCGCCTAGTGTAAAAGTTGCGCGGCTGGGCGGGCATGGGGGCTATCCCTGATCGGCGATTGTAGTTTTCAGAATACTCTTTATTTATAGGTAGATAGCCGTTTTGTTGTTTTATTTAAGTTTAAAATAGCCTGTCTGAATTTTGATGCTGTGGTTGAGGCTTGAAGAAGTTGGCAGCATGAACTTTATCGCCCCTGTGCCCGATCCCCTTTCAAGGTCATGACAGCGCTTTCCACTGTCGCAATCATCTTGCCGTCTTCGCGCTGGATTTCACAGCGGTAATGGCTGATGCTGCGCCCGCGATGCGTGGCCCAGGCACGGGCTTGCAGCCGTTCTTGCCAGACTGGCCGCAGAAAGGTGGCTTTCAGATCAATGCTGGTAAAGCTCTCGCCTTCCTGCATCAAGGTGGAATGGGCCGTGCCGATGGCGGCATCGGCCAGCTCGCACAAGAGGCCCCCATGTACGGTGCCCTGCTGGTTGCCATGCAAGGCAGCGTCTGCATCCAGCTCCAGCGTGGCGCTGGCGTCATCTATAGCGGTAATACGAAAGTTCAGCAGCCGGGAGATTGCGGTGGGGTAACGCATATGTGTGTGCTCACCCTCCGTTAGCGTGCCATCCAGTTGGCGTTGCAGATATCCCAGTACGGGTAAGTGGCGAGATGAGCTTGGCATGGTGGCTCCAGTAGCTACTAGGCGATTTGAGAAAGTGGTACTGGCCTTGAGGGGGATCTTGGCGGATCAATACATAGTGTGCAAGTCTCGTGGCTTAGCGTAAAAGCGCTTGCCCCGGTGGATTTACGTCGTAAATGGAGACGGTCATGCTGCGGTCAGCCTTAAATAAAAGGTCGAATAATCAGTTGCAGACCCAAGACGGCCAGAAACAGCAGCAAGCATTGTTTGAAGCGGCGCGGGCTGATGCGCACGCGGATCTTTTGCCCCAGCAACATACCCAGTAGAGCCGGAACAATCACCAAGGTGGACATACCCAGCTGGTTCAGCTTGAACACATCGTGCATGAACAGACCGCCAGCCAGCGCGATGGTGGAGATGGTGAAGGACAGCCCCAAAGCCTGCACCAGCTCGTCTTTATCCAGATTCAGGGCTTGCAGATAAGGTACGGCTGGCATCACAAAAACGCCGGTAATGCCGGTCACCACGCCGGTCACCAGGCCAATCAAGGGTGAAAGCCAGGGCTCGAAGCGGGGCGACACGGTCAGGGCGGGGGCGATAAGCGCATAGCTTGCATACACCAGCAACGCGATACCCAAGGCCATGCCCGATAGCTGTGGCGAGGTATTGGCCAGCAGCGTTGAGCCCCAGAGCGTGCCCAGCACAATGGTCAGCATCATGGACCAGAGTCTGCGCAGCAAAGCCAGCATGGACGGCCCGGCAAAGCATTGCCAGACATTGGTGATGAAAGAAGGCAGCACCAGCAAGGCGGCGGCCGAGGCGGGTGACATCACCAGACCCAGCAAGCTCATGGCGACCGTGGGCAGTCCCATGCCGGTAATGCCTTTGACCATGCCCGCTACCAGGAAGGTGACGCCGATCAGAAGAAGGAAAGAGAGTGATTCGTGCATGCCTGTATTGAAGCGTGGCAGGCAGGCGTACACAATGTGGATTTAAGGCGGTATCCTTCGGTTTATCCGAAGGGTTTTCAGGAGTGGTCATGCGACTGGGTCTGGCAGATCTTCACTTGTTCTTGAGCATTGTGGATGCAGGCAGCATCACACAGGGGGCGGCACGCGCGAATCTGGCCCTGGCCTCGGCCAGCGAGCGTTTGCGTCGTATCGAGGACGATGCCGGCGTTGCTTTGCTGGAGCGTTTGCCGCGCGGAGTCGTCACTACAGAGGCGGGTGAGGCGCTGGCTCACCATGCCCGTTTGATGCTGCGTCAGCATGATCTGTTGAAAGGCGAATTGCAGGATTTTGCTGTTGGAGCGCGGGGGACTTTGCACCTTTATGCGAACACGGCGGCCTTAACCGACTTTCTGCCATCCCGCCTGGCACCCTGGCTGGCACAACGGCCCAATCTGCATATCGAGCTGAAAGAGCGCACCAGCGCAGATATTGTGCGTACGGTTGCCGCCGGTTTGGCCCAGGCCGGTGTGGTGTCGGATGCAGTGCAGGCACCGGGGCTGATGCTGGAGCCGGTCGCCAAGGATCATTTGGTGCTGATTATGGCTGCGGCTCACCCCTTGGCGGCACACAGCAAATTGAGCTTGCAGGATGTTCTGCATGAGCCGTTCGTGGGCCTGATGCCGGGTAATGCCTTGCAAGACCATCTGGACGAACATGCTCGCGCTGCGGGCCATGCTTGGGTGCAGCGCATCCGTATGAAAACCTTCGAGGGGCTATGCCAGATGGTGGCCCACGGTGTGGGCCTGGGGATAGTGCCGCAAGGCGTGGCCAGCCGCTACAAGCGTCGTCACGGCTTTGTGGCGCGGTCTTTGAGTGACGCCTGGGCCAAGCGCTCCTTGTGCCTGTGTTATCAGGACTGGGACGCCCTATCCAAACCCATGCAGCGCTTGTTGCAGCATTTGGGGTCTAAGGAGACTGTCTGAGCCCACATTTTTTGTGGAAACGTGTTCCCGGAGCTACATGCTTTCCAAGCAGCCAGGGGACAGATGCCAGGCGTAAGGTTCATGCTGATTTCCGCATTTTTTGGTGGACTCAGCGATCTGTGTTTCTATTGCTGGTGCTTTGTAACTCTGTCGTTTGATGACTGGCTCTAATGCTGGAGCTCACCTTCTTTGTTTTCGCTTAACACCCTAGTGGGGCAGGCTGACAAATAGTGAGCGGCCGGTGACCTTATTCCAGCCCTTCCAGTTTGCTAGCAACAAGCGGCTCTTGCGATTCTGCTGGCTCCGCCAAGCTGATCTTCACTCCAATATCGGCCGGTTTTGCGTAGTGCAGGCTGCTGGTCACCAAGGCATTCACGCCTGTTGCGGCGTAGGCGGCTGCGTTACCTGCATGAATCCCGCCCGCCGCCAGAATGGTGACGTGGGGATACGCTTTGCGCAGCGCAGGCACAATTTGTGCCAGGGTTTCGGGCGGGACTTTGTCGAACTGCACCACGTCCGCACCCGCCTGAGCCGCGCTATAGGCTTCATCCAGATCTGCCGCTTCGATCACGATTTTCTTTTCGCATAAGGCGAATTTGTGACGGGCAATCGCCCGGCCCACTTCTTCCCAGCCACCCATCAGTACGCGGTGCTGGGGGAAGATCAAAATGGTTTCACCCAGTCCCAGCCGATGCGGCATGGCTCCGCCCGATAGCGTGGCTTTCAGGGCCAGTTTGCGCACACCAGGCGCATGTTTGCGGGTGGTCAGCACAGCCACCGAGGCATCTACCGTTTGCACGGCTTGTACGACTTGATGTGTCAGGGTGGCGATGCCGCAGGCAAACTCCAGCAGGTTCTGGCCCACCTTCCAGGCGCGCAGCAAGGCTTTGGCGGGGCCTTGTGCCAGCAAGACGGTCTGACCGGGCATGGCCGCCACGCCGCTGGGGGTGTAGTGCTGGGTCTGGCCGCCGCAGGAGCGCACAATCTCGGCCACTTCTTCGGTGCCTGCCACGCGGATATGGTCACGCACGACGTAACGCAGTGTGGTGTTCTGGTTGTGCAGTCCCAGCATGTGGCTGGTCAGATCCAGGTAGGAGGCATCCTCGCCAATCCATTGGTCGATTTGGCTTTGTTCAAAAAAAACCGTCATTTTTGATTCCCGTAGCGCCGCAGCGCCCAAAAACAGGCTAATGCCGTCAGCCCCAGTAAGCAGGACAGCGCATTGGCACAGTCTGTGTCGCCATCCAGGACGGCGTTGTAGATTGATAAAGACAAGGTTTCGGTACGGCCCGTAATATTGCCACCCAACATCAGCGAGATCCCGACTTCGCCCAGCGCCCTGCCGCCCGACAAGATCAGGCCCGTGGCCAAGGCGGGTCGCAGCAAGGGCAATTCCACCCGGAAGAGGTAGGACCAGGTGCCGTGGCCCAGCGTGGCCGCTGCTTCACGCAGCCGTGGCGACAGGCTGTTCATGCTGTTTTGCACGGGTTTGACCATCAATGGCAGCCCGGCGATAAAGGCGGCGATCAGCAAGGCCGCAGGCTGAAAAACAATATTGGGTGACCAGCCGGTGGCACTGGCTAACCAGCCCTGTCTACCCAAGGCAAGCAGCAGCAAGTAACCGATAACAATCGGTGGGAAAACCAGCGGCAGGCTCACCAGCGAATCGAGTAATCCGTGGCCTGGAAAGCGTTTTCTGGCCAGTACCCACGCCAGTGCGACCCCCAGAACCAATTGAGCCACCAAGGTGGCAGTCAGCACATAGACACTCAGGCCCAGCGAGCTGCTGGAGCAGCTCATCCAGGCAGACATCACAGGCCGTGGCGCTCAAGAATGGACTTGGCCTTGTCCGAGCCCAGGAACTGGGTCCAGGATTGCAAGGCAGGGCTTGCAGGGCGGTCCTTGAGCACGGCCAGGCTCAGATCAATCGGATCGTGACATTGGGCCGGCATGGGCAGGATGGTGCCCAGCTTGTCCTTGTGGGCCAGCGCTTCGCTGCGGTTGATGAAACCGGCATCCACTTCGCCGTTCAGCAAGTAAGTCGATACTTGCGGCAGCATGGCGACTTCAATGGTGCGACCATCGGCCTGGATTTTTTCACGTTCCATGCAGGTAGTGGCGGCGCGGCCGTAAACCGTTTTCCTGGCATCGCCAATCGCAATGCGGGCGTAGCTGGGCTGCTGCAAATCCTGTATGGAATCAATGGTCTTGCCCTTGGGTACGGCCAGCATCAGAGCACCCTGGCTGATGTTCACGAACTGCTGGGCAATGCCCATGGGCTCCAGAAAAAAGCGGTCGCCAATAATGGCGGCAATGTCTGGATTTTGCTCGCTCTGGGCGCGGACCTGCTGCATATTGCCAAAGCTGCTCTCTACCGTCAGGCCTGTTTCTTTATTGAAGGCCTCCATCAGTTCCGTGACGGGCTTGCGATAGCCTGCGCCGGTGGCAATCAGCAGGTCGGAAGCGTGGGCCGTGGTGGTGATCGCCAGCAGGCAAGCGGCGGAAAACAGCAAAGATTTCATGGGGTTTCCTGTCGGTCAAATTCGTTATGAGTTCGAGTTTATAACGAAAAGGGGCAGACAGGGATGTTCGCTACGCTCCGAAGCCGGAGCCCCGAGACTCAAACCTGCTTGAAGACTTGGAAATGCTGCTTGTGCCGAGCGACGATTCAACTTCCTCTTTGCCGCAAATCTGGAACTAGGAGGCGAAAAAAATCCCCATCCTGAACCAGCAAGATGGGGATTTTGGGGGCACTCGCCACCCGGAGTCAGGCTCCGGGCGACATCGTGTGCTTTAGGCTTGAGCGGCTTTGAAAGCCAGACGCCATTGGTGCAGCAAAGGCTCGGTGTAGCCGTTAGGCTGTTCCAGACCCTTCAGAACCAGATCCTGAGCGGCGCGGAAGGCAAAGGAGCCTTCAAAGTTGCCGGCCATGTTCTGGTAGGCTGGGTCACCCGCGTTTTGCTGATCCACCACAGCAGCCATGCGCTGCAGGGTTTCAACCACTTGTTCGTGAGTGACGATGCCGTGCAGCAGCCAGTTGGCGATGTGCTGGCTGGAGATACGCAGGGTAGCGCGGTCTTCCATCAGGCCGACGTCGTGGATGTCAGGCACTTTGGAGCAGCCCACGCCCTGGTCAATCCAGCGAACCACGTAACCCAGGATGCCCTGAGCGTTGTTGTCCAGTTCTTCCTGGATTTCCTTGGCGGACCAGCTGGTGTCAGTGGCCACAGGAATGGTCAGGATGCTGTCCAGGTAGTCGTTGGTGTCGCCTTCCAGACCCTTCTGAACGTCGACCACATTGACTTGGTGGTAGTGCAAGGCGTGCAGCGTGGCAGCGGTAGGCGATGGCACCCAGGCGGTGTTGCCACCGGCCTTCACGTGACCAATCTTTTGCTCCAGCATTTCAGCCATCAGGTCAGGCATGGCCCACATGCCTTTACCGATCTGGGCACGACCACGCAGACCGCATTGCAGGCCGATCTGAACGTTGTTGCGCTCGTAGGCAGGCTGCCAGTCAGCTTGTTTCATGTCGGCCTTGCGCACTACGGCGCCAGCTTGCATGCAAGTGTGGATTTCGTCGCCAGTACGGTCCAGAAAGCCCGTGTTGATGAACACAACGCGCTCGGTGGCCTGGGCAATGGCTGCCTTCAGGTTCACGCTGGTGCGGCGCTCTTCGTCCATGATGCCCAGCTTGACGGTGTTGGGAGCCAGACCCAGCAGGCTTTCCACACGGTCAAAGATCTCGCTGGCAAAAGCCACTTCGTCAGGACCGTGCATTTTGGGTTTGACGATGTACAGCGAGCCGCTGCGCGAGTTTTTCTTCAGTTCCAGATCGCGCATGCCGATCAGGGTGGTGATCACGGCGTCCAGAATGCCTTCAGGGATCTCGCGACCTTCGCCGTCGATGATGGCGGGGTTGCTCATCAGGTGACCGACGTTACGCACGAACATCAGGGAGCGGCCAGCCAGAGTCTGGGTAGCGCCCTTCAGGTCGGTGTACTGGCGATCGTCAGCCAGGCGGCGGGTAAAGACCTTGCCGTCTTTCTTGATTTCTTCGGTCAGCGAACCGGTGACCAGACCCAGCCAGTTGCGGTATGCCAGAACCTTGTCGTCGGCATCCACGGCAGCCACGGAGTCTTCGCAGTCCATGATGGTGGTCAGTGCGGCTTCCAGAACGATGTCTTTCACGCCAGCCGGGTCGGTCTTGCCGATGGGGCTGTTGGGGTCGATCTGCAGTTCAAAGTGCAGGCCGTTGTGCAGGAACACGATGGCTTCAGGCGCATCGGGCTGACCGCGGTAACCCAGCAGGGTCGAGGCGTCTTTCAGACCGGTGGTGCCGCCATTTTCCAGGGTGACGCGCAAAGCGCCGTCAGCGATGGTGTAGGAAGTAGCCTGGTCGTGGCTGCCTTGAGCCAGAGGAATCGTGTCGTTCAGGAACTGACGGCCAAAGGCGATAACCTTGGCACCACGCACGGCGTTGTAGCCACCGCCACGCTGAGCACCGTCAGTGTCAGGGATGGCGTTGGTGCCGTACAGCGCGTCGTACAGGCTGCCCCAGCGTGCGTTTACGGCGTTCAGCGCGTAACGTGCGTTCATGATGGGCACAACCAGCTGAGGACCACCTTGTTCGGTGATTTCGGTGTCGACGTTGGCCGTGTTGACCTTGACGTTGGCAGGCGCTTCTTTCAGATAGCCGATGGAGCTCAGGAAGCTCTTGTAGGCAGGCATATCGGTGATGGGGCCTGGGTTGGCCGTGTGCCACTTGTCCAGTTCGACTTGCAAGCGGTCGCGTTCGGCCAGCAAGGCGCGGTTTTTAGGTGCCAGATCATGGACCAGCTTATCGAAACCAGCCCAGAAGGCTTCGGAGGAGATACCTGTGCCGGGCAGGGCTTCTTGTTCGATGAACTGATGAAGCACCTCGGCGACTTGCAGTCGCTGGCAGGAGATTCGAGTGGTCATGTGTACCCTTGCTGATAGTTAAAAGTGATTCGGTACAGCGGCAGGCCAAAACGGCCTTGCTAACTGCAATTACCTGGTCAAGAGCACTTTCAGATCTTGCTGAAATCGCGGGTGACAAGACCCACGCGGCGCCAGGACACAAATGACATCAGAGGGCGAGCAGATTGCTTGAAGCGAAAATCACTAAAATACGCTAACCCATTGTAAATTAGCCTAAATACAAGCTAATTTGCGCGATGACGAGCTATGTCTCACACGCATGCCGAGCACACTGCCAGGTTGGATAACTTAAATTATGAAGGACTGACGCTAGCTGGATTTAATACTAAAAGTATTAAGACTACATACTTAATGTATTTACTGGTTTTGGGCAAGTCTTATATATGAGGTAGAAGACGTGCCTGACTTCCACTTGTCATCATAAGCTGCCTCACCAGGCCCTGCTTGAAATACTTGATATGCCCGCCAAGCCGCTTGTTCAGCGCCATTAGCATAAAAACAGGGCTTTGGGTCAAGGGCTTGCGCCAGGGCTCTACCTGCCTGATCTCGGAAAAATGGAATTTACCCAAAACCGGGGTAAAGCTGCCTGTTTAAATGGGGCCTGTGAGTAAATTCAGTCTCAAAACCAACGATAGTGGTGTCCATTGTGTGGACAGTGGGGCTTGTGATTCAGTCAAAAACCAGTAACGACATTTGCTTTGGGTGGGACTGGGGCTGGGCTGCCTTGCTCGGATACGGCAAGACGCTGGGGCGCTAAGCGAGCCATTGCAAAGGTATATGGGTGATGGCTTTAAGCGCAGGCGAAAACGATAGCCGAACGTCTGTATTGGGGGGCGATGGTCCGCGAAAGCGGCAGACGGTCAGGCCTGTCTGTTCGGCTGGTACATGAGCGTCAGGATCAGGCGGCTGAATTTGTCATGGAGTCGTGTAGGAGGCGGAACAATAAACAGCTTATGATGCTTGCAGATCTGCTTGTCTTTGTTTCCCCTTGGAATACTTGTTATGTCTGATCCCAGCGGTTTTTCTCGTATCACGTCCACGCCGGAGCTGATTCCATTCAATGGCTATCAGGATGCCGGTCAGGCTTTGGAGCAACTGCGCCATATTTACGACCGCAACACCGCTTTTTTGCGCGACTCTTTTGCCCAGTGCCTGGAAACCGGATTTCCACGTGGGCAGCGTTTCAGAGCCTGCTACCCTGCAGTGCGTTTGCGCGTCGATACCTATCAGGAAGTGGATAGCCGCCTGTCTTATGGACATGTGGTCGAGCCCGGTGTGTACATGACCACCATTACCGCTCCTGGCCTCTATCACGATTACTTGCTGGAGCAACTGGAACTGCTGCTGCGCAATCACGGTGTGCAGGTGGAAGTGGGGGAATCCTCCGTGCCTATCCCGCTGCATTTCGCCCTGAATAATGGTGTGCAGTCCACGGTGACAACCGTGCCTGAATCGCCCGGTGACACTTTGCGCGATCACTTCGATGTACCGGATCTGGCGTATATGGACGATGCCATCGTGAACGGTACGTGGGAGCGCGTGCATAACGAACCCTTGCCGCTGGCCCCTTTTACTGCGCCGCGTATTGATTACTCCTTGCATCGTTTGCAGCACTACAGCGCTACTCGTCCCGAGTACTTCCAGAACTTTGTGCTGTTCACCAATTATCAGTTTTATGTGGACGAGTTCTGCCAGTGGGCGCGTGAAGTGCTGCAGGCGGATGATCAAGGCTATATAGATCTGGTGGAGCCGGGCAACATCATCACTCCGGCGGGTGCGAATGCATCCACAACTGGTTCGCCCCTGGCTCGCGCGCCGCAAATGCCTTCGTATCACTTGCGCCGTGCCGATCATTCCGGCATCACCCTGATCAATATCGGTGTGGGGCCATCCAATGCCAAGACCATTACCGATCACGTTGCTGTTCTGCGCCCTGCTGCCTGGCTGATGCTGGGCCATTGCGCCGGTTTGCGTACTACTCAGCGTCTGGGTGATTACGTACTGGCACATGGCTATGTACGTCAGGATCACGTGCTGGACGAGGATTTGCCCACCTGGGTGCCCATCCCTCCTCTGGCGGAAATTCAGGTTGCCCTGGAGCAGGCCGTGGCCGAGGTGGCCGGGCTGTCCGGCTGGGAGCTGAAACGCATCATGCGCACGGGTACGGTGGCGTCCATCGATAACCGTAATTGGGAATTGCGTGATCACCACGAGCCGGTGCGGCGCTTGTCGCAGTCGCGGGCGATTGCGCTGGACATGGAGTCTGCCACCATTGCTGCCAATGGCTTCCGCTTCCGTGTCCCATATGGCACCTTGCTGTGCGTGTCGGACAAGCCCTTGCATGGCGAGCTGAAACTGCCGGGTATGGCCAGCGAATTCTATGCACGTCAGGTTGGCCAGCATCTGCATATTGGCATCCGGGCGCTGGAACTGCTGCGCGAGATGCCCAAAGAAAGGCTGCACTCGCGCAAGCTGCGCAGCTTCCTGGAAACGGCGTTTCAATAAGATATTGCAGGCCTTGTTAGTGCCTACGCGCCTGGGTGGGTTGTTGGCTCGTAGCACTGACAAACCACCTTTAGTGGCTTAAGAAATAGGCCGTGCTACCAAGTGGAGCACGGCCTCCTGGTTTCTTTGAGGACAGCAGATACTCATATGGTTAAAGCGTTTCAAGATTTTTATGCCGACAACTTCAGCCATTGCTACGGTTGCGGCAAACATAATCCCGACGGGCATCAGCTAAAGAGCTATTGGGACGGCGACGATACCGTGGCCCGCTACACTCCCAAGCCGATTTACAGCGGTGGCGTGCCCAACCATGTATACGGCGGCTTGATTGCTTCCTTGTTGGACTGCCACGGTACTGCTTCTGCGGCAGCCTTCATCTATCGGGATCTGAATATCGAGATGGGCACCAGCGAGGAGCCAATTCGCTGTGTGACAGCCTCCCTGAAAGTGGAGTTTCGGCGTCCTACTCCAATGGGGACAGAGCTGACGGTACAAGGCAAGCTGCGTGAGCTGGATGGACGCAAGGTCTGGGTGGACCTGTCGCTTAGCGCGAATGGCGAATTGTGTGCGACGGGTGAAATGCTGGCGATACGCTTCAAGGAATAAGCGGGATTTTTTTGGGGCTCAGCGGTCAACGTGCTTTGACACGGTGTCTTGGACTTGCTGATCGCTCAGAAGGAAGCTGGTCTTTGATATTTGCAGGCTGTAAAGAATGCCCTCAGGTTGTGCCGCCGATTTATGGCATTTCTTTCTTCGAGGGTAACCCGGAGGTTGAAAGTATCCCCACGCTGCGCTCGTAGGCTGCTGCTTTCATGAGGTTTGTTTTGTGCGGGGCAGCCAGACAATAAAAAAAGCCGAGCCTGAATGGGCCCGGCTTTTCGTCCTTCAAACCCAGCTAATTAGCGGCTGGCAGCAATCGCGTCGCGCGCCTTCTTCACCAGGTCCTCACCAATGGTTTTGGTCCATTTCTCGACCACGCCTTCGGTTGCCTTGGCAAAGGCAGCGTGCTGCTCAGGCGTCAGGCTGGTGACCTTCACACCGTGGCTTTCGATCTCTTTGAGCAAGGCAGGATCTTCCGCCGTGATGCCGGTACGGGCAATTACGATTTCACGTTTACCGGCTTCAATAGCGGCCTCACGCACGATCTTCTGGTCTTCCTCGCTCCAGGATTTCCACACGTCGCGGTTCACCACAAATACCAGTGGGTCAGACACGTAGTTCCACAGGGTCAGGTACTGCTGCTGCACGTCGTACAGCTTGGCGCCGGCGTAAATGGACAGGGGGTTCTCCTGGCCGTCTACGGCCTTATTAGCCAGTGCGGGTTGTGCATCTGCCCAGCTCATTTGCGTAGGGTTGGCACCCAGGGCGCTGAAGGTGTCCATGTACAGCGGCGAACCGACCACGCGCAGTTTCAGGCCCTTCATGTCTTCAGGCTTGGTCACTTCGTGTTTGGAGTTGCTGAGCTGACGGAAACCGTTTTCACCCCAGGCCAGAGGCACCACACCGGCTTTCTCGATGTAGCCAAACAGGTCCTTGCCCACTTCGCCGTTGATCAAAGCGTCGGTGGCTTTGGCATCCGGTTGCAGGAATGGCAGGGAGAACAGGTTCAGCTGCTTGATCTGGGGGGACCAGTTGATGGTGGAGCCCACGGCCATATCAATCATGCCTTGGCGAATGGCAGTGAATTCGCGTGTCTGGTCACCTTGTACCAGCGAGGTGCCGGGGTAGATCTTGATGTTGATGCGGCCATCGGTACGCTCGCGTACCAGGTCGGACCAGATTACCGCCCCTTGACCCCAAGGGAAGGTGGTACCCACCACGATGGACAGCTTGTACTCGGATTTGTAGGCGGCTTGGGCAGCGGGAACCACGGCCAGGGTGGCGGCTGTACATGCCAGAGTGGCCAGAATGTGACGTAATTTCATGGGTCAGGTCTCCCTTTCTATGAGTTGTGTTTCAGTCTTGTGGTTTTAGTTAAAGCCCAGGTAGCGCGGCAGCCACAGGGCAATCTCGGGTTGTGCGATAACGAGCAGCATGGTCGAGCCCATGCCCAGCAGCAGCCAGCCTACCCAACGCAGGGTGCTTTCCATGGGGACGCCCGCGATACGGCAGGCGACCATCAGGTTGACGGCCACTGGCGGGGTGAACTGGCCCAGGGCCACGTTCAAGGTCAGCAAGACACCGAACCAGACGGGGTGCCAGCCAAAGTTGTAGGCAATCGGCATGAACAGCGGCACGAAGATCAGGAAGATCGAGATGCCATCCAGGAACATGCCCAGCACAATCAGCATGACAATCATCAGCGCCAAAATGCCGTACTCGCCCAGACCGGAATTGATGATGGCATTGGTGACGGGGTCAATAATGCTCAGGGTGGACAGAGCCCAGGCAAAAATACCGGCCAGCGCCACGACCATCATGATGACGGCTGATAATTCGGCGGCTTCCCGCAGGATCAAAAACAGATCGCGGAACTTGATGGTGCGGTGGATGACCATGCCTACGAACAGGCCGTAGAATACGGCCACAACAGCCGCTTCGGTGGGGGTGAACAGACCCAGGCGCATACCGCCCAGAATGATTACCGGCGCAATCAGGCCCCAGGCCGCTTCTCGCAGGCTGCGCCAGAAGGGTGGACGTGGCAGTTCGGCTTCGGCCAATCCCAGCTTGTGACGACGCGACAGCCAGATGGCCGGAATAATCAGGCCAATACCCGCCAGAATGCCGGGGAACATACCGGCCGCAAACAGCGCAGGTACGGAGGCCTCGGGCACCAGCACCGAGTAAATAATGAAGGCGATGGAGGGGGGAATCAGAATGTCGGTGGCTGCACCCGCGCCCACAATACTGGCCGCAAAAGGACCGGGATAGCCCGCGCGTTTCATGGCGCCGATCATGACCGCGCCCACGGCAGCGGCGCAGGCTGGGCCGCTGCCGGAAATACCGCCCAGGAACATGGCTACGCCAATGGCAACGACGGGCAACATGCCAGGACCACGGCCAACCAGCGCTACGGCAAAGTTCACCAGACGGCTGGCCACGCCCGAGCGGTCAAAAATGGAGCCCACCAGCACAAACATGGGAATGGCCAGCAAAGGGTATTTGGCCAGACCGGCGTAAAAGCTTTGCGGCACGGCCATCAGGCCAAACCAGTGCGTATCCAGGTTGGACATCAAAATGGCAAAGGCACCGCCTATACCCAGGGATACGCCAACGGGCACACCCACCAGCATCAAACCAATGAAGATGACGAACAGCAACGTTGCAATCATGATTTGGCCTGCCAACGACGCACCCACATGCCCAGCAAACGCAGGCTCAGGGTAGTAGACAGGATGGGCAGCCACATGCTGTACCACCAGGTTGGGACACCAATGGACGGCGAGGTATCACCCCATTCGAACTCGTCCAGGGCCATGCGGCCGGACAGAATGGCCATGCCGACAAAGAACAGCAGGCTCATGCCAATGCCAAACAGGGCCAGGCGGCGTTGACGACGCTGTGTGCCCGCATCGGCAAAGACTTCAATACGAATGTGCAAGTGGCGCACACAGGCGCTGGCACCGGCATTCATGGTCAGGACCACCAGCAGGAAGATGGAGATTTCCTCGGTCCAGGCAAAGGAACTATCGGTCAGATAGCGCACAAACACGTTGGCAAAAGTAATTAATGCCAGGGCCGCCATGATCAGGACCGAAGCCCAGTCTTCTATTTGCAAGGGAATACGCAGGCCGGATTCGGCGGGCGAGGCGGCGTGATTATCAGGTGTATCTGTAGAACTTGAATCCATGAGATCTGTCAGATTTGGCAATAAAGCTACATGCTAGCGGTCAAAGACGGGGCTGGCAGTGAGTAATTTCCCCCGGTGCAAACGCACCCTTGGGCCTTGTTTGGCCTGGGGAGAGACGATAGGGATTTGGGGGCGAGGGCACACGCAATAGGGGGGTGGTGCTTCGCCTAGCTGATGAGGTGTAAAACCTGGCCCGGCACGACAGATGGGCCTGTGTGTGGCGCTCTGAGAGGCCCGACTGGGGTGTTGCCGGGCTTGCTGTGCGGGTGATTAGCAAGGGTGCAGGCTGCCGGTGGGGCAGCCTGGGCTAATGCAAGCTGGGGGACAGCTTACTCTTTTTTACGGTCCTTTTTCCCTTTTGTGCCTTCTTTGTCCTTTTTGGACGCTTTTTTGTCTTTATTTTTATCTTTGTTTTTGGCTTTGTCTTTTTTCTTCTTTTTGCCCTTCTTGTCTTTTTTGTCTTTGGAACTTGAGGACTCGTTATCGTCGTCCGTGTCCTCGTCTTTATCCTGATCGGACTCGCCCTTTTCTGCCTGCTTATTGGCAGCGGCTTTCAGATCAGCGGTTTTTTGTTTGGATGAAACCGGCGTTTTACGGGCTTGCTCCATTTCTGCATCCAGCTCGGCAGCCACTTCACGCAGCTCGTCTGCCACAGCCTGGGAGCGATCCGATTGCAGGGCAATCATGGTGCCACGGCATTGGGCAGCGCCACACAGACAGCGATAGTTCTGCTTGAGCTCCTCGGTAATTTCATCGTCGATGACCAGCGAGTAGTCATACAAGAGCTCTTCCCCGGCGGGAATATCGCGCATGGCCACAATAAACACGCGTGATCCGTCCACGTTCTCGTGACCCTCACAGTTGGGGGCGCAAGAGTGGTTGATCCAGCGCGAGTCATTGCCGCCCTGACCACCGTCCACAATTTTGCCGTTGCTCAAGGCAAAGAAAAACGTGTGAAAAGGCTCGTCCGGATTGACCGGGAACAGGGCATCGGCTTGTTCGGGTGTCAGCCGCTTGCCTGCGTATTGCAGGATGCGAGTTCCGGCAGGAATATCGCGTAGCGCAAAGACGCCATTGCCGTGCAGTTTGGACGGTTTGACGACGTGCCAGGGTTGGCGTTGAGTGACCATGGGGAATCAGCCTGTAAAAGGGGATAAACTGGACGGCGATCTCTATCTTACAAAACATGCAGGGCTACGCAACCATGTCACTTGAAACGACCGCCCACAACGGCGCGCAAATCTTGCTCGAAACCTTGATCGCTCAGGGTGTAGATACCATTTTTGGTTATCCTGGCGGAGCGGTGTTACCGCTCTATGATGCTCTTCATGCACAACCGCGAATTCGTCATATTCTGGTCCGCCACGAGCAAGCTGCCGTACACGCGGCCGAAGGCTATGCCCGCAGCACCGGCAAACCTGGCGTGGTGCTGGTGACGTCGGGCCCTGGTATGGCCAATACCACCTCCGGTTTGCTCGATGCCTTGTGTGATTCTATTCCTGTCCTGTGTATTAGTGGTCAAGTAGCGACCACCGCAATTGGTACCGCTGCGTTTCAGGAGTGCGATGCGATTGGTATTTCCCGCCCTGTGACCAAGTGGAATGCCCAGGTTCGTCGCATTGAAGACGTGGCCTCCCTGACGGCCAAGGCCCTGCGCCTGTGTACCCAGGGCCGCCCTGGCCCGGTGCTGCTGGACTTCCCCAAAGATATTCAGATCGCCACCCTGCCCGCTGCCAGCAGCGAGGCTCCAGTCCAGGAAGAGGCCGACAGCCTGTTGGCTCCTGCCGCTCCGGCCCCTGCCCAGGAAGCGGCAATCAAACGCGCCGCCGCCATGATTGCGCACGCTCGCCGCCCCGTGTTTTACGGCGGCGGTGGCTTGATCAACTCCGGTGCCGATGCCAGCCACGCCTTCACCAGCCTGGTTCAGGAAACCGGCGCACCTTGCACTCTGACCTTGATGGGCTTGGGTGCTTACCCCGCACGTGATGAGCAGTTCGTGGGCATGTTGGGCATGCACGGTACGCTGGAAGCCAATCTGGCCATGCACCATGCGGATCTGATTATCTGTGTGGGCGCTCGTTTCGACGACCGCATTACCGGCCGTCTGTCCGATTTCTGCCCGCATGCCAGCAAGATTCATATTGATATCGACCCCGGTTCCATCGACAAGGTGGTGCGTGCTGATGTGGCTTTGGTGGGTGATTGCTATCCCCTGTTGCGCGCCCTGCGCAAAGAGCTGTCGCATCACGAATTGCCGGAAGGTCGCTTGCATGAGTGGTGGCAGCGCATTGGCGTGTGGCGTGCTCAAGAGTGCTTGAAAGTGACGCCTCATAGCGACGCCATCTTGCCGCAGCACTTGCTGCAACGTCTGGACGCGCATCTGGAAGGCCGTGATGCCATCGTCTCTACCGATGTGGGCCAGCACCAGATGTGGGCCGCGCAGTACATCAAGTTTGATCGTCCTCGCCGTTGGCTGACTTCGGGTGGGGCCGGCACAATGGGGTACGGCGTACCTGCTGCGTTTGGGGCGCAGATTGCGCATCCGGACAAGCTGGTGGTGTGTGTCAGTGGTGACGCGTCGGTGCTGATGAATATTCAGGAACTGGCCAGCGCTGTGCAGCATCGCACGCCGATCAAGGTGATTCTGTGCAATAACCGCCACATGGGCATGGTGCGCCAGTGGCAAGAGCTGATTCACGATGGCCGCTACAGCCACAGCTATAACGAAGCCATGCCGGATTTTGTGGCCTTGTCGCGCGCCTTTGGTTGGGAAGCCGAACGCGTGGAGCATCCCGATCAGCTGGATGCGGCGCTGGAGCGTTGTCTGGCCCACGATGGCCCGTTCTTCCTGAACGTGGAAGTGCTGGCGCTGGAAAACTGTTTCCCCATGATGCCAGCGGGCTATGGCCATCAACAGGTCATGTTGTCCGAAGATAACTGGTACGTAGAAGAATAAGGTGCCCGTTTGGGACACAGGCGTAAAAACCCCTATGTCCCAGCCCGAGCACTACGCATTAAATACACTGATCCATTCAGACAGGAGGGGCATGCATGATGTACCGTCACATGAAGAACCGTCTTTTGGCCGCAGGTTTGATGCTGGGCTTGGGCCTGGCGGCGGGAGCGGCCACGGCCCAGACTTCCTTGAAGCTGGCTTACGCTTTGTCCACCAGCTCTCACTATGGTGCGGGCGCAAAAGCCTTTGCCAGTGCCTTGGAAAAGGACGGCAACTACACCATCGAGGCCTTTCCTAACAGCGCCTTGGGCGGCGAGCGCGAAGTCATTGAAGGCTTGCAACTGGGCACGATTGATCTGGCGATTGTGTCTACGGGCGCAACCCTGAACTTTGTGCCCAAGACTGGCGTATTCGATATTCCTTTCCTTTTCCGCGACCTGCAACATGCCCGCCATGTGCTTGATGGCAAGATCGGTCAGGACATGCTGGCTGAATTTCCCAAACGCGGAATTGTGGCGCTGGCCTGGGGCGAGCAAGGCTTCCGTCACCTGACCAATAATGTGCGTCCTGTCACCACCCCAGCTGATGCCAAGGGCCTGAAGATTCGCACCACAGAGAACCCCATCCATATTGCCGCTTTCCGTGAAATCGGTATTCTGGCTACGCCTATGGCCTGGCCGGAAGTGGCAACCGCACTGCAACAGGGCACCATCGACGGTCAGGAAAACCCCTTGTCCGTGATTGTGTCGGCCAAGCTGCCGCAGCTGCAAAAGTATTTGTCGCTGACTGCTCACGTGTATGGCCCGGCCCTGGTGCTGATGTCTCCGGCGGTGTATGACGGCCTGTCCGATCAGGACAAGCAGTTGATGAAAGATGCCGGCGTAACGGCTGCACAGGCCATGCGTGATTACGTGGACGACATCGAGAAAACTGGCGTGGATGCCGTCAAGGCGGAAGGCATGCAGGTCAATACGGTTGACCACGCGGCATTTGCCAAAGCGGTAGAGCCCGTCTATCCCCAGTACTACAAACAGTTCGGCCAGGAGCTGGTCGAGGCCATTCGTCAGACTCAGTAAACGGCGTTCATCATGAAAGCGCTGCTGTCTGTGCTGGACAAGGGCCTGTTTCGTCTGGTGTCCTGCGTAACGCAGTTGCTGCTGCTCTCGGCAGTGGCAGCTGCGTTCTATCAAGTGATTGCCCGGTTCGTGCTCCAGTCGCCCGCCGACTGGAGCGAGGCCTGGTCGCGTGCTGCCTTGATCTGGACGGTCATGCTGGGTCTGTGTCTGGCCCTGCGTCAGGGCGCCATGCTGAGCGTGGATGTGTTGCGACTTTGGGTCGGGCAGCGGGCACAGCATTGGCTGGATGTGGCCGTGCTGCTTGCTTGTCTGACCTTTTTCGGCCTGTTGACCTGGGTCGGTATTCAAATGACCTGGCGGGTACGGTTTCAGACCATGCCCAGCCTGGAGTGGTCCATTTCCTGGGTGTACATCGCTATCCCGATTGGTGCCGTGCTGGCCATTTTGGGCCTGTTGGCTCGTTGGCTGGAGAAACCAGCGCCTGCTGTAGTCGATAACATGCAGCTCTAATTCAAGACCTGATTCCGTGCCTGTAAAGCACCACCGAACTCTGGATGTCCTACGGGCATCTGTTTAGACCGGAGACCGTATCGTGTCCCAGATCATGCTTGTGTCCATGCTGCTGTTTTTTGTATTGACAGTGCCCGTGGCGATTGCCGTGGGGCTGGCCAATATGGCGGGGGTAGCCTGGGAGGGGCGCATGACTTTTCTGGTCATCGCCCAGCAGTTGTATGCAGCTCTGGACAAGTACCCCCTGGTGGCGGTGCCCTTCTTCATTCTGGCGGGCAACCTGATGGAGTCGGGCGGCATGTCCAACCGTATGGTGGAGTTTGCCAAAAGCCTGGTGGGTGGTGTTCAAGGGGGCTTGGCCTGCAGCTGTGTACTGACCTGCATGATTTTTGCGGCGGTGGCCGGTTCCAGTGTGGCAACTACTTTTGCGGTCGGGGCAATTCTGATCCCTGCCATGGTCCGGCATGGCTACCCGGCACCGTTCGCGGCATCCTTGCAAGCCTCAGCGGCTGAGTTGGGGGTGATCATCCCGCCGTCCATTCCCATGATTCTGTTTGCCGTATCCACGGACACGTCGGTAGGCGAGCTGTTCGTTGCGGGTATTGGCCCTGGCTTGCTGATTGGCGGCGTCTTGATGCTTTATGTGTGGCTGTATGCACGTCGCCATGGTCTGGGTTTGCAGGACGGTGTGGGGCGTTTGGGTGTCTGGACGGCATTCCGTCAGGCGTGGCTGGCCTTGTTGATGCCGGTGATTATTCTCGGCGGGATTTACGGGGGTATTTTCACGCCTACCGAGGCTTCGGCGGTGGCGGTAGTCTATGCCTTGATCGTGAGCATGTTTGTCTACCGCAGCGTTAAATGGGGCGACTTGTCCAAGGTGCTGCATCGTTCCGTGGTGTCCACGGCGGTCATCATGTTCATCATCGCCAACGCGGGTGTGTTTGGCTTCCTGCTCAATCGCACCGGCATTCCGGCTGCCATGGGGATCTGGTTGGGGGAATTGTTCAGCAGCCCGATGATGTTCTTGCTGGGTGTGAACGCGGCCTTGTTTGTGGTGGGGATGTTCGTCGAGACTTCCGCCTCGATTGTGGTGCTGGCTCCGCTCTTGCTACCGGTAGCGGTGCAGTTTGGGATTGATCCGGCGCATTTTGGCATCATCATGGTGGTTAATCTGGCGCTGGGAATGGTGACTCCGCCCTTTGGCGTGAACCTGTTTGCGGCGTGTTCAGTAGCCGGAATTTCTTTGGAAAAACTGATACGCCCCCTGCTGCCTTTTGTCGTTGTCATCCTGGCCTGTTTGATGCTGATCAGCTATGTGCCAGAAGTCAGTTTGTGGGCGCGAGACCTGGTGTACCGTTAATGAATTGTCTGCTTTCCTGAGCGCTGTTCATGAGCTATTTTCTCTTGTTGTTGGTTCACCTTCTGGCTGCGATTTTCTTCATCGGCACCGTGTTTTTCGAGGTGCTGATGTTGTCGCCTTTGGCGCGTCAGGTTTCCCGGCCATCGATGCGGGAGTTCGAGTATGCCCTGGGGCGGCGGGCGCGTCGCATCATGCCTTGGGTTTTGTTATTGCTCTACGGTGCGGGCTTGAGTCTGGCCTGGCAGCATCGGGCTTTGTTTGAGGTCGGCGGCGCTCGTGCGTGGATACTGGGCGTAAAGATCACCCTGGCGCTAAGCGTATTTGGGCACTTTCTATCCGTAATGGTGATGAGCCGACGCAAGACCATGACGGCGCGGCGTTCACGGATTATCCACCTTAGTGTTTTTGCACACGTCCTGCTGATTGTGGTGCTTGCTAAGGCTTTGTTTTACTTACCGCTTTAGTTGCGGTTTTGATGCTGCTGCATTGTGGTTTAGAAGGGTTTTGGCTCTGGAGTAGTGCTTGGGACGGAGCTTGGCATAGGAGAGGTGATTAAAAGCCAGGCTCGAGTCCGTGGGGCATTGGGGGTGGGCTGAGCACTTGCCGGTGCTGCGCACCGGTTCCCTAGTCAGGAGATAGCGCAGGGCGCATCCTGAACTCGCACGATGGTTTGTCCACCGGACAAACCATAAGCGTCGTGCTCAAACAGCAGGATGCTTGTACCCCTGCGCTATCTCCTGCCCGCGGCAAGTACTCTGACCCGCCCACCCCCAATGCCCCACGGACTCGAGCCTTCACACCGTTTTAATACCTCGGCCTTGCAACACTGTTTCGGTTGAGTTTGCATTGGCTGTGGCTGTGGCTGTGGCTGTGGCTGTGGCTGCGTGCAGGGTGTCGTGTGCTTTGCACTATGTGTGTGTTGTTGTTGTTGTTGTTGTTGTTGTTGTTGTTGTTGTTGTTGTTGTTGTTGTTCGCTTTTCGATGCTTATGCTTGCTTAGCAGCCTATGTTTCGCTCGTTTCTTTATGCCATGCCCAGGGGCGTACATAAGTATTTGGGTGGAATTGAGGCCGTAATAGTAAGAAGCCTTACAGCTTCTGGGCAAAGAACTATTGTGAGCCGTTCAGGGACCGGGTTTGGGCCTCCGGGATGCAAGCGCCCTGTTGTTTGAGCCCGGCGTTTGTGGTTTGTCCGGGGGACAAACCACCGGGCGAGTTCAGGGCGCGCCCGGAGCCTGTACTCGACAAGGGAACCGGTGCGCAGCGCCGGCAAGTGCTCAGCCCGGAGACCCAAACCCGGTCCCTGAATGGCGTCTTCACAGAGACTCTCTTTCCCAGCCTGCAAACCCTACACGACTGCCCAAAAAAAACGGCCCCCAAAGAAGGAGGCCGTTCTTCCGAAGAAACCAAACTTTTTACTCAGCCTTGCTGGCCGTCTTTTTAGCAGCTGTTTTTTTAGCTGCCGTCTTCTTGGCCGCCGTCTTCTTCACTGCTGTCTTTTTAGCCGCTGCTTTAGTGGCCGTTTTCTTGGCGGCTGATTTGCGTCCTGGCTTCTCTGGACGAGGTTCGAACTCAAAGCCGATCTTGCCGTCTGCCTGACGCACCAGGAAGGCCTTGAACTTGCGGTTGGTACGCGAGGACACGAAACCATCCAGCAAGTCTGTCTTACCTTCACCTAACAGTTTGGCCATCTGTTCGCGGGTAATTTCCTGCTGCAGAATCACCTTGCCGCTACGGAAGTCGCAGCTCTTGGACGGGCCAACGGACTTCTCGCACAAATAACGCAAGCCGTGCTCAAAGACGGGAGACTGGCACTTGGGGCAGGGGCCGACCGGAGTCTGGCCGCTGAAATCCAGGGCTTCGTCATCATCGTCGTCGTTCTGGCCGAAGTCGAACTCCAGCTTGTACTCGTCGGTAATGCGCAAAAGTGCCGCAAAGGGACGGCCCATCTTGCTGATGAAACCGGGCAGTGGGCCCAGTTCTTTCTTGGCCAGCAGCTCTTCAACTTCAGGCAGCTCGAAGGTGCGACCACCGGGGTGCTTGCCGATAGAGAAATCGCAAGCGGTGCAGGCATAACGACGGTAATTTTCTTTGACCACGCCACCACATTTAGGGCATGGCGTCTGCAAGGTCGCGTAATCACCCGGAACTGTGTCGCGCTCATATTCTTTCGCACGCTTGACGATAACTTGCGTCATCTGCGCGATTTCACGCATGAACACGTCACGATCCAGCTGACGTTGCTCGATCTGCTTGAGCTGGTGCTCCCACTCGCCAGTCAGTTCGGGCGAAGTCAGCTCGCTAACTCCCAGGCCGGACAACAAAGTCATCAGCTGACGTGCCTTGGCGCTAGGCACCAGTTCGCGGCCTTCACGGCGCAGATAGGCTTCGTTCAGCAGACCTTCAATAATCGCAGCACGGGTGGCTGGTGTACCCAGACCGCGCTCGGACATGGCTTCGCGCAGGGCTTCATCGTCAACCAGCTTGCCGGCGCTTTCCATGGCCGACAACAAGGTCGCTTCCGTAAAGCGTGCGGGCGGCTTGGTGGCCAGCGCTTTGGTATTCACATCTTCGGTGCGAACCTTCTCGCCATCGGCAACGGGCACCAGGGACGCATCTTCACCTTGAGCATCGCGGCCATAAATAGCCAGCCAGCCTGGTTTGACCAGCACTTTGCCTTCGGTCTTGAAGTGGTGACCGGATACCTGCGTAATACGCGTGGTGACGCGGAATTCCGCAGCCGGGAAGAACACGGCCAGGAAGCGTCGGCTGATCAGCTCGTAAATTTTGTGTTCGGCATCGCTCAGCTCCCGAGGCACTTGCAAGGTGGGGATGATGGCAAAGTGATCCGAAACCTTCTTGTTGTCGAAAATCCGACGGTTGGGCTTGACCCACTTCTGCTCAACCACTTCCTGCGCAAACGGTTGCACTGAAGCGCTGGCAGGCGTGCCGCTGTCAGCCAGCGCACGCATGGTTTCTTGCACTGTACTTATATAGTCTTCGGGCAGATAGCGCGAATCGGTACGAGGGTAAGTCAGCGCCTTGTGGCGTTCGTACAGCGTCTGTGCCAAGGACAAGGTGGTCTTGGCAGAGAAGCCGAAGCGCGAGTTGGCTTCGCGTTGCAGCGAGGTCAAATCAAACAAGGCGGGTGACATCTGCGTGCTGGGCTTGGATTCCTCGGTGACTACGCCGGGTTGATCGCGGCACGCGGCCACAATGGTTTGGGCAGCCGTGAGGGACCATAGACGCGAGTCTTTTTTCTCGGGGTCATGCTCGTCTTTGACGAATTTAGGATCGAACCAGCGGCCGGTGTACAGGCCTGCAGCGGCAATAAAGTCCGCATGTACTTCCCAGTAATCACGCGACACGAACTGGCGAATGCGGTTCTCGCGCTCGTTCACGATAGCCAGCGTGGGGGTTTGCACACGGCCCACGGGAGTCTTGAAAAAGCCGCCATCCTTGCTGTTGAAGGCCGTCATGGCGCGGGTGCCATTAATGCCCACCAGCCAGTCTGCTTCGGCGCGTGAACGGGCCGCCGCTTCCAGCGGTTTCATGTCTTCATCGTCGCGCAGGTTTTCAAATGCTTCACGGATCGCCGATTGTGTCATCGAACGTAACCAAAGCCTTTGCACCGGTTTTTTCGCACCGGCGTACTGCATAATGTAGCGAAAAATCAGCTCTCCCTCGCGCCCCGCGTCACAGGCATTAATAACAGCGGTGACATCTTTTCGTTTGATCAGCTTGACCAGCAGTTTCAAGCGCTCAGTCGATTTCTTGTCAGTCGGGTTGAGCTCAAACTGAGGGGGAATAACAGGTAGATGTGTGAAGCTCCACTTGCCGCGGACCGGATCATTAGGGGCCACCAGGCCCAGCAGATGGCCGATGCTGGAGGCCAGCACATAGCGATCGCTTTCAAAATAATCACCTTCTCGAGTGAAACCGCCCAATGCCCGCGAGATATCTACGGCGACTGAAGGTTTCTCGGCAATGATTAGTGTTTTATCCATATGATTCCAGTGACAGCAACTGCGCTGCAATGCGCGAAATGATACGAGGTGCTTATCCCTCTATGCAAGTTATGAGACCTGACAAGACTAACGTATGGCCCACAGACTGGCGAGTGTTTCTGACAAAACTGGCCTGGGGTTTGGCCGTTTTGCTGCTCGCTAGTGGTCTGGTGACCTGGATTGCGGCCAATTGGGAAAACTGGGGGCACGTAGCCAAATTTGCCCTGGCTCAAGGTGCCGTGCTGGTTTCTGCAGGGCTGGCCTTGCTGTTTCGCCGACGTTCCGGTGGCTGGGGTCATGATCTGGGAGTGCCTGCTGCTTTGACCGGCCTGGCCGCCGTGGCCACGGGCGGTTTGCTTGCGCTGATTGGCCAGACTTATCAGACTGGCGCAGACCCTTGGCAACTTTTCGCATTGTGGACTGTGCTGATCATACCTTGGGTATTCACAGTGCGCAGTGTCTTTCTGTCGGTGCTGTGGCTAGTACTGATCAATACCGCCTTGTACTTATGGATAGACGTTGCCCGCTTGGGCTGGTTCGGGCGCAGTTACACCTCGCAGACCTTGCTAGCTCTGGCAGTCAATGCGCTGTTGTTGCTGGCCGCCGAAACCATCTGGCGTGCGCGTCATGACCCGTGGCGCATCGTGCCGCGTGTGGCAGCAATTGCGGTGGGTTTTTTCATCGGTGCCCAGGTCATGGAAGGCAACTTCCTGCTGGGGCTGGTCCTGTTCCTGGTGCTGTACGGTATTTATCACTACCGCCGCCCGGATTTGCTGATCATGTCCTTGGCCTCGTTCGGTGCGTATGGCTCCTTGAGCATGCTGATTATCGAGTATGCAAGCGATGCGTTCCTGCTGATCGTGGTGGTGATTGTGGGCCTGGGTCTGGGCTTGCTGCGCTTCCTGCAGCAACAGGTCGTCCGTTGGCGACGGACTCATGGTAGCGAAGCGGCAGCAACTCAAGCACCAGTGAACGCAGCAATGGCAACAAGTCCTGCCGCCTCAACAGCAGAGACCTTGGCCCACGCACAGGCTAGCGTTCAAGCTGACGCTGCTGCCCCGTTACAAGACGGGGGGCAGGCCGACGCCTCGGCGCTTCAGGACAGTGACGAGCATCACCCCTGGTATCTGCGCGTGATCAAGCTGTTCCTCTACCTGCTGTTACCGCTGATTATTCTGCTGTACCTGGCTGTTTCTCTGGACTTGAGTCTGGAAGCGCTAGGTGTACTGGGTGGCATCATGGCTCTGGTGTCCCCCGTGCTGTTTGGCAAGGCTCACTCAGTACCCAGCCGGGATCTGGTCGGCGGCTGGGTTGCGTGTGCGCTGCTCTTGCTGAGCGCGCCGCTTGTGGACATGCGCTACCCCTGGCCACCTGAGGCCAGCGCCATGATAGCCGTCGTGATCAGCACCTTGCTGTACAGGCTTGCCAAAGGCCAGTTCGTATTGCGCATGTTGCTGGTGATTTGGGCACTGGCCGCGATCGAGTTTCTGGTGATCGAGCGCTTGTTTGATCGCTGGACCATGATGCCTTATTGGGTGCTGGAAATGCCCGCGGCATTCATGTTCTTTGCTGCCTTGTTGTTAGGACATCTTTATTTGCGTGGTGAGCGTAAACCGCATTTCTGGCTGCCCTTGTTCTGGTCCTTGCTGCTCGCTTCCCAGATTCATCTTGTTTCGGCGGGCACGCTGTTTTATTCCATGCCCTTCTGGGACGAGTCGCGGCCTTACCTGACCGTAGCTGGCTTTCTGCTGGCGATGGCTCCTTTGGCGATACTGGCGTTTTATTGGCGCGGCTGGCGTGACCAGCCCCTGGTCTATGGCATTGCCTTGCTGGGGATGGCCGTTTTGTGCGCGGTCTGGACACCCTATCCGCCAGTGGCCCTGGCCTTGAGCTGGATTCTGGTGGCTTATGCCTGGCGCTATCTCAGCTTGTTGGCCGTGGCCGTGGCAATGGGCCTGTTCTGCCTCTGGCGTCTGTACTACATCCTGAATATCAGCTTGTTGGATAAGGCTGAACTGTTGCTGGCAACCGGGGTGGGATGTCTGGTCTTTGCCTATTTGGGGCAGTTGAGCCGCAAGAAGGCAGGGGCGGTAGCCGCGCCGCAGCAGGCCCCCAAAGGTATGGTTGCCAGCGTTCTGTTGGGGACGGTGCTGGTGCTGGGCGTGGCCAACGTGGCTATCGTGCAAAAGGAACGTATCTTGAGCGATGGTCAGACGGTGTTGCTGGAGCTGGCTCCGGTGGATCCCCGTTCGTTGATGCAGGGCGACTATATGTCCTTGAACTTTGCCCTGTCGCAGAATCTGTCTGCCCTGTCCTGGGGCTTGCCCAAGGACGTGCTTGCCAAGATGGACGCTCAGCAGTGGGTGGTTGTGGCTGTGCAGCTGGATGCGAACAAGGTGGCGCAGCTCAAGGGTGTTTATCTGGAGCAGGACGGCCAGGAGCGTCTGTGGACCGAAGAAGGCCCTGTGGCTGAGCCTTCCGATGTGATGCGCTTGCGCATGCGTCGTCACCGCAGTAACTGGACGCCTGGAACAGATGCCTGGTTCTTCGCTGAAGGCTCGGCAGATCGCTTCGATGCCGCCCGTTATGGTGAGTTTGCGGTGGTTGAGGGGGGACAAAGCCTGCTGCGCGCGATGCTGGACAAGGACAGAAAGGAAATCAAGTGAGCCTGACCTGATCAGTTGCGCTCAATAGCCTGTAGCCGGATTGCCTCTATCTAATAAAGACAATCCGGCTTTTTCGTATCTGGGACTTGTTTCTATAGAGGTGACCAAGCCAGAGCCAGTCAGCAGCAAGCCCAATCAAAAAGGCCCGAGTCCGATGTAGCGCCGGATTCGGGCCTTGGCTTTTTGTGTTGAAGGACCCTCTTTATCGGGGCCGTTTCCTGAACAAAAAATAGGTTCCTGTGTATCAGCTTAGTGGGACTGACGGGTGGAGTCGTCGCTGAGCAGCTCTTCAAAGATCAGGTGATCGATTTCGGCTTCGTGGCTCCACAAAACCATCAGGGCGACAATTTTTATTTTGTCCAACGAGACCGGGCTTTCGTCCACCGTCATGGCGCTTTCAATCAGGATTTCGCGCAGGTGGGCGGTAAGAGCGCCGGAATTTTGCAAAAAGGTGATGAAACCCATCGCGTCAGCGCCCAGCACATTCTGCTCGTGCTCAGAAAAAATACGCTGACTGTTGGGACTGAGTTGAGCCGTAGGCTGACACTGTTGCGAGGTCTCGCCCAGTGCATGTAACCAGCCCAGTGCGTCGTTGATGTCCTCGTCTTCAAAGCCAATAGCCGCCAGCTTGTGGGCCAGAACCTCCGCCTTGGGACAGGACTGGGGGTTGTAATACGTCTCGAATAGATAAACCAGGATATCAAACATGGGTATAAGGTTGCCGTCCTAAGTGATTAAAAAAACTGCGTGATTTCGGTAACCAGTGACCAAACTTTACGCTGATTTGCGGTAGGGGGCAAATGGGGTGTTCAGGGGATGGATGGGTCTTGCCTTGCGCATCCAGACTGCTTTTTGCCTGGGTCTGCTCTGGCAGACGCCCTTTGCGGCGGGGCGTCTTTATGATTGAAACATAAATCGATTGTTGGGGCAGAAACTGTCGTTTATTTGAAACCCTAGGTGGCATCCGCATCCGCATCCGCATCCGCATCCGCATCCGCATCCGCATCCGCATCCAGCCTCGGCTCGTGGCTCAGCTGTTCGGGCTTGGCTCCGCAGGCAGCGGGAAGCGCTGCGTCCACGCACTGATGGCCTGGCTCCAGAACTCGTCCAAGGTGTTCGCAGCTACGGGAGCAAACCCCAGAAAGGCCCAGACGCGTTGTAGCGTCTCCATAGGATGGTCCAGGTCAAAGGCCGGGGCATGGTTCTGTTTGGAGAGCTTGCGGCCTTGCTCATCGCAGGCCAGCGGCACGTGCAACGTGCGCGGTACAGGCAGGCCCAGGACTTTTTGCAATACGCGCTGGCGGGCCGTGGAGCTGAGCAAATCCGCGCCGCGTACAACGTCAGTGATCTGGCTGTCCGCATCATCAATGACCACAACAAACTGGTAGGCCCAGAGCTTGTCGGCGCGCTTAAGGATGTAGTCCCCGACTTCTTTGGCTACGTCCTGTTGCTGCGGCCCGGCCCAGCGATCGGTGAAGTGTTCCACCCCTTCCGGGACACGCAGCCGCCAAGCACGGATGGCACGGTCTGCCGGGATGCCGTGGCGGCAGGTGCCTGCATAGGGATATTCATGCGAATCCGGGGCAACCGGCATGGAAGCCGCCAGAATTTCCTGACGGGTGCAGGCGCAGCCGTAGACAAGATCTCGCTCGCGCAGGCCATCAAACACTTCTTGATAGCGTGCCTGCCGCTGGCTTTGCCAAAGCACCTCGCCATCCCAGCGCATGCCCAGACCTTGCAACTGCTGCATGATGATCTGGTCAGCCCCTGCGACCACGCGTGGCGTGTCTATATCTTCAATGCGCAGTAGCCAGCGCCCGTTCTGGGCGCGTGCATCCAGGTAGCTGGCCATAGCTGCCACCAGTGAACCCTCGTGCAAGGGACCACTGGGACTAGGCGCAAAGCGACCACAGTAAGGGGTAAGGGGTTGGGCGGTCATGAGTCGTTCTTAACGGCAAGAGCCCCTTGAACGGGGGCTCTTGTTAGTGCGACTTTACGCCTATTTTCCCAGCCCGGCAATGCGTTTTACACGGGCTGGAAGGGAGGAGTTTCAGCTCTCCATGGTGACCAGTTCAGCGCCTTCGGGCACTTGATCGCCCACGGCAAAGAACAGCTCGGCCACGGTGCCATCAGCCGGTGCCTGAATGGAGTGTTCCATCTTCATGGCCTCCATGACCAGCAGCACATCACCCTGCTTGACGCTGTCACCAGCGCCCACGTTCAGGGCAATGATCTTGCCGGGCATGGGAGCGGTCAGACGGCCGCCGTGGGCTTCCTGGCTGTTGGTACCGGCGCTGGCCAAGGTGTCGATCACGGCCAGAGTCCAGTCCGAACCGGCCTGGGCAACTTGCAGATGGTCGCCATCTTGCAGCACCTGGGCGCGGTATTCGACCTGATCCAGCCACAGACGCAAGGTCAGGGTGTTGGCCAGACCAGCGGTTGTCTCGGCTTGCCAGCGCAGCGCGTGTTGAGTCTCGCCCAGTGTGATCTGCCACTGGTCTTCACGACGTTGCAGCAGTACTTCGTGAGTTTGTTCGCCCAGTTGCAAGGCCACTTTCTGATCGTAGTCTCCGCTTAGACGCCAGGCGTCATGCACCGCCCAGGGGTCGGAGTTCTGGGCTTGCCCACTCATACCCTGGTGAGTCAGCACAGTGCAGGCGGCGAAGGCCAGCACAGACGCTGGAACGTCCTGATTGCTGGGGAACAGCGCATTGTGACGACGTGGAATCAGACCCGTATCCAGATCGGCCTGGGCAAAGGCTTCATCGCCCAGCAGGCGTTGCAGGAAAGTCTTGTTGGTGTGTACGCCAGCCACCTGGGTGTCAGCCAGCGTGCGGATCAGGCGACGGCGGGCCTGTTCACGATCAGCACCATGGGTGATGACCTTGGCGATCATGGGATCGTAGAAGGGGCTGATGACGCTGCCTTCACGCACGCCGCTGTCGATACGCACATCACCGGAGGTGAAGGACGCATGGGCGGGGTATTGCAAGCTGCGCAGCGTACCGATGGAGGGCAGGAAGTCCTTATCGGGGTTTTCTGCGTAGATGCGAACCTCAATGGCGTGACCATTGATGCTCAGCTCTTCCTGCTTGGCAGGCAAAGGCTGGCCATCGGCCACACGCAGCTGCCATTCCACCAGATCGTGGCCGGTAATCAGTTCGGTGACGGGGTGTTCCACCTGCAGACGGGTATTCATTTCCATGAAGTAGAAACGTCCGTCCTGCTCGGCAATGAACTCCACCGTGCCTGCGCCCACATAGTTCACCGCACGGGCTGCTGCAATGGCGGCTTCGCCCATAGCCTGGCGACGTTCGGGCGTCATGCCGGGGGCGGGAGCTTCTTCAATCACTTTCTGGTGACGACGCTGTACCGAGCAATCGCGCTCGAACAGGTACACGTACTCGCCATGCTGGTCACCAAAGACCTGGATTTCGATATGGCGTGGCTTGGTGATGTAGCGCTCGATCAGCACGCGGTCGTCGCTAAAGCTGCTGGCGGCTTCGCGCTGGCAAGAGCGCAAGGCTTCCAGGAACGCACCGGACTCTTCCACAATGCGCATGCCCTTGCCGCCACCGCCAGCACTGGCTTTGATCAGCACGGGGTAGCCGATGTTGTCGGCTTGTTGGTGCAGGAAGTCGGGGTCCTGGTTGTCGCCGTGATAACCGGGCACCAGAGGCACACCGGCTTTTTCCATCAGGGATTTGGCGGCGGACTTGCTGCCCATGGCCGCAATGGCTTGAGCAGGTGGGCCTACAAAAATAATGCCGGCTTCTTCACAAGCGCGAGCAAAGTGCTCGTTCTCGGACAGAAAGCCGTAGCCAGGGTGGATGGCATTCGCGCCAGTGGCACGGGCGGCTTCCAGAATGGCGTCGATCTTCAGGTAACTATCGCGTGGCTCGGGGCCACCGATGCGCACGGCTTGATCACAAGCACGTACGTGCTGGGCGTCGGCGTCCGCGTCGGAGTAAACCGCAACGGTACGCAGCCCCAGGCTGCGGGCAGTGGCGGCCACCCGGCAGGCAATTTCACCGCGATTGGCTATCAGCAGGGTCTGAAACACAGTGTCTCCTTGTCTTACATGCGGAACACGCCAAAGCGGGTGTCTTCAATAGGGGCGTTCAAGGCGGCGGACAGGCCCAGGGCCAGAACGCGCCGGGTATCCGAAGGCTGGATGATGCCGTCATCCCACAGACGCGCGGTGGCGTAGTAGGGGTGGCCTTCATGTTCGTATTGTTCACGGATGGGGGCCTTGAAGGCTTCTTCTTCCTCGGCACTCCAGGTCTGACCACGGGCTTCCAGGCCGTCGCGGCGCACGGTAGCCAGAACGCTGGCCGCCTGTTCGCCACCCATGACCGAGATACGGGCATTGGGCCAGAGGAACAGCAGGCGCGGGCTGAAGGCGCGGCCACACATGCCGTAGTTACCGGCACCAAAAGAGCCGCCCAGAATCACAGTGAACTTGGGCACGGCCGCGGTAGATACGGCGGTGACCAGCTTGGCACCATGACGGGCAATCCCTTCGTTTTCGTACTTGCGGCCCACCATGAAGCCGGTGATGTTTTGCAGAAACACCAGAGGCGTCTTGCGCTGGCAGCACAGTTCGATGAAGTGGGCACCTTTTTGTGCCGCTTCGGAGAACAGAATGCCATTGTTGGCGATGATGCCCACGGGCATGCCGTGGATATGGGCAAAGCCGGTCACCAGCGTGGTGCCAAAGCGGGCCTTGAATTCGTCAAAATCCGAGTCATCCACAATGCGAGCGATGACTTCGCGTACATCGTAGGGCTTGCGAGTGTCGGCGGGGATGATGCCGTTCAGCTCTTGCGGGTCGTAGCGTGGCTCGCGCACTTCTTTCAGCGGCCAGGGCAGTTTTTTCTCGCGGTTCAGGCGGCCGACGCAGCGGCGTGCCAGTTCCAGCGCATGCAGATCGTTCTCGGCCAGATGGTCGGCCACGCCGGACAGACGGGTGTGCACATCGCCACCGCCCAGATCTTCAGCGCTAACCTCTTCACCAGTTGCAGCTTTCACCAGTGGCGGGCCACCCAGGAAGATGGTGCCTTGGTCGCGCACGATGATGGATTCATCGCTCATGGCTGGAACGTAGGCACCGCCTGCCGTACACGAACCCATCACGACAGCAATCTGGGCAATGCCTTGGGCCGACATATTGGCCTGGTTGTAGAAGATGCGGCCAAAATGGTCCCGATCCGGGAACACGTCTTCCTGGTTGGGCAGGTTGGCCCCACCCGAGTCCACCAGGTACACGCAGGGAAGATTGTTCTGTTGGGCAATTTCCTGGGCACGTAAATGCTTTTTGACGGTCAGCGGGTAGTAAGTACCACCTTTGACTGTAGCGTCGTTGCAGACCACCACGCATTCAATGCCTGCAATGCGGCCAATGCCGGTGATGATGCCTGCGCCCGGAGACTCGTTGTTATAGACATCCTGGGCAGCCAAAGGCGAGAGCTCCAGAAAAGGCGTACCGAGATCAAGCAGACGTTCGACGCGCTCGCGGGGCAGCAGCTTGCCGCGACCCACATGACGTTGCCGGGAGGATTCGGAGCCACCCAAGGCGGTTTTCTGTAGCTTTTGGCGCAGATCAAGGATCAGGGCCTGCATGATCGAGGCGTTGTCCTGAAAGTCTTGGGAACGCGGATTGATGCGGGATTCAATAACTGACATGGCGTGCCTGGAAAGAGAATAGAGAAAAGCCCATAAAATCAGCCGGGCCGCAGCCCGGCTGATGAGCTTGCTTTAAACCAGCTCGATGGCCAGGGCGACAGCTTCGCCACCGCCAATGCACAGCGAGGCAATACCGCGCTTGCCGCCGGTCTTGCGCAGTGCGCCGATCAAGGTTGCCAGAAGGCGAGCACCCGATGCACCGATGGGGTGACCCAGGGCAGTTGCGCCACCATGGATATTGACCTTGTCGTGCGGGATGTTCAGCTCTTTCATGGCAGCCATGGTCACCACGGCAAAGGCTTCGTTGATCTCGAACAGATCAACGTCGGCCACGCTCCAGCCGGTTTTATCCAGCAGTTTCTGGATAGCAGCGACTGGAGCGGTCGTGAACCAGGCCGGTTCCTGTGCGTGCTGGGTGTGAGCCACAATGCGGGCCAGTGGAGTTGCACCCAGTTCCTTGGCTTTCTCTTCGGTGGTGATCACCATGGCGGCGGCACCGTCCGAAATGGACGAGGCGTTGGCAGCGGTAATCGTGCCGTCTTTCTTGAAAGCGGGACGCAGCGTAGGGATCTTCTCGGGCATGGCTTTGGTGGGGGCTTCGTCCTTGGCAACAACGACATCACCCTTGCGGCCAGCGATGGTGACTGGCGCAATTTCCCATTCAAAGCTACCGTCATCGCTGGCTTGGCGAGCGCGGCGCAGCGACTCCAGCGCGTAAGCATCTTGCTCTTCGCGGCTGAACTCGTATTTGCTGGCGCAGTCTTCAGCGAACACACCCATGGCGGTGCCACGGCTGTACGCATCTTCCAGGCCGTCCATGGCCATGTGGTCATACACTGTGGAGTGACCGTAGCGGTAGCCTTCGCGGCCTTTCAGCAGCAGGTAGGGAGCATTGCTCATGCTTTCCTGACCACCTGCCACCACCACGTCCACGCTGCCTGCCTTGAGCAGGTCGTGGGCAAACATGGCGGCTTTCAGACCGGAACCGCACACTTTATGAATGGTGGTGCAAGCTACACCCTGGGGCAGACCGGCGCCCAAGGCAGCCTGACGTGCAGGGGCCTGGCCCTGACCGGCTTGCAGCACGTTACCCATGATCACTTCGTCGATCTTGTCGGCCTGAATGCCCGAGCGCTCCATGGCCGCCTTGATGGCGACGGCGCCCAGTTCGTGGGCGGCCAGATCGGATAGGCTACCCATCATGCCGCCCATAGGGGTGCGGGCGATCGAGACGATGACAACGGAATTAGTCATGAAAGACTCCTGGTTGCAAAGAGGAGACCGGCGCGCGTTTGGCAAACTCGTGCAGCTGCCGATCTTTGTTATACGGAAAAATATTTTCGATCCGACCTTGTGTCACTCGCAAGCGGCACTGAGTCCACCATTCAGGCTCCAGCAGTTCTGCATGGTGGGCCATGAAGGCTTTGCGAATACGAGGGTCGGTCAATAGAAAGTAGCCGAATTCTTCGGGAAATACATCGTTCGGGCCGATGGGATACCAGGGTTCGCTGGCCATTTCGGCTTCTTCGTTCGGTGCGGGCGGAATGGCGCGGAAGTTCATCTCGCGCATGTGCTGGATTTCGTCGTAGTCATAGAAGACAACGCGGCCCAGACGGGTCACGCCAAAGTTCTTGAACAACATATCGCCGGGGAATATGTCGGCGGCGGCCAGTTCCCGGATCGCCTTGCCGTATTGCTCTACGGCAGCATTCAGGGCGGGGTCGCTGGCTTTATTCAGATACAGGTTCAGCGGGGTCATGCGCCGTTCAATGTAGACGTGGCGCAGCAAGATGGTGTCCTCGGACTCTTCCAGCAGGCTGGGCACTTCGCGGCGAAGTTCTTCCAGCAAGGCTTCGGAAAAGCGTGCCTTGGGCAAGGCCACCTGAGCGTAGTCCCAGGTGTCGGCCATGCGCCCGACACGATCATGTTTTTTAACCAGCTGGTATTTGCTGCGCACCGTGGCGTGGTCCATGCCCTGCTTTTGAATGCGGTCGCGGATCAGCTTGAACACATAGGGGTAGGACGGCAGGGTGAATACCGTCATCACCATACCGGCAATACCGGGTGCCAGATCAAAGTGATCGTGCGAGTGTGACAGATGATGCAGAAAGTCGCGGTAGAACAGGGTCTTGCCCTGTTTTTGCAGGCCGATGGCGGTGTACAGCTCGGCCTTGGGCTTGCGGGGCAGCAGGCTGGACAGGAAGTCCACATAGGCCGACGGCGCTTCCATATCGACCAGAAAATAGGCGCGGGTAAAGCTGAACAGCGTGGACAGGTCGTCCGTGGTGTGCAGCAAGGCGTCTATATACAAGTGTCCCGAGGGGCGATGCAGGATGGCAATCGAAAACGGCAGCACTTCACCCTGATTGATCAGGCGGCCCACTACATAGGCCCCCTTGTTGCGAAAGAACAGGGAGTTCAGCACCTGAATCTGGCAATCCGAGCCAATGCGCGAGCCATAGCCACGTGGCAGACGGCGGCACAGTTGGCGCACGGCCATGCGAGCCAGCGTGCGCACATCGCGCGGCAGGTCGGCAAAGGGGGCGGCCAGGCCGAAGTCGGCCAGCATACTGGTCAGGCTGGCTTCCAGACCTTCTTCGGTGGGGTAGTAGACCCGATACGAAGGGAGCGCACCGTCCAGATAATCCGTGGCAACGGCTGGTCGCACGAAAATGAATTCGTTGCGGAAGTAGTGCCGGTGCAGCACGCGGCAGGAGACGGAGTTGAAAAAGGTCTCCGCACACTCTGGCTGGCGGTGGCCCGAGAGCAAACGCACAAATTCAGCCTTGGCCTGCAACCACAATTGCTGCTGGGCCTCGTCCAGATGAGCCGGATCGGATGGCGTGGGCTGATGCAGACGCAGGTTCTGGCTAAGCATGGATGCGCATTCGCGCACCCGTGTGGCGTAGTACTCGATACGTTCGCGCGAGAGCTGCTGAATACCATGCCAGTCGCCCGATTCGTATAAAGACTTGGCGCGCTGGGCGCTGTAGCGAAACAGCGCATAGTGGCGATTGAACCCATCCAGCATGGCCTGGGCTACCTGGATAGCCGTCATCCCCGGTTTTTGAACCGGGGTGATGACGGTGGTTTCGCCAAAATCAGGGTTGGACATGCCTTTGCCTTTTTAGGCGGTTTCAGCGAACAGTTCGCGGCCGATCAGCATGCGGCGGATTTCACTGGTGCCCGCGCCGATCTCGTACAGCTTGGCATCGCGCCACAGACGGCCTGTGGGGAATTCGTTGATGTAGCCGTTGCCGCCCAGAATCTGGATGCCTTCACCAGCCATCCAGGTGGCTTTTTCAGCGCTGTACAGGATCGCGGCAGCGCAGTCTTTACGCACGGAACGCACGTGGCCTGCACCCAGACGATCCAGGTTCTTGCCCACGGCGTAGCACAGAGCGCGGCTGGCTTGCAGGGTGGTGTACATATCGGCCACCTTGCCTTGAATCAGCTGGAATTCGCCAATGGCCTGGCCGAACTGCTTGCGATCGTGGATGTAGGGAATCACCACATCCATCACCGCCTGCATGATGCCCAGCGGGCCACCGGCCAGCACGGCGCGTTCGTAGTCCAGGCCGGACATCAGTACTTTGACGCCACCGTTCAGTTGGCCCAGCACGTTTTCTTCTGGCACCTCACAGTCCTGGAACACCAGTTCGCCCGTGTGGCTGCCGCGCATGCCCAGCTTGTCCAGCTTTTGGGCAACGGAGAAACCGGCAAAATCTTTTTCGATCAGGAAGGCGGTAATGCCGCGTGCACCGGCTTGCGGGTCCGTTTTGGCGTACACCACCAGGGTGTCAGCGTCCGGGCCGTTGGTAATCCACATTTTGGAGCCATTGAGCACGTAGCGATCGCCCTTCTTTTCGGCGCGCAGCTTCATGCTGACCACGTCCGAACCGGCACCGGGCTCACTCATGGCCAGGGCACCGATATGCTCGCCGCTGATCAGCTTGGGCAGGTATTTTTGCTTCTGGGCTTCCGTCCCGTTGCGGTTGATCTGGTTCACACAGAGGTTGGAGTGCGCACCGTAGGACAGGGCCACCGAGGCGCTGGCACGGGAGATTTCTTCCATCGCGATCATGTGGGCCAGGTAGCCCAGGTTCGCACCACCGTATTCTTCGCTAACGGTCATGCCCAGCAAACCCATCTCACCGAACTTCTTCCACAAGTGCATGGGGAACTGGTCATCGTGATCCAGTTGAGCCGCTAAGGGGGCAATTTCGGCCTGGGAGAAGTCGGCGACAGCGTCGCGCAGCATGTCCAGGTCGGAGCCAAGATCGAAATTCAGGCCGGGCAGGCTCATGAGACACTCCGTGGAAATAAATGGGTTGTGGAATTGCATTTATATTACGTTTACGTAAACGTCATATATATGGGTTTTCCCTTATCGGGACTCCAACTTCAACTGTTCGCTCATGGTGTGACAGATGTCGAGCTGGTCCTGAATCTCCTGCAAGGTCTGATCCAGGTCCTGCCGCTGACGCTCCAGGCGCAGGCGGTGCTCGTTCAGGACTTCCTGATAGTGCTTAAGCTGGGAGGCCGTGTCCATCGGGGATTCATACATATTGATCAGCCGCAGAATCTCCGATAACTGCAGCCCCAGCCTTTTGCCGCGCAGGGCCAGTTTCAGGCGGGCGCGATCTCGGGGCTGATAAATGCGCTGAGTGCCTTGGCGCAGCGGGCTCAAGATTCCTTGATCTTCATAGAAGCGCAGGGTGCGGGGCGTGATGCCAAACTCGTGCGCCAGATCCGATATTGTCCAGGTTGTCGTGGTCATTTTTAGTGTGATTTACGTAAACGTAAACTATCATGCCATAGAGCCGGGGTGCGAACTAGGGCCTTTTAGTATGGTCTGCCCTTACGCCCTACAAGAGCCATTCATTGGAGCGAGCATGAATCCTAACGAACAAAAATTGAATTATCCCTGGGCAGATACCCTGCCCCCAGCGGGCGGCAGCCTGGAAGTCGCGCCGGGGGTGCGCTGGTTGCGCATGCCTTTGCCCTTTGCGCTGGATCACATCAATCTGTGGCTATTGCGCGACCAAATCGATGGCCGCGAGGGTTGGACGATTGTGGACTGTGGCGTGGCCCGTCCCGAAGTGCGCGAGCTGTGGGAGCAGGTTTTTCAAAATGAGCTGGACGGCTTGCCTGTACTGCGCGTGATCGTTACCCATATGCATCCGGACCATGTGGGTTTGGCGGACTGGTTGTGCCAACGCTGGAATGCCCCCTTGTGGATCAGCATGACGGACTACGCGACCGCCAAGCTGTGGTCGGGTACGGGTGGACGCCAGACTGGCGCGGAGGCCGGTGGCCCGAATGGCGTGGCGGCAGAAGCGCATTTTGTCCGTCATGGCCTGCAGGATGAGCAAGCCCGCGAGCAGATTCGCAGCCGTGGGGATTACTACCCTTCGATGGTGCCTTCGGTTCCCGAGCGCTTTGTTCGTTTGATGGATGGTCAGCGTGTGGTGATTGCCGGTCGTCCCTGGCGCCTGATCGTGGGTTACGGCCATGCTCCCGAGCATATGTCCCTGTACTGTGAAGAGCTGAAGGTGCTGATCTCCGGTGACATGCTCTTGCCGCGTATCTCCACCAATATCAGCGTGTTCGATACCGAGCCTTTCGCCAATCCTTTGCCCTTGTATTTGAACTCCCTGCTGTCCTATCAGGATCTGGCCGCGGACACCCTGGTGCTGCCTTCGCACGGCAAGCCTTTCCGTGGCATGCACGAGCGCATTCGTCAGCAGCAGGAGCACCATGCCGAGCGTCTGGAAGAAGTGCTGGAAGCCTGTGCCCAGCCTTGTACCGCCGCCGACATTTTGCCCGTGCTGTTCCATCGCAAGCTGGACTCGCACCAGATGACTTTCGCCATGGGCGAGGCTATTGCCCACCTGCACGCCTTGTATTTCGACGATCGTTTGCGTCGTGAGATGGGCGAGGATGGGGTTTACCGTTTCCAGCGCATTTAAACACTGGGGCGCCTCTTAATAAGAGGGGGCAATATAGTGACTGTCGGCATAGGCGACCGGGCCTGCTGGCCTGTGGTAGCGTAGAGCTTTTCTTGCTACCGCCTGCCAACACTATGAGCTCTGATCTCGCCCTGGACACCGCCTTGCAACATACGGGTCTGGCCCCGTTCGATCCGCATACGGATGCGGCGCCGGTGGCCGTGCCCATCATGCGCACCAGTACGGTGCGCTTTCGCAATCTGGATGCCTTGGACCGTGCTCAGGCTGACAAGGCCGATCCTGAAAAACGCTCGGTTACCTACGGGCGCTCGGGCATGGATACCCATGCCGCGCTGGAGCAGGTGTTCTGTCAGCTGGAATCTGCCACTCAGGCTTTGCTGGCACCGTCGGGCATGGCAGCCATTACCTTGGGTTTGCTGGCCTTGCTGGACTCCGGCGATCACGTGCTGATTGCCGACAGTGCGTATGGCCCGGTGCGCTATCTGGAAAAAACCGTACTGCGTCGCATGGGCATACAGGCCACGTTCTGCGCGCCGACCCCCGAGGAAATGGCCCGTCATCTGCAGGACAACACCCGCATGGTGTACGTGGAATCACCCGGTTCCTTGCTGATGCAGATGCTGGATATGCCCGCCTTGGCCGAGTTTGGCCGCAAGCATGATTTGCTGCTGGTCACCGACAATACCTGGGGCTCGGGCTATATCTATCGTCCACTGGAATTGGGTTTTGATGTGTCCATCGTGGCGGGCACCAAATACGTGGCAGGCCACTCCGATTTGATGCTGGGCGCGGTGATGTCGGCCGACCCGGAGATCAACAAGCGCTTGCACGATAATCACTATGCTTTGGGTTTTTCCATCAGTGCAGACGATGCCTGGCTGGCTCTGCGTGGTGTGCGCACCCTGCCTATCCGTATGCGTGAAAGCGCCGCCAATGCCCTGAAGGTCTGCCAGTTTCTGGATAGCCGCCCTGAAGTCACCCGTATCTATCACCCGGCTTGGCCGCAAGATCTTGGCCATGCTTTGTGGCAACGCGATTGCACTGGCTCTAACGGCATGTTGTCGGTGCAGTTACGACTGAACAACGCGCAGGCCCGTGTGTTTGTGGATGCCCTGACGCTGTTTGGTATCGGTTTTTCCTGGGGTGGCTTTGAAAGCCTGGTGCAGTTGGTAGATACGAGCTTCCTGGGTGGCCACAGCTATTGGAAACAAAGCCAGGACAGTTTGGTGCGCCTGCATATCGGCCTGGAGTCCACCAAGGACTTGTGTGCCGACCTGACACAGGCTTTCGAGAAGGCGGCGCAGGTTTAAGCCTTTATTGCACTATTCAAGCAATGCTCAAACCCTGGCTTAAATGAGCCAGGGTTGCACTGACCTTGGGCAGCAGTTGTCGGCCTATAGGCCAGATCAGACTAAGCGGCAGCCCCTTGGTATCGAGTTGCGGCAGCACGGCGATCAACTCTCCTTTATCCAATTGCTCTTGAACCAGCCAAGTCGCTAACTGGGCGATACCGCCTTGGGCCAGCACGGCGGTAATCTGAGCTTCTGCATTACCTACGACCAGGCCGCCTCTTTGTTCCTGCAGGTCGGTCAGGCCATTGTCGTGCAGGATGCGCCAAGGGCCGGTGCTGCCATCGGCCCGACCATAAAGAACCTTGTCGTGATGCTCCAATTCGGCCAAGGTCGTGGGTGTTCCGGCTCGCTCCAGATAGGTGGGCGAGGCACAAAAAATCAGACGTTCGCGTCCCAGATGCTGATAGCCCAGATTGGGTGAGTCCGGGGCCGGGCCGCCAATGCGTACGGCCAAATCTATGCCTTCTTCCACAACATCCACAAAGCGGTCTGACAAGGACAAATGCATGTCCAGCAAAGGGTGTTGCTGGCGTAACTGAAGCAATAAAGGCCAGACCTTCAAGCGTCCGAACGTGGCCGGAGCATCAATACGCAACTTGCCCAGCGGCGCTTCGTGGTGAGAGGCCAGGGACTGTTCCGCCTGTTCCAGCTCTGACAGCACACGTACACAGCTGTGATAGAAGGCTGTACCGGCATCCGTCAGGGCTAAACGTCGGGTACTGCGTTCCAACAGGCGCGCGCCCAGGCGCTCCTCCAGACGGGCGACGCTTTTGCTGATGGCCGAGCCACTCAGGTTCAGCGCCAGACCGGCGGCGGTAAAACTGCCTGCATCAACACTCGCTACAAAAGCGGCAATGCCTTTTAGTCGTTCCGAGGGGATCATGCTCTGCCTATTCTGGAATTTTTGTCTTTAATAAGTGGAAAATTTACCAGAGATAGGATTTATGGTCTTGAATAGACTGGGGTTTTCTTGATTTCTGGAAGTTCATGATGTCTACCCTGGTCCACCCGAACAGCTCGTCGCGCGGCGGCAGCGCCCTGGCTGTGGGGATTTTGGCTGCGGCCGCTTTTGTCATTGTCACCACCGAGTATTTGATTGTGGGCCTGTTGCCCGCCCTGTCCCGTGATCTGGGGATTTCGATTTCTCTGGCCGGTCAGTTGCTGACCTTGTTTGGTTTTACCGTGATGCTGTTTGGGCCACCGCTGACCGCCATGCTGGCACACGTGAATCGCAAACCCTTGTTCATCACGATCTTGCTGCTCTTTGCCGGTGCCAATGCCCTGGCCGCAGTAGCTCCCAATATCTGGGTTCTGGCTTTGGCGCGCTTTCTGCCTGCAATGGCCTTGCCGGTGTTCTGGGGGATGGCCAGTGAAACAGCGGGCCGATTGGCGGGACCCGAGGCGGCTGGCCGAGCGGTGTCACAGGTCTACCTGGGGATCTCAGCCGCCCTGCTGTTTGGCATTCCTTTAGGGACTCTGGCCGCCGACACGATGGGCTGGCGCGGAGCATTCTGGATGCTGGCAGGCTTGTCGCTCTTGATGGCGGTGTCGTTGGCTGTCTGGATGCCCGCAGTTCCAGGTACCGCTCGGGTGCGCTTGGCCCAGCAAGCACGTTTGCTGCGAGATGGGCGAGTTATGGCACATGTGGCTTTATCTGTCCTGGTCTTTACGGCCATGTTTACGGCGTATACCTATCTGGCTGATGTGCTGGAGCGTGTCATGCAGGTGCCTGCGGCTTGGGTAGGCTGGTGTTTGATGGGATTTGGTGCGGTGGGCTTGGTGGGCAATTATTGGGGTGGCCGACTGGTGGGCCGCAATGCCGTGCGCAGTACTGCCTTGTTTGCTGTCCTGTTGGGTATAGCGATGATTATCGCGGTGCTGGGCGCTTCGTCGCTCTTTATCTGGATACCTGCCCTGGCCTTGTGGGGGCTGGCGTATACCGCGTTGTTTCCGGTGTGTCAGGTACGGGTGATGCAGACTGCGCCGCAGGCTGAGGCCTTGGCAGGAACCTTGAATGTGGCGGCAGCCAATGCAGGAACCGGATTGGGCGCGATATTGGGTGGAGCGATGATTGCGCAAAGCGGTTTGCTGGCGGCTGTCTTGACTGCTGCCGTATTGGCCTTATTGAGCGGTGTTCTGGCGATGAGGTGGCAACGATTACGCGCTTGATTGAGTGTGTTTGAGCCCTATCCTGTTAAC
>NZ_DAMBOE010000005.1:177049-297140 GCF_032063905.1 Alcaligenes phenolicus
AGCAACAGCAACAGCAACAGCAACAGCAACAGCAACAGCAACAGCAACAGCAACAGCAACAACTGCTGCTGCAATAGCAGTCGCACTAGCACTAGCAATAGTTGTAGCCGTCCTAGCAGCAAGGATGCGCTCCACTGTTGCTTTCAGTGCTACGACCAACGTTGACGCAGGAACCATCGTTTTCTGATGGTTTGTCATACCGAATGGCAGCCATCGTCAGCCCGTACCAAACAACCAGCCCGGAAACACCAAGGGCCCTCAAAACCGGAGCGAATCCAGTCTTGAGGGCCCTTGGCTGTATGGTTCAGCCAGATCGCTGATTAGCCATTGGTGACCATTTTCAGCAGCTCTTGAGCCTTGGTGATGCTTTCGTCGTAGCCATTGGCCAGTGCAGGCGAAGTCACAAACTTGCCACCCACGGCCAGGCTGGGTGTGCCCTGGATCTGGTAGGTGTTGGACAGTTCGTTGGCTTTATTGGCCTTGGTCTGTACGCCAAAAGAGTTGAAGGTCTGCTCGAAGCGGGCCTTGTCCACGCCTTGCTGGGCTGCCCAGGCCGTGATGGTCTTGGCATCAAAAATGCGCTCACGTTTCTGGTGAATGGCTTCAAACACCTTGGGATGCAGGTCCAGACGGTCCATGGCTTCCAGGGTGTAGTACAGCTTTTGCAGATCGGTCATGCCGGCATTGAAGGCAACAGGCACACGGCGCAGCACGACATTGTCTGGCAGGCTCTTGGCCCAGGCTTCGACCTTGGGTTCCAGAATGGCGCAGTGTGGGCAGCTGTAGGAGAAGAACTCCAGCACTTCGGTTTTACCGACGCTGTCCGAGGGCTGAGCCGCAGGCAGGGTAACGTAGCCTTGGTCGGCTTGTTGAGCCAGCGCGCTGGTGGCGGGCAACAAGGTCGCCCCAGCCAACAGACTGGCACCGACCAGGGATCGTACAAACAATGCGTTCAGCTTCATGAATCAATTTCCTTAATGGGGAAGATGAGGTCTATGACCTGTGCAATGGCGGAAAAGTTCACCTTGGGGCTGCCTTGGGCACAAATTGCTTAGGGTCGTACCACCGAAGTATCAATTTTTTCCTCGGCCAGACGGCTGCGTGCCCGGTTCATTTCGTCTATGCCCTTGAAGGGACCCATACGTACCCGGTTCACGGTACCGCCATTGACCTGAGCACTTTGCACCGAGGCATCAAAGCCCAACATCAACAAGCGCGCTTTCATGGCTTCAGCGTCTGCATTGTTGCGGAAGGCACCTGCTTGCAGGTAGTAAGGGGTAGAAGTGGTGGCTGGCTTGGTCGCTGGCGGGGGCGCAGCAGGAGCCGGTGTGGCTGGTTTGCTGGTGGCCGGTGTCGGGGTGTTGGGAGCGGCAGGCGCTGTGGCCGGAGGCGTTACCGCAGGAGCGGTATTGCGAGACTCTGGCTGGCGAGCTGGTTCCGTACCCATGGCGGGCAAGGTGGCGATCAGATCACCCAAGGCGTCCGGTGCAGCAGGCTTGGACGGGATGCTGGGCAAATTCACGGGGGGCAAGGTCAAACCGGGAATGGTGTCGCCCGGCGGAGGAGTTTGTCCACTGGAGCTGCCATACAGGTCCCGGTTCGGGTCCAGCAAGTCTCGCCCTTCAGGCAAGGCAACGGTCGGTTTGTCCCGGCTGGCCTTGTCCACAAAGGGCATGGGCACTTTGGTGACAAACAGGGCAACGGCGACTGCCGCGCCCAGACCCAGAATCAGGCCAATCAGAATGCCGGTATAGGTACCGCCGGAACTACTGGATTTTTTACGTGCTCTTGCCATATCTGCCTATGGGTTTACATACGTTCGGGTGCGGACACACCCAGCAGGTTCAGACCATTGCGAATGACTTGAGCGCAGGCCTGGGCCAGACGCAGACGGGCCAGACGCAAGGCGGTGTCGTCTACCGACACGCGCTCGGCGTTGTACCAGGAGTGGAAGTCCGCAGCGCAGTCGCGCAGCCAGAAGGCAATGTGGTGAGGAGCCAATTCGCGAGCGGATTGGGCCAGCACATCGGGGTATTCGGACAGACGCTGCATCAGGGCGATTTCGGTGGGGGCGGTCAAAGGCGTGATGTCGGCCTGAGGCACCTGATCCAGCAGTTCTGCAGACTGGTTCAACATGGAGTTGATACGGGCATGAGCGTACTGGATGTAGTAAACCGGGTTTTCTTCGCTCTTGGACAGGGCCAGATCGATATCGAATACGAATTCGGAGTCGGCACGACGCTGGATCAGGAAGAAGCGCACGGCGTCCTGGCCTACCCATTCGATCAGGTCACGCAAGGTGACGTAGCTGCCTGCGCGCTTGGAAATTTTCACTTCCTGGCCATTGCGCATGACTTTGACCATCTTGTGCAGGATGTAGGCCGGAAATTCCTTGGGAATACCCAGACCCAGACCTTGCAGGCCAGCGCGTACACGGGCGATGGTGCCGTGGTGGTCGGAGCCTTGAATATTGATAGCGTGGTGGAAACCGCGTTCCCACTTGGCCACGTGGTAGGCCACGTCCGGCACGAAGTAGGTGTAACCGCCTTCGGATTTGCGCATTACGCGGTCTTTGTCGTCGCCTGTGCCCAGTTCGGTGGTGCGCAGCCACAGTGCGCCGTCCAGCTCGTAGGTGTGACCGGCGTCGATCAGGGCCTGCACGGTTTTTTCAACCTTGCCGGAGGTGTACAGCGAGCTTTCCAGGTAGAAGTTGTCGAACTTCAGGCCGAAAGCCTGCAAGTCCAGATCCTGTTCGCGGCGCAGGTAGGCCACGGCAAAGCGGCGGATGTCTTCCAGATTGTCCAGATCACCACTGGCGGTGACGGAGGCGCCATCGGCAGCCTGAACGGTTGCACCGGCCTGGTAGTCGCGGGCGATATCCAGAATGTAGTCGCCTTTGTAGCCGTCAGCGGGGAATTGCTCGCTGTCGGGCTCGATGCCACGGGCACGGGCATGCACGCTGGTGGTCAGGTTGTCGATCTGGTTACCGGCGTCGTTGTAGTAAAACTCGCGGGTAACGTCGTAGCCTTGCGAGCTGAACACGCGGCACAGGGAGTCGCCCAGCGCGGCCTGGCGGGCGTGGCCTACGTGCAAGGGGCCGGTCGGGTTGGCCGACACGAACTCCACCATCAGCTTTTCCTGGGTAGGAGCGACGTGGCCGAAGTTCTCGCCCTGCTCGGCAATGGTCTTCAGGACAGCCTGATGCGTGGCGGTGGACAGACGGAAGTTGATAAAGCCCGGGCCTGCAATTTCCGCGCCTGCCAGCAAAGCGGCGGCATTCGGATCGGCCAACAGGGTATCGACGATTTGCTGAGCCAGCTCGCGCGGGTTGCGACCGGCTGGTTTGGCCAATTGCATGGCAATATTGCAGGCGGCATCACCGTGCGCAGCCACTTTGGGGCGCTCCAGCGTGATGTTGGGTTCAGCCTGGGGCAAGATGGCACGGACGGCAGCCTGGAGGCAGGCGATTAATTGAGATTGTTGCTCAGCAAGCATAGGAAAGGTCTGGATTGGTAGAAAGACAACTGCGGCGTGTGGAACACGCCCCAGATGGAAGGCGCGACATTGGCCCGCCGGATAGCCCCACATGATAGCGTGATTTGACGCCAAATTCTTTTCAAGAAGCCTGGCGCTCCCATCCCAGGTGGTTATGTAACCACGTATCGTAAGCGTCCATGTCTACCCAACCCACTTGATTTCCGGGACGGATGCGCCAGCTGTTATGGCGTTTGATCACGGATTCCATGGATTGTTGGGTAGCCTGCCCCAGACGTGGATGCAGGTCTTGATACATCAGGTTTCGACCCGCTCCGTGATAGTCCACACCTCGCAAACTGCCTTTAGTCAGTCGCAGCCCAGGCAGGCGCATGTCCAGTAATACGGGGTGAAGGACGCTAAGGTCTGTGTGCGCCAGTTCCGCCAGCGTCAGACCCGTCGCCCTGGCCTGCCAGTGCATCCAGGCCAGCGCTACCTTATCCAGATCGCTGATGGTTTCTTCGTTTTCATCAGGCAGCACACCGCCGCCAATTTGGCTGTGTGCGCCGATAAAAGGCATTTCCACGGTGTTCATGGCTTCTGCCAGGGCGCTTAAAGGGAAGTAGGCGCGGTGTTCATGCAGGGCGACGGCATGAGCAACCCAGCTCCAGGCGTCAGACACGCCCAGGCGGTATCGGGAGTTGCTGCCGCCTCCCAGCCCGAACTGGGCCACGGTGTCGAACAGCCCTAAAAAACGGGGCGTGATGCAGGCACGGATGGCGCCGCGCTGCGGATCATTCAGCACAAACCAGCCCTGCTGCACGTGGTCCAGAATTCGATTGGAAAAGTCTCGAGCCAGTGCCGCTCCCCGAGAGAAACCCAGCAAGTCCACGGGTACAGCGCTAGGAGCCGGGCCTTGTTCCTGCATGCGATTCAGAAAATTGTTCCATTGCGACTCTAGAATCTGCCCTGCTCGCCAAGCAGTCAGTGCATCCCAGTTAAGGGTGACTGGATCACCCGGCCCTGCGGCGTAATGCACCGCCCCATCCTGATACAACTGCGACAGTTTCCACACATTGCTATTGGTAATAGGAGCTTGTCGAGTGCCATCAAAGGCGAACAGGAGCAGGCCGGTGGGGTCAATATGACGCAAAGGCTGTTGCTGTGCGTAACCCACGGCCTGGGTTTGTGGCCAGGGCCCCAACGGATCCACTTCCAGATACTGTCCGTGATCGGGTAGATAGGTACGCAAGAGATTGTCGTGCCAGCCGGTAGCCGATTCCGCGTACTGCCCCGGCAGACGTAGATTGAATTCCAGGGTTTCAAGCAAAGGCTCGGCCCGTCCTAAAGGGTTCAGGTCGGCAGCCCAAACCGGCTGGGTTTGCTGATCGCTAATCAGCCGCACAGCTCCCATCAAATCACTATGCAGGTAATACAACTGCCCTTGTCCGTCTGGCTGATAAACAATCATGCCTATTGGGGTCAGCCCGGCATACAGATAGCGCCGGGAAATGAGCTTGCCGGGTGTAGCTGGTAAATCCAGTTCAGCCATTAATTGCTGGCCGTGAAAGAAGAAGGCACGCTCCTGATTGCCTTGCTTGCGCCAGATGCGTTGGCCAAAGGCATCGTGCCGGTATTCGACCAGTGTGGAGCTTGCTGTTTGCACACGCTTCAAGCGGCGGTTAGGGCCGTAGTCCAGATTCAGGTTTCCGACGGCTTTCGCCGTGCCGGAGGAAGAACGCTGAATGGAGGCGACTGGCTTCGGGTGGCGTGCAGCTAGTTCACCGTTGTGGCTCCAGGCCAGCCACTGTTCGGGTTCTGTCTTGTCTTGGCGGAAAGCGATTAGCCGGCTTTGGGCGTCGTAGTGCAAGAGCCAATGACGGGTTTGCTGTAGCCGCGGGTAATCATGACGATCCTCCAGCACCCTGCCTTGGTCATCCAGACGGCGGGCTTGTGTCCAGACAGGTTTGCCATCCGGCTGCAAAAGCATCAAATCCACCGCTTGCCCGGTGCTGTTCGCATGGCTGATCAGTTGCAGGCCATTGCCCCAGGCATAGCCCACCTCTTGTGCGTGGATCACGGTCTGGCTTTGCCCGGTTTGCTTGATCCACTCCAGAGACAGCAATCGTCCGCTTTTGTCCCAGTGATAGCGTAGCTGGCCACCTTCCGGCAGGGTGTGCCGCGTCAGCTTGCGCTGCTCGTCGTACTCAAAGCGCTCGGTCCAGTGTTGGCCGGGACTATGGCGGCGTTCCAAGCGGCGCTCTTGTAGTAAACCGGCCCGCAGTTTGAGCCATTGCGTTTCTGTGGGATGACGAATGCGCAGCGCGCCAGGCCCGAGCCAGTCCAGCTCACTGCGTTCAGTGTCCTGACCTTGTTGATGTTCCAGACTGCTCAGGCGTCCCTGTTGGTCGTACTGAATTTGGAGCGCGCCTCCTTCGGCATATTCGAGGTGCGTCAGTTTGCCATTCGGGTTCCAGCGCCGTGTTTCGCTTCCATGCTGGCTGGTAGCCCAGCTTTGCAAGCGCCCTTTTTCATCCAGCTCCAAACGTAATGCTCCCCAGCCGCCCTGCCTTTTCTCCAGTCGAGAGAGCGTTCCATTTGCCCGGCGTTGCGCTGTCCAAGGTCCGGCCTGCAACCAGCGCCCTTGTGGGTCATATTGCCATTCCGTGCTGTGGGCCGGGCAGTCCCTACACAAGCGGCTTTCCAGTTTTTGTAGCCGCTGCTGGCCTTGATAGTCTCGGTAATGGAAGCGATGTCGCTCCGTACCTATGGACCATTCACTCAGACCTGGCTCATAGCGTGCCGTCCAGTCTTGATTGAAGGCGTGGGAGATCAAACGATTGACTCGGCCTTGGGCGTCGTACTCCCATTGTTGGATTGGCTGAGGGGCTTGCCCCGGTGCTTGCAGGCTGCTGCCACCCAAACGGTGCAACCAAGGTGCGGGGGCTGGATGATAGAGGCGTTGCATGCCGTCCGGACGGCTGACGCTGGCCAGCCAGATTTGTTGATCCTGCTGTTCCAGAAGCACGCGAAACGGCCCGGCCGGGGTTTTAATATTGATAGCCGTAGCCGTAGCCGTAGCCGTAGCCGTAGCCGTAGCCGTAGCCGTAGCCGTAGCCGCCCCCGTCGTCGCTGCTGCTACCGCGGCCGTTCCCGCTGCCCTTACCGCCCTTGTGACATGGGTTAGGGAACTGGTTTGGGTTTGGGAGTGAACCTGTCTTGAAGCCTGAGCCTGAGTTTGGTTTTGTCCTGGTTCTTGGCCCTGCTCCGGCCCTGGTAGCGACACCGACTCCTGCGTTTGGCTTTCCCAGTCAAACACCAGCGCTTGGCCCAAATGATTACGGACAGTGTTAACTGCATACGCCTGCGGATGCGTGCCCGCAAAACGTTCTATATCCAGCCACTGCTGGGTAGATATACGCACATGGATTAACCAGCCCTGCTCATCAAACCGCAGAATCAAACCATTCGGCCCTTGCCAGAACCAGCCCGAACTTTGCCGCTGTGCAGGTGGGTACAAGCGCGTTTGTCTTCCATCCGGCATGAACAAGGCATGGCCTTGCTGCCGCAATTGCAGGTCGTAACTCAAGGCCCAGCCAGTTTGCCCAAGTGTCGGAGTGGGGTCTCGCCCCTGCCCATTCCAATGACGCTGCAATTGCAGCAAAGGCCAGGCCTGGCTTAGCGGCAGATCCGTATCGCTTTGGTATTTTTGTCCGCTGAGCAAATCCACTGGATTGAGCAAACCCATATCCGTCGCAGGCTCGGCCTGTTCTCCCAAGGCGGCCGCAGGTGCGCAGCGGGTGGAAGACGGAGGCAATGGGCATTCGAGCGAGCTTTGTGACCAGGCCAGGGACGGCAAGGTGGTCAAGAGCAAGATTAACCATGACAGAAACGCGGCAGGCATGAAGGACTCTCCAAGACGGGGAAAATCCTGCTATCTTGCAGGGGTGTGTATCCTGAAAGTCGAATCGGAAACACAAAGATCCATAAGGAGAAACCGTATGCTAGTCGTCTTTAAAAGCAAAGCCGCCGCCGATGTTCTGATGTTCTCTGAACATGCCATGCCTATTCTCCGGGCCGCGGGGCGTTCCTATCCTGATGGTTTGCCCGAGCGTGGCGTGTTCACGGCAGAGCAACTGTCCGAAGCTATTGGCAATATTGAGCGAGCGATCGGGCAGGACCGGGAAAACAAGCATTCGCCCCACGAGGACGAAGACGATGAAAAGGAACACCCGATGTCGCAGGCCGTGAGTTTCAGCCAACGCGCCTATCCTTTGCTGGATATGTTGCGTCAGGCGAATAACACTGGCGTGCCGGTGATGTGGGAACCGGCAGATAGCTCCTGGTAGTCCCTGGAATGTCGGCCTGCCGACAATTTGGCAGGCCTTCTTTGCTTAAGCTCCAAAGTTGATCTATTTTTTTTCGGAGATCGTCTATGAGCGCTATGGTGCTTGTGATCTTTAGTCCTCGCCAGCACATAGAGCTGGTCACTCCTATACAAACCATTGATGCGGACAGCGGCAAGCAATCGCGTGACTGGTTTGATCGCACCTGGCAAGAGCTTGGCTGTGAACCCCTGCGGGCCAGCGGCAAAGTGCTGTTGCTGGACAAGATTATGGGCGTGGCCGATGCCCTGGGTTACACGCTGCTGTCGCAAGACGATGAGCGCGCCCAGGAATTTGCACGCCATTGCTTGCAAGCGGTGGGCTCCATGCAAGTTACCGTGGATTTGCCGGGTTTGGCGGTCACGTACTGATCTGCGGCAAGGCAAACGAAAACCGGCTCTTGGGCCGGTTTTTTTCCTTCTGATTCTTCGGCAAGGGTTGCCGTGTGTGCTGTGACACCCTTATCCTTGCCTGCACCATCTTCAACTTCTTCCTTCCCAGCGCCATGGATCTGAACACGCTAGAAAAGTACCTTGATGCCTCACCTGTGCTGCAAGCGCATAAACAGTATTTCCTGGACCTGGCGCAATCGGCGGTTGCCATCCGTTTGGGGAAAGGCCAGGGTCAGCCTTTGCAAAGCCGCTTTGGTGGCCAACCTATGGTTCCTCCAGGCTTTACTTGGCCCGAGCATCCGGACGGTGAATATTTATTTGTCGGCCAGATCAATTTTGCGGAGCTTCCGGAAGGACCGGATCGCCCAGCGGACTTGCCCACGGGCGGGCTGCTGTCGCTGTTTTACGGTATGGATCAGGAAGACGTCATTTTCTGGCGCGACGAGGACTATCTGAAGGCTTTTTACTGGCCGGAAACCACTGACTTTCAAGAACTTCAGGCCCCTCATGATTGGGGTACAGCAAGTCGGGAAGTGCTGTTCGAAAACTGCATTGATATTCCTCGCCATGAAGAGCTGCGCAAGGATTGGCCAGTGGATATGGACGAGCTGTATGGCTGGTTTGAGGAGCTGGAAGAAAGCGGCGATTTGCCGCGCGACTATCTGCTGGGTCGCCCCTCTTGGGACAGCCTGGGCTATGACCCTACGCCGACGCAGGACGACTATCCCAGTCAGTCGCCATGGCGTTCACTGCTGACCCTGCAGTCCCATGATGAGTTGAACTGGTGCTGGCAGGATGGTGCCCGCTTGATGGCCTTTATTGAAGAGGACAAGCTGCGCGCCAAGGACTTCAGCCGTCTTCAAGTGGATTGCGGCTAAATAGCGGGCAAGCGCCGTGTGGTGAGATTGGCCGTTTAGAGGCATATTGGCACAGCCATTTGTACTGTGCCGCGAGCATTGGCTTTACGCTCTGGTGCCGAACAGCCGAACAGCCGAACAGCCGAATAGCTGAGCCAACTGGGCCAGTCAAACTGACCAGGTCTGGTCAGGTCCGGTCCGACCTGGCCGAGTCCGGTTTATCTACGGGGTGGGGCCACAATCTAATGGCCCGCCCACGAAAAACCCGCCTTGTGGGCGGGTTGCGGACAGAGCGACGATAAGCCGGGCTGCGAAAGCGGGTCAGGCGCGGTTATGGTGAACCGGGCGGGCGCTTGGGTGGGATCACCACCCAAGTCGCGACATGAAGACGGTATTAAGCCGTGGTGGCCTCGGCTTCTTGCTGGGCGATGGTGTGGCGGTTAACCGCACTCAAGATCGCCAGGAAGGAAGAAGTCACGATGTCGGCGTGGATGCCCACACCAAAGCCCGATGGGCTGTCACCGATACGCATTTCCACGTAAGCGGCAGCGCGGGTTTCAGCACCGGAACCGATGGCGTGCTCGTTGTAGTCCATGATCTTGATGGACAGATCCAGGGCATTCACAAAGGCAGAGATCGCGCCTTCGCCCGAGCCCTTCAAGGTGCGAACCTGGCCGTCGTGCTCCACATCCACTTCAATCGTGAATTGCTGGCCGCTGTCGGCGTGAGGCTGGCTGATGATGTTGTGCTTGAGCAGCCTGTAGTGCTTCTTGCAGTTCAGGTATTCAGATTCGAAAATGCCGTACACATCTGCAGGCGTCACTTCCTTGCCGGAAGAGTCGGTCACGCGCTGAATGGCGCGGCTGAATTCGATTTGCATGCGGCGTGGCAATACCAGACCGTGCTCTTGTTCCAGCAAGTAGGACACACCACCCTTGCCCGACTGGCTGTTGACGCGGATCACCGCATCGTAGCTGCGGCCCAGATCGGCCGGGTCGATAGGCAGGTAAGGGACTTCCCAGATTTCGTCGGCTTTTTGTTGAGCCAAACCTTTCTTGATGGCGTCCTGGTGGGAGCCGGAGAAGGCGGTAAAGACCAGGTCGCCTGCGTAAGGGTGGCGTGGGTGCACGGGCAACTGGTTGCAGTACTCGGCGGTGCGACGCACTTCGTCGATGTCCGAGAAGTCCAGTTCAGGGTCCACGCCCTGGGTGTACAAGTTCAGGGCCAAGGTCACCAGGCAAACGTTGCCGGTGCGCTCGCCGCTACCGAACAAGCAGCCTTCGATACGGTCCGCGCCAGCCATCACAGCCAGTTCAGCGGCAGCGACCGCAGTGCCACGGTCGTTGTGCGGGTGCACGCTCAAGGTGACGTTGTTGCGCTGTTCCAGATTGTTGTGCATCCATTCGATCTGGTCGGCGTACATATTGGGTGTGGTGGCCTCAATCGTAGCGGGCAAGTTCAGGATGACACGTTCGTCAGCGGCTGGGCCCCAGGCTTTCACGACGGCGTTGCACACCTCCAGAGCAAATTCGGGCTCGGTAGTGCTGAACACTTCGGGGGAGTATTCGTAACCCCATTGGGTTTGCGGATACTTGGCCACTTCGTTCTTGACCAGGCGTGTACCGGTCAAGGCAATTTCCTTGATCTCGTCCTTGCTCAAGTTGAAAACAATCTTGCGAAAGGCGGGTGCACAAGCGTTGTACAAGTGAATGATGGCGCGTTTGGCACCGGCAGCCGCTTCAGCCGTGCGTTTGATCAGGTCTTCACGCGACTGCGTCAAGACGATGATGGTGACATCTTCAGGAATGCGGTTTTCGTCGATCAGCTTGCGAACGAAATCGAAGTCGGTCTGCGATGCGGAAGGGAAACCGACCTCGATTTCCTTGAAACCGATTTTGACGAGTTGCTCGAAAAAGCGCAGTTTGCGAGCCACGTTCATGGGCTCGATCAGGGATTGGTTGCCGTCACGCAAGTCTGTGCTCATCCAGATGGGCGCTTTGGTAATGCGCTTGGAAGGCCAGGTGCGTTCAGCGAAGTCGCGATCAAAGGCGACAAAAGGACGATACTTTTGAGAGGGGGTTTTCAGCATTGCCATGGGGATACCTGTCGGACAAAAAGTGTTGATTACTTCTTGCCGTCACCAGCGATTGCAGCATTTACGTAGGCCGGTGGCGGCACAAATGACGTAGATGTGGCTGAGTATTGGCTGCCGAACTGCCACGGGACACTAGGCCCGGCAACCGGACGCTAGTAGTAGCAGCTGGGATAGGCTGGAGGCAGGGGCCGAAGAACGGCCTTCACGCACGGAACGCGACAAGGCTGCTTCAGCGGCGGGGCTGAAACCTTGGCATGCGTAGGAGAATTGGCGTGCGTGAGTCATGACCGTAAGTCAAACACAAAAAAAACAGGAAGGCAAGCTTTAGGCTTGTGGCTCGTGGCGTTCGTAGTCGGCTTGCAGCAGGCGGCTTTGCTGCTCGGCCAGTTCGATTTTGCTAAAACGTCCGGAGCGCAACTCGCTATGGGCTCGTTGTAAATCGCCCACAGTCAACGGGCTGCGCTGGTCGGGCCAGCACCACAAAATCACTTCACGGGCCGGACGGCTGAGCGATCGGGCCAGTTGAGCCACCGTGGACTCGTCGATAATGCGTTGCTGGTTGCGTCGCATGACCCCTTGTACGAAGCCATACAAAAGATAGGCAATAATGAGGGTTATGACGCCCACTACCGTCCACCAGAAAAACGGGTTGTATTGCTTGATCAGCGCCAGGTTTTGAATGCTCAAGGCCTGCAGGCCGGAGTAATCCAGGCCACGCCCAAAGCTGATAAGACGGTTGAGCAGGTCCCACCAGATAATGGCGACCACGATAGTGACTACGGTGCAGATAATAGTGGCCGTGGCGCACAGCTTGAACAGTGTGCTGCGCAGAGCCTGACTATCGTTGGCGGTGGGTGTCTGGGCGTTGTCAGTTTTCATGGAAACGATTGTACCTATGCTTACGCGTCAGTCACTAGATTTACGCCAGCAGCAAACGCTGGTTTTGACGCCGCAATTGCAACAGTCTATTAAAGTGTTGCAGCTATCGGGGGCCGAGCTGGAGCAGGAGTTGGCTCAAGCTTTGCTGGATAACCCCTTGCTGGAACGTCTGGACGTGCAGACGGATGTCGCCGCCGAGCCATTGCCCGAAGCCGCTTCGGGCGAGGCGGAATCCTCGTGGGCGAGCCTTGAGTTTCCCAAACATCAGGGGGATTCGGACGACCCTGACTGGACCCCTGAATCGGCCATTGCCCAGGACCTGGCTGCTTATTTAAGCGAGCAGCTGGGACTGTTGCGTTTGAGCGACCGTGACCGCGCTTTGGCTCAGTTATTGATCGATGAACTGGACGATAACGGCTACCTGCCCGTCTCGCTGGAAGAGGTGCTGGACTGCCTGCCCGACGAGCTGGATATTGATGAAAGTGACTTGCGCTGTGCGCTGGCCCAGGTGCAGTCTCTGGACCCGGCCGGTGTCGGTGCGCGGGATCTGGCCGAGTGCCTGGACTTGCAGCTGATGCAACAGGCTCAGCAGTTGGAACCGGCCTTGCTCGATTGCGCCCGCTATCTGGTGCGCGAGCATGTCGGCATTCTGGCCTCTCCCAGTCAGTTGCGTCAGCGCTGTGCCGGCCGCTATTCGGCCGAGCTGGTCGAGCGCGCCCATCATCTGGTCTTGAAGCTGGACCCCAAACCGGGGCGGGCCTGGACACAGAACGTCTCGGCCTATGTGGTGCCGGATGTGTTGCTGATTCGTGGCAAGGAGAGTTGGCAGGCGGCCTTGAATCCCCTGGCTGTGCCGCGCCTGCAATTGGTGAATCTGCACGATTACGAAATTGAAGCGCACCCTGCCTTGCTGGCAGAGCGCCAAAAAGCGACCGGCTTGCTGCGCAGCGTTAACAGCCGTTTCGTGACGATTTTGCGGGTGGCTCAAGCGATTGTGCAGATGCAGCAGGACTTCTTCACGCAAGGTGTGTCGGCGCTCAAACCCATGCAATTGGCCGATCTGGCAGCCGAGCTGGATTTGCACGAGTCCACGATTTCTCGTGCAACGCGGCAAAAGTACATGCAAACACCGCATGGGGTGATGGAGCTTAAACAGTTCTTTACCGTGGCCTTGGCCAGTGCTGATGGCAAGGCTGATCTGTCGGCGGCTTCGGTACGGGCACAGATCGCACAGATGATTCGTGACGAGTCGCCAGCCAAGCCTTTGTCGGATCAGCAGATTACCGATCTCTTGCAGGCTCAGGGCCTGACTTTGGCACGCCGTACGGTGGCTAAATATCGGGAAGCGGAAGGTTTGGCGCCGGCATCCCAGCGCAAGATGCGGGCAGCGGCTGGGGTCTAGGAAAACGGGCTACAGCAGGTTAAAGGTTCCTGGTGAGCCTGGCCGAGCAACTCGCAGCCTTGGACGTCAAAACAATAAACAAACAGGGCCTGCGCGCACATATGAACAGGCCCTGTAAAAGCCCTCCTTTGCAGCCATCTGCTCCGCTCAATTAAATAGCCAAGGCTCCTGCTTCTTGCGCTGCTGTTCGTAAGCCCGAATAGTTTCCAGCTTTTGCTCCGTCACGCTGACGTCATCCAGCGCTAGCAGCAAACGGCGTCGGCGTTCCGGTTCTATCTGGAAGTGAATGTGCTGATCAGGGCCGATCAACATGCCCGCCTCCAGATCGACCGTCCATTCAGCCCAGGGATGATTGGTGGCGGTGACAAACAGGGCATCTACCTGGTCGGTGTTGAGTTGTAATGGCAGCAGGCCGTTTTTAAAGCAGTTATTGCGAAAGATGTCTGCAAATGAAGTGGCGATCAGCACCGATATACCCAAATCCTTCAGTGCCCAAACTGCGTGTTCGCGGCTGGACCCGCAGCCAAAGTTCTCGCGTCCCAGCAGAATCCGGGCTCCTTGTGCATGCGGTTGATGAAGGCAAAAACTGTTGATGGGTTCACGCTCGTCCAGTGGTTTGCCGGGGTAGCCAATGTCCGCGTACCGCCAGTTGTCGAAGGCATATTGACCAAAGCCAGTGCGCGACAAGGATGTCATGTACTGCTTGGGCAAGATCGCGTCGGTGTCTACATTAGCGCGGTCCAGCGCAATCAGGCGCGAGCGCACGGAAGTAAAAGGTGTGTTCATGCGGCGTCCCAGTTGCGGATATCGACAAGATGGCCCGCAATTGCAGCGGCAGCAGCCATGGCGGGGCTCATCAGGTGTGTACGCCCCAAGGCACCCTGCCTGCCTTCGAAATTACGGTTGGAGGTGGAGGCGCAGCGCTCGCCCGGACTCAGGCGGTCTTCGTTCATGCCCAGGCACATGGAGCAGCCCGGTTCGCGCCATTCAAAGCCAGCTTGCGTGAAGATCTGGTCCAGGCCTTCCTGCTCGGCCTGACGGCGTACCAGACCCGAGCCGGGTACGACCAAAGCTTGCAGCACTGTGCTAGCTACGCGTTTGCCTTTGACCATGGCAGCGGCGCTGCGCAGGTCCTCAATACGCGCATTGGTACAGGAACCGATGAACACCCGGTCTATGGTGATGCCTGCCAGCGGCTGGCCAGCCTGCAAAGCCATATAGTTCAAGGCGCGTTGGGCATCAGCTTGTTTGCCGGTGGCAGCGGCTAATGGATCAGGTACCAGCTGGTCGATGGCTGACGCCATATCGGGAGACGTGCCCCAGGTAACCGTGGGGGCAACCTGCGTGGCGTCGATCAGCAAGTGCTGATCGTATTGGCAGCCGTCATCGCTGACCAGTGTGCGCCAGTACTGTTCCGCCTTGTCCCATGCTTCACCCTTAGGTGCCAAAGGTCGGCCGCGCACATAGTCCAGGGTCTTGTCGTCCACAGCGACCAGGCCAATACGGGCACCGGCTTCGATCGCCATATTGCACAAGGTCATACGCCCTTCCATGGACAAGGCACGGATGGCAGGGCCAGTAAATTCGATGGCACAGTCCCGCCCGCCATCCGCACCCATGCGGGCAATGATGTGCAGGATCAGATCCTTGGCGGTGCTGGTGGCAGGCAATTCGCCTTGCACATCGACCTGCAGGCTGCGCATGCGTTTTGCAACCAAACATTGTGTGGCCAGAACATGCTCCACTTCGGAGGTGCCGATGCCAAAGGCCAAGGCGGCAAACGCGCCATGCGTGCTGGTATGGGAATCTCCCGCCACGATGCTGGAGCCGGGCAAGGTCATGCCCTGCTCGGGTCCGATCACGTGGATGATGCCCTGGCGCTCGTCATCCAGGCCAAAGTAGCGCAGGCCAAACTCCCGGCTATTGATCTCCATCTGGTCGATCTGTGCCTGCGCCAACGGATCTTCCAGACGCTGATTGCGGCGGCGCGTGGGCACGTTGTGGTCCACCGTGCTCAGCGCAGTTTCCGGGCGACGCACTTGGCGTCTGGCCAAGCGCAAGCTCTCGAAGGCTTGCGGACTGGTGACTTCGTACAACAACTGGCGGTCTATGTAGATCAGATCATGCTCATCGTCTACCGTCGCAACGCGATGTGCATCCCAGAGCTTTTGAAAAAGGGTGCGGGCCGTTCTCATGGTTGGCACACCTTCAAGGCGTAGGCTGGCCCGGCTTTGTGCAGGCGACTTTGAATGGGCTCTTGCGTCAGGGCTGCGATTTCTTCGGCCAAGGGCTGGAGCGCTTCCAGACTCAAGCCTGTTTCCACACCGCTGATCTGGAACATATGGGCCAGATCTTCCAGGCTGGCATTGCCGCTGGCACCGGGGGCGTAAGGGCAACCGCCCAAACCGGCCAAGGCTGCGTCAAACCGACGCCCTCCTTCGCGATACGCGGCCCAGGCATTGGCCAGGGCCAGCCCGCGGGTGTCATGGAAATGGCCGGTGACGCCTTGTTCACCATACAAGCTCAAGGCAGCCTGAGTCAGGCGTTCTACATCCACGGGTGAACCCATGCCGGTGGTATCGCACAGGCTGACGGAGCTGGCTCCCATGTGCTGCACTTGCTGCATCAGTGCAATCACGTGCGCGGGGGCGACGGAGCCGGTAAAGGGGCAGCCAAAAGCGGTGGACAGGGACACGTTCACAGGCGTTTTGCCCGCCGCTTCCAGCACCTGCTCCAGCTGGGCCAGCGATTGCGCAATGTTCATGCGCAGATTGGCCTGGTTATGCGCTTCAGAGGCCGAAAATACAAAGTTCAGCTCGTCCATATGGGCTGCTAAAGCACGCTGTGCACCGCGCAGATTGGGGACCAGTGCGGTGTAGCAAACCTGAGGGTCGCGCGCGGTCAGGCTAGCCAGCTCGTCGGCATCCGCCAGGGATAGAATGGCTTTGGGCGAGGTAAAGGACGTCAGTTCTATCTTGCGCACGCCGCATCGAGGCAGTGCTTGCGCGATACGCAGCTTGTCCGGCGTAGGTACCCAGCGTGGCACGATTTGCAGGCCGTCACGCAAGGTGACGTCGGTGATCAAGACGGTACTCATTCCACGATTCCTTGTTCGCGCAGGGCTTGGCGGCGCTCCGGGCTCATGCCCAGTTCTTGCAGGATGCTGTCTGTGTGTTCGCCCAACTCCGGCCCCAACCATTGGGTGGCACCGGGGCTGCGGCTTAGCTTGGGCACGATGCCGGGTATGGTCAGTTCCTGGCCGTCTTCCAGTGTGTGTTTCTCCAGCATGCCGCGGGCCTGGTAATGCGGGTCATCAAGAATGTCGGCGGCGGTGTAGATGCTGCCGCTGGGGACTTCCGCCTGATCCAGCACGCTCAACACCTCTTCCAGGCTGCGGGCCCCTGTCCAGTCGCCAATCGTCTGGTCCAGCATGACGCTGTGTTCCACCCGTCCGGCGTTGTCGGATAAGCGTGGGTCGTTGGCCAGATCAGGACGGTTCATGGCCTGCATCAGACGGATGAAAATCGCGTCACTATTGGCGGCAATCACTACCCATTTGCCGTCGCCGGTGGGATAGGTGTTGGAGGGGGCGATGCCGGGCAGGCTGGCCCCGGTACGTTCGCGCTGATGACCGTTCAGTTGATAGTCTGGAATCAGGCTTTCCATGATGGCAAAGACAGATTCATACAAGGCCACATCAATCATCTGCCCCTGCCCGCCTTCCTGACGTAGATGGTGCATGGCCAGCAGCGCGCCAATCGTGCCGTACAGCGAAGCCAGCGTATCGCCCAGGCTGACACCGGCCCGTACGGGGGGGCGATCCGGATAGCCGGTGCCATAACGCAGGCCACCCATACATTCCGCGATGGCGGCAAAGCCGGGGCGACGGTGATAGGGGCCGTCCTGTCCATAGCCAGAGACGCGCACCATGATCAGGCGCGGGTTCAGTGCGTGCAGTGTTTCCCAGCCCAGGCCCCAGCGTTCCAGCACGCCGGGGCGGAAATTTTCAATGACGATATCGCTTTGCAGGGCCAGTTCACGAGCAATCTCCTGGCCTTCGGGCTGGCGTAGATCCAGCGCAATGGAGCGCTTGTTGCGACTTTGTACGCGCCACCACAGGGAGGTGTCCTTGTGCAACTGCCGCCAGCGGCGTAGCGGGTCGCCCTTGCCAGGCGGTTCGATCTTGATGACATCGGCCCCGAATTGGGCCAGCAGGCTACCGGCATAGGGGCCGGCAATCAATGAACCCAGCTCCAGGACTTTGATGCCTTTGAGCGGGGGTTCGGTAAAGCTGTTCTTATCCATTTCTGTTTCCTCCAGCTATGGATTCTGGAATAGAAAAAGAAAGTGGAAAAGCAATCAAATATTATGCTGCCATCGTAAAAAACGTGGATGGAAAATTAAAAAAACCCGCATGAAGCGGGTTTTGTTTTTTAAAGCGTTCTGGGTAGCCAAAGAATAATTTCGGGGAAGACTGTCAAAATAACAATCGCCAAAATTTCCAGTGCCACAAAGGGCAGAGCCCCGCGTGTAATCTGCTGTAGCGATATTTGTGGGGCAATGCCCTTGATTACATACAGGTTCAAACCCACCGGCGGCGTAATGACGGCCATTTCGCAGGCGATAATCATCACAATGCCAAACCATAATGGATCGTAGCCCAGCGCCACAATAACGGGAAGTAAAACAGGTGTGGTGATCAGGATAAGGGAAACAATATCCAGGAACATGCCCACGGCGATCAGGAACAGCAGCACGAACAGGAGAATGACCCAGGCTGGCTGAGACGATGCCGTAATCAGGGCCACCAGCTTTTGCGGAATCATCAAGCGGGTCATGATGTAGCCAAACAGCAGCGCTGCGGCCAGAATCAGCAAAATCATGCCACTGGTGACGGCGGTGGAGCGCAGAATCTGCAAGGCCGTGCGCCAGTTCATTTCCTTGTAGGCAATGGCAATGATGAACGCACCTGCAGCACCAATACCGGCAGCTTCTGTCGGAGTAGCAATACCCAGATAGATTGTGCCCAGCACCAGCAGAATCAGCAAGGAAGCGGCCCAGATGTCTTTCAGGGCGGCCAGTTTCTGTGCCCAGGTAACGACTTCCGAATTGCGCGGTGCGGACTCTGGTTTGAATATCGCAACCAGAGCTACATAGATCACCATCATGACGGTGACCATCAAGGCGGGTAGCAAGGCACCAATGAACAGCTTGCCGATGGATTGGTCAGCCATTTCGCCATACAGCACAAAGCCAATGCTGGGTGGAATCAGCAAAGCCAGGGCACCGGCCGCAGCAATCGTGCCGCCAGACAGGCTGGGCGAGTAACCACGTTTGAGCATTTCTGGAATGGCAAAGCGACCAATCGTGGCGGCACCCGCCACGCTGACCCCGCTCATGGCACCGAAAACGGCCGAGCTGCCCACACTGGCTACAGCCAAACCACCGGGCAGGCGGTTCAGCCACAGATAGAACAGCTGATACAGCTTGCCGCCAATACTGGTGCGGGCAATGACCTCACCCATCAGAATGAACAGCGGAATGGCGATCAGGGAATAGCTGGCCATGCCTCGGTGCAAGGTGGCGGGAATGACGTCCAGGCCGCCCAGGCCGGATTTCATCAGAATGCCGGAAATACTGGCGACACCCAGTGCGGCAAAAATGGGGGTGCCGATAACCATCAGGATGGCAAAGCAGGCCATCATCAGGCTGAAAATGAGCATGGAATCCATGTCAGAACTCCTTGATGCTGTCGTTGGATTCCACACTGTTCGGGATGAACAGCTGGCGCAGGGTAGCCAGGCCCAGCAAGGTGCCACCCAATGGGATCATGCCGTAGGCAATCCACAGGGGGAAACGCAGCATGGAGGCCGAGCGGTAGTTACGGGCAATCGCGGTTTCCACCACGGAAATACCGGCCCACAACAGCACCAGGCAGAAGAACAAGATGCACAGCTGCGAAATGCAGGTGGCCAGGCGCTGGCCGCGTGGCGAGAAGCGCATGTGGAAGGCTTCGACACTGACGTGGCGGTTTTCCAGGTGAACCCAGCCGATGGATAGCCAGGAGCAGACCAGCAGCAAGTACACGCACACTTCGGTGATGTAGATGCTGGGACTGTTAAAGACGTAGCGCGCAATGACGCCGTAGGTGCAGGCAATCATCAGGGCGGCCAGTGCAACTTCGGCCACCAGAATGGCGAGCCGGTTGCTACCGCGCGCAAATGCGCCCAGAAAATGAATAAGTGGATTCATGGTGTCTCCACACGAGGGATGCGCGCCGGTTGGTGGTCCGGCGCGCAGTCACGCGTGATCAGGGCTGGCGGGTTTTCTCGATCAGTTCCAGATAGGCGGGACCGTTCTCAACCTGCTTGCTCCATTCATCAATGGCGGCTTGGGTTTGCTGACGCATTTCGGCCAGTTGAGCGGGCTCAACACGGTTGATGGTCACACCGGCTTGCTCGTAGCGTTGCAGGGCCTGGCCTACAAAGGCGTTTACGCGCTCAAACTGTTCTTCGTCGCGCTGGTGGGCGGCCTTGCTGATGATCTCTTGCAGATCAGGGGGCAGGGATTCCCACTTCTTGCGGTTGATGGTCAGCACGGACACATCGATACCGAAGTTGGCGATGGACAGGTATTTGGCCACCTCGTACAGGTTGCGGCCGATGCCGGTCAGCAATGGACGTGGGGTGGCGTCGATCACGCCACGGTCAAAGGCCAGGTACAGCTCGGAAGACGGCATGCCAGTAGGCGAGCCCCCCAGCAGTTGCAGGGCGCGTGCGTCCATGGAACTGGTCGATGCCCAGACTTTGCCCTTGATGTCAGCGGCGGAGTTGATGGGGGCCTTGCGGCTGTAGAACTCGTACGGATCCCAAGGGGCCAGGCCCAGTACCACGGCATCGTGGGTGTCGCGCAGTTCCTGCTCGGCACCCAGCTTGAACAGGCCTTGATCCAGAGCACGCTTCAGGTGAGCCGTGCTGTCAAACAGGAATGGCAAGGTAAAGATGTTCAGCGCTGGCACGGTGCCGCTGGGATAAGTGCTGGTCATGTTCACGATGTCCACGTCACCGCGCGACAAGGCTGGCAGCTCCTCGTAGCCATCGAACAACTGACCGGAATGGAACACGTTGATCTTGATGCGACCCTGGCTTTCTTTTTCCACGGTCTGAACGAAGTTCTCGATGGGTTTCCAGGCGTATTCGTAGGCCGGAGGCAAATAGGTTGAGAAAGTCAGCTCAACTTCTTGGGCTTGGGCGGGCGAGATGCCCAGCGCCAGGGTGCAGGCGGCCATCGCCGCTGTCAGGGCTTTTTTCATGAGAGTCTCCTGTGGTTTCTTTTTTTGTTGCGCGTTTAAAGCGTGTGTAGATGAGCGATCAAGTCTGCCGAGGGCAGGACTTCGGCGTACTTGCTGGCCATATCGATCAGATTGCTGCGATGTTGGGCTGCCGAGCGGTCAGCCACCGCATCTTCAGCCACGAACGGGGCAAATCCCGACTGCAAGCTGTCCACCACGCTGGCACGCACGCAACCGCTGGTAGTGGCACCGGCCACAATCAGCATGTCGCAGCCCTGATGGGCCAGCAAGGCGGGCAGCGGCGTGCCGTAAAAGGCGGAAGCCTGGGTCTTGTACAGGATGATGTCTTGTTCGGGGTCGTAGTCCAGCCGCGGGTCCAGCTCACAGGCAGGCGAACCACGCAGCAGGCAGCGCAAGGACGAGGCCTTGGTCAGCCACAGATTGGCGTCGGCCAGATGGGCTTCGTAGCCGATGATGGTGAAAATAACGCGACCCTTGCCACGCATGGCGCGAATCAGGGTGTTGGTTTGTTCGATCTGGCTGTCGCAGTTCGAGGCCAGTGGTGTCAAGCCAGGCTCGGTAAAGCCGCGTTGAAAATCGATAACGACCAAAGCTGGTTGTTGCCCCATGGGCAGGGTGCCGTCAAAGCCCCCTTTCAGATTGTCGCTGTCGCGCATCTTGTTTCTCCCCTCACTCTCTATTCCTGACTTAAATAATCAGGTTCCGTATTATGTGTGTAGTCTGTCATCGCTAATGACGTGAGTACAGCGTCAAATTGCGATGGTGCTATCGCAATTGATGATGGCAGAGTGCTTGTCGACCCGCCCTTCCTAGGATGGAATACTGGCTTATGAACATCGATCCCAAATCTTTACGGCTGTTTTTATTGGTGCTGGAACGCGGCACCATCTCGGGGGCGGCCGAGCAGTTTCATATTGCGCCTGCCGCGGTCAGCAAGCGCCTGAGCGATCTGGAGCAGCAACTGGGCGCAGCCCTGATCGAGCGCAGCAACAAGGGTGTGTATCCGACGGCAGCGGGCAAATCATTGGCGGCCATGTCCCAGCGCCTGCTGGACGATATGGATGCCATGGGCGCGCTGATGCGCGACTTTGCCGGCGGGGCCACTGGGCATGTGCGGATTGCGGCCAACCTGTCGTCCATCACGCAGTTTTTGCCGCAGGCTTTGAGCTCTTTTATGGCGCGTCACCCCAAAGTGCGGGTGTCCTTGGAGGAACGTATCAGTGCTGGAGTCGCCCAGGCGGTGGCCGATAATAATGCTGATCTGGGCGTACTGATTCGAGGCGTAGGCAGTGCCGAGGTGGAGTACTACGACTATCGCCAGGACGAGCTGGTGTTGCTGGTGCCTGCTACCCATCCTTTGGCAGGACGGGGGGAGCTGGCCTTTGCCGACACGCTGGATTTCGACTATGTGGGGATGCACACCGGCAGTCACCCCAATTTGCTGCTGTTACGTGCCGCTAGCGAACTGGAGCGCACCTGGCGTTGCCGCGTGCAGGTGACCAGTTACGATGCCCAGTGCCGCATGATTGAGGCGGGGCTTGGCATTGGCGTGTTGCCGCGTTCCGTGGCCGAATCCTATGTGCAAAGCCTGGGCCTGGCCTTGTGCGTGATCAAGGAACCCTGGACCTCTCGCCGCGTGGCCTTGTGTGTGCGTAGCCGCTATAGCTTGTCGCCTGCCGCGCGCTTGTTGATGGATCATCTGTTGCAGAATTGATGCGACTGTCGTTTTCAGACCAAGACCGCAAAGGCAGGCCGCAAGCCGTTTTCAAGGCGATATCGGTGTAATACAGTTCTTAATGAGAATGACTCTTGATATTTTCAGGTTTCTTGATAATAATGGTTCTCATGTTTATCTGCATATGTAACGCGATCACCGAGCGTCAAGTACAAGAAGCAGTACGTGGCGGCGCTTCCAGCCTGGCAGACCTGCAGGGTCAGCTTGGCGTGGCGTCTTGCTGTGGCTGCTGCGCGGAGACGGCTCAGGACTATTTGCCCGGCGGACGTTATGCCAATCAGACCATGATTGCCAGTCTTGAAACCGCCCGGGTGGATTACGCTGCCAACGACAGCCTGATCCCTGCTCCTGAGTTCGGCCGTCTTGTTTGTCGCGCCTAAGCGCGTGTTTTTGATCAGGATTTTCCATTCCCGCTATTGCTAGTGGGAATGATTGTTATTGGTCCTGTTACTAACCCAAAAGTGCAACGCTTTCTGGGTGTTTAGCTGTTTTTTAAGCCATGGCACATGCGTGCATGGTAGCCTGTCACATTCATCCCCCATTGTTTTTTTGCCTGCATCGCGCCTGCGTGCGATCTGTGGCGTGAGCAGTATTTGTGGGGGCTCGGCGGCTCCTTGGGGGGAGCGCCGTCAGATTTACAGGAGAACAGCATGTTTGGCGATAAAGTGGTAATTCAGCATCTGAACAAGCAGCTAAAGAACGAACTAACAGCAATCAATCAATACTTCTTGCACGCTCGCATGTTGAACCATTGGGGCTTTAACAAGCTGGGCAAACACGAGTATGACGAGTCCATCGGCGAGATGAAGCACGCCGATATGCTGATCGAACGCATCTTCATGCTGGACGGCTTGCCCAACCTGCAGGACATGCACAAGATCATGATCGGTGAGAACGTGCCTGAACTGCTGGGCTGTGACCTGAAGCTGGAGCAGGCTGCCCGTCAGACCGTGGTAGAGGCGATCGAGTACTGTGAGTCCACCCGCGACTACGTGTCGCGTGATTTGTTCTTGAAGATTCTGGACGACACCGAAGAGCACATCGATTGGCTGGGTACACAGCTGGAGCTGATCGAAAAAGTGGGCCTGCAAAACTACCTGCAATCGCAGATGGGCGACCACGAATAAGTCTTTGTTTGGTCAGACCCAAAAAAAGCACCCGTTACTAACGGGTGCTTTTTTATTGTCCTTGGCAGCTTCCTGCTCTGGAAACGAAGCCTTCAATTGCAAAGGCAGCGTAGCCTGGGAAGCGACTACAGACAGCTTAGAAGGACTTGCTTGGGCAGCCAGGCACCTTGCCCCAGGCATTGTTCGGACCGCAGTACTTGTTGCGGGCATCCCAGGAACAACTTGGGCGATCGAAAAAGCCTTTTTGGCTACAGGCATTCAACTCTTGCTGCAGCTGTGCCTGCCAGGCACCGTTATTGTTGCCGGCCACTTGAATATCTTGTGGTGGCGGTGGTGGGGGCGTGCCTACATCTACCGGCTGGATAGGCTCGGAGCCGCCCAGGTTTACACGGGCAATCCCTTGCAACTCCCGGTTCTGCTCGGTCATGGCAATTTGAATGGCCTGCTCCAGCGAAATGGATGTGGTGGCCAAGGCAATAGGTGGCTTTTCTTCCGTCAGCGTAGACGTGTCGATTTCCCAAGCGATCGGTGTGGGTGCTTGTGGCACGCCCAGGCGACCATTGGGTAAAGGCTGCGGCGGCTGCGCGGTAAAGGGTTTGCCATCGGCATCGAGCGTAGGCAAGTCTGACGGGTCGGGGGTGCTGACCGCCATGGACTTTTCAGGGCCGTGCGCGATTAGCCAGTTCCCCAGTTCCAGGCCGCCCCACACTGAAGCACCTGCGGCCAGCAGCAAGACAGCAATGATAAAACGCCAGGGCATAAGCGATGTCTCGGTTGAATCAGGGGCAATCCGGTCGGCCGGATGCGCGTAATTAAAAGAAAAGAGCCGTCATTGTAGCGAAATGTCGGCCCTGCTCTTGTGACAGAATTAGACGGCATCCCCGAAAACGTGTCCACCATGTTCACGTAATGCGTGGAATTCAATGCCTGGATTCAGCTCCTGAGCCACGCGCAACTGCGCAGGCGAGGTTGCTAAAAAGGCAATGGCCTCGACCACGTCATAAGCAATATTGCCCGCGTTGGTCTCGATAAACTTCTTCATGTCCTTGGGGTCTTTGGCTGTTACCCAGCGAGCCATATTGAAGCGGCTGGACGACAGGCGCGCTTCCACACCGTACTCCGTTTTCAGGCGGTGGGCCACCACTTCAAACTGCAGTTGGCCAACCGCGCCCAGCAGCATCATGCCGCCTGCCATATGGGGACGGAACACCTGAATGGCGCCCTCTTCACCCAGCTGGGTCAGGCCGGTACGCAATTGCTTGGTGCGCAAAGGATCTTTGACCTCAATGGACTGGAACAGTTCGGGGGCGAAGAAAGGCAGCCCGGTAAATTGCAGGTTTTCGCCTTCGGTCAGCACATCGCCCAATTGCAGGATGCCGTGGTTGGGTACACCGATAATGTCGCCAGCAAAGGCATCGTCCAGAAGTTCACGGCGTTGCGACAGGAAGGACACCACGTTATTGGGGCGAATTTCCTTGCCGGTACGCGACACTTTCAGTTTCATCCCGCGCTTGAAATGGCCGGAGCTGACGCGTACAAAGGCCACGCGGTCACGGTGGGCGGGGTCCATATTGGCTTGCACCTTGAACACCACACCACTGAACTTGGGCTCGTCCGGCTGCACTTCACGCTGCAAGGCAGCGCGTGGGCCAGGAGAAGGAGCCAGATCAACCAGTGCGTCCAGCACTTCCTGCACACCAAAGTTGTTGATGGCCGAGCCAAAGAAAACGGGGGTTTGCTTGCCAGCCAGGAACAGGTCCAGATCGAATTCGGGGGCTGCAGCGTTCAGCAGCTCGATTTCTTCCTGAGCCTTTGCAAAGGGCTCGCCAAAACGTTCGGCAATCACAGGGTTGTCCAGGCCGGGGATGATTTCATCCTCGCCATGACGTTCCTGACCGGGCTTGAACACACGCATATGATTGGCACGCAGATTGAACACACCGCCAAAGCGACGTGCCATCCCGATAGGCCAGGAAAACGGCACCACTTCCATGCCCAGGTGCGATTCGATTTCCGACAGCACATCCAGCGGCTCTTGAACTTCGCGGTCCAGCTTGTTCACGAAAGTGATGATGGGCGTATTGCGGGCCCGGCACACTTGCAAGAGGCGAATGGTTTGCGGTTCCACACCGTTGGCCGCGTCAATCACCATCAAGGCGGCGTCCACGGCGGTCAGCACACGGTAGGTGTCTTCGGAGAAGTCCTGGTGACCGGGGGTGTCCAGCAAGTTGATCACGCAGTCGCGGTATTCCATCTGCATGACCGAGGAGGCCACCGAAATACCACGTTGCTTTTCAATTTCCATCCAGTCCGAGGAGGCGTGACGGCTGGCTTTACGGGCCTTGACGCTACCTGCAATCTGAATCGCACCCGCGAACAACAGCAGTTTTTCTGTCAGTGTGGTCTTACCCGCGTCAGGGTGAGAAATAATGGCAAAGGTGCGGCGTTTCTTGACTTCAGAGCGTATGTCACCGGACGACATTGAAAATCCTTGTGGCAGCGCCAGTCTGGCGCGTGGAAAACAGTGAGCGAATTATCCGTAAAGCAGGGCTTGGGGGCAAGCTGATGCGTGCACAAGGCTAACGCGACACGCTGGCCAATACCGTCCCTGCCAGAATAAATAGCGAACCGAACACGCGGTTCAGCAGCCGTACATGGCTGGCCTGACGCAGCAAATGCAACATGCGAGCGGCCAGCGACGTGTAGCAACCCATGGCCACCAGATCCGTAAAGCACAGGGTCATGGCGATCAGCAGGTATTGCAGCGGCATGGGCCGATTCAAGTCCAGAAACTGGGGCATGATGGCCAGTAAAAATACCAGACCCTTGGGGTTGGTGATATTGATCAGGCAACCCCGTATCAACAAATCGCGAATACGAAAGTCGCTGGGTTCCTGACCTGTGACCTGCACCGGCATGGCGTCGGTGCGCAATTGCTTCCAGCCCAGATAAATCAGGTAGGCGGCACCCAACCATTTAAGCGTGGTAAACGCCAGTTCCGAGCGCGCCAGGACTTGGCCCAATCCCAGGCTGATGATGAATATCTGGATCATGATCCCGATATTCAGGCCTATAGCCATCCAGTAGCCACGCTTGAAGCCGTATTTCAGGCCGGAGGACATGGAGGAAATCGCACCTGGGCCAGGTGAAAACGAAATAACCCAGGAAGCCGCGAAAAAGGCGAGCCAGGTGCTCAGTGCCATGGTGTGCTCGGTTCGAAGGCGGGCGCTGTGCCCGCCTTTGGCAGGCACAGCCCCTTTGCAGGGTTTAGGCTTTGGCTTGTGCGGAACTGCGGTTGCTGCGGTTCGGGCCGCGGCTGTCCTGACGGCCACCGGGGCGACCTTGGCCTGCACGGGCTGCGCCACCGCCTGCACCGCCAGGAGCGGCGCTGCGACGTGGGCGGTTGTCGTTGCCTGGACGGCGCGGACGGCTTTCGCCATTGCCACCACGGCCTTCAGCGGAGCGACCTTGACCACCACCGTTAGGGCGACGGGTACCAGGAGCACGAGCGCCAGGAGCGCTGTTGAAGCGGCGCTCTGCGTAGGTGTCTTCCTTGGCTTCTTCAGCCAGAGCGGCGCGCGAAGGAGGCGTCCAGCCTTCCACCACGATGCGCTCGATAGGATTGCGGGTCATGCGCTCGATCTGCTTGAGCAAACGCATTTCGCTGCGATCCACCAGCGACAGGGCCACGCCTTCGCTACCGGCACGGCCAGTACGGCCAATGCGGTGAACGTAGTCTTCAGGAACGTTAGGCAGTTCGAAGTTGACCACGTAAGGCAGTTGATCAATGTCCAGACCACGTGCGGCGATGTCGGTGGCAACCAGCACCACAACCTTGCCGTTCTTGAAGCCGGCCAACGCACGGGTACGAGCCGCCTGGCTCTTGTTGCCGTGCAGGGCTTCAGCGGCCATACCGTCCTTGGACAGTTTTTCGGCCAAACGGTTGGCGCCGTGCTTGGTGCGGCAGAACACCAGAACCTGGTTCCAGCCGCTTTCGCGGATGATGTGGCTCAGCAGGTCACGCTTGTGTGCCTGGTCAGCCAGAATCACTTGCTGGGTAATCAGTTCGTTGGTGGTGTTGCGGGCAGCAACGGCCACTTCGTCAGGGTTGTTCAGCGAACCACGGGCCAGTTCACGGATTTCGTCCGAGAAAGTCGCCGAGAACAGCAGAGTCTGACGATCAACCGGCATCAGGCTGATGATCTTGCGAATGTCGCGGATAAAGCCCATGTCCAGCATGCGGTCGGCTTCGTCCAGTACCAGGATTTCCACGCCGGTCAGGTCCACGGTGCGTTGACGCACGTGGTCCAGCAAACGGCCAGGAGTAGCCACCAGAATGTCCAGGGGCTTGCGCAGCGCATGGAACTGGGGGTTGATGTTCACGCCACCAAACATGACCATCGAGCGCAGACGAGTGTGCTGGCTGTACAAACGTACCGATTCTTCAACCTGGGCGGCCAGTTCACGGGTCGGGGCCAGGATCAGCGCACGTGGGCGGCCTGGTTTACGGTTTTGCTGAGGGTTGTTCAGCAGACGGTGCAAGATAGGCAGGGTAAAGCCTGCGGTTTTGCCGGTGCCGGTTTGAGCGGCAGCCAACAGGTCGCCACCTTCAATGACCTTGGGGATGGCCTGGGCTTGAATAGGGGTGGGGTGGGTATAGCCTGCGTCGGTTACAGCACGCAACAGAGGTTCTGCCAGCTCAAGAGAGGCAAAAGTGATTTGAGAGTCCAAGAATTTTCCAGTGACTAGCCCAAAAGCCCTCTTTGGGGCCCTACCAATCCAGGCTAAGGTGTTTTGTTATGGCGACAATGCCACGGCAGGGGCAAGAACGCCGCCTGCTGCAAGAGGCGCAGTGATTGGTGCGCTGCGCAATCTGCCATTATAGCGTGAAATTAGTAAAAATCCTCATTGACCATCTTGTATCATTTTGAGCGGTAGCGTTAAAACAACCTGCTTCAAGCGTAAACGGTCAGGCGGATTGCCCTGCCGGATTTGACAGAAATTGTTAAGCGTCGCCATAGACGTACTTGTTATGCTGCGGTACGCGGTTTACGCTTGGCGTGCACGGACCGCCGGGCTCTGTTTGGCACGTGCCCGAGCAAATGGGTCGTAACCCGTTTTTGTTGTTTATCTGCTTATTTTTGCAGGAAAAAAATCATGACATCATGGATACGATGGGTCTTTATCAGCAGCGTGGCGGTTTTGCTGTCTGGTTGTGGGTATAACGAGATCCAGCGCCTGGACGAGCAGGTCAAGGCCGCTTGGTCGCAAACCTTGAATCAATACGAGCGCCGCGCCGAACTGGTGCCCAAGCTGGTCAGCTCGGTCAATGCCTACATGGTGAACGAGCGCGCGGTGCTGACGCAGGTTACCGAGGCGCGCGCCAAGGTCGGCACCATTCAGATGAAAGTGGATGATCTGGACAACCCCGAAGTGATGGCTCGCTTCCAGGAAGCCCAGAATCAGTTGTCTTCGGCGCTATCGCGTCTGATCGCCGTGTCGGAAAACTACCCGCAACTGAAAAGCGATGGCCTGTTCCGCGACTTGATGACGCAGCTGGAAGGCACGGAAAACCGTATTGCCACCGAACGTGGCCGCTATGTACAGACGGTGCAGGAATACAACCTGTTCATCCGTCAGTTCCCTACCCTGATTACCGCCAAGCTGTTTGGCTACAAGGTCAAGGAAAACTACGGTGTGGATCGTCAAGGCGAAATCACGCGTGACCCCGAGGTCAAGTTTGATATCCCTGCGACTCCCGCTCCTGCCGGGTCTTGATTAATTCTGGAGGTGGCACCATGAACGTGCACGATCTTGCACTGACTGCTGGGCCTGGGTCTGCACGTTCTGGCAGGCTGGCCTGGGCCTGTGGCTTGTTGATGGCCTTGTTATTGCTGTGCTGGCCCTGGACGCAGGCGCAGGCCAAACCTGAACCTGTTCCCGCCATTGCGGGGTGGGTGACGGATACCACGGGTACTCTCAGCCCGGATCAAAAAGAAGCCCTGAACCAGCAGCTCAAAGCCGTGGAGCAGGAAAAGGGCGCACAAGTCGTGATCCTGATGGTGCCCACTACGGGCGAAGAAACCATCGAACAATACGCGTTGCGTGTCTTTGATCAGTGGGAAATTGGCCGCAAGAAAGTGGACGATGGCATCTTGCTGCTAGTGGCCAAGGATGATCGCCGCATGCGTATCCAGACCGGCTATGGCCTGGAAGGTGCGGTCACGGACTTGCAGGCTGGGCGCATCATTCGCGAACAGATGACGCCTCGTTTTATCGAAGGTAATTTTTACGCCGGTATCCAGGCCGCAGCCGATAGTCTGGTGGGTCTGGTCAACGGCGAAGAGCTTCCCCCCCCTCCTGAAAATGCACCTGTCACCTCGTCGGGTGAAGAAGGCGTGTTCTGGGAACCTTTGCTGGCTGTAGGCGCGATTGTATTTTTTGCTTCGCCTTTGTTTGCCGCCTTTGCTGCTGGTGTGTTCACGCTGGTGGTGTCGGGCAGTATTGGCCTGGCCCTGCTTGCGGCTGTTGTTGGTGCAGGCTTGAGCATGATTGGCCGGCTCTTTGGGGCAGGCGGCAAGTCCAGTTCCGGGCGCGCCTCGCGCCGTGGTGGCGTCATTGGCGGCTTGGGCGGTTATTCCTCCGGTGGTTTTGGCGGGAATGGTGGCAGCAGCGGTGGTGGCTTCGGCGGTTTTGGCGGGGGCAGCGGCGGTGGTGGTGGCGGTAGCGGAGGCGGTGGCGCTTCCGGTAGTTGGTAAGGCCACAGGGGAGCGACATGAGTGTGAATTGGAAAGAGCTGTCGGGTTGGGCATCGGTGCAAGGCCAATGGCTACGCCGTCGTTATTTCAATGCCGAAATGCTGGGCCATCTGGCTGAACAGATCCGCAAGGGTGAAGAAAACCATAGCGGCGAACTGGTCGTAGCGATTGAAGCGGTTTTACCTGCCCATGAAGCCGACAGCGCCCAGCGTGCCCTGGAAGTTTTTGGTCGTTTGCGTGTCTGGGACACGCCCTTGAACTCCGGCGTCTTGCTGTATCTGGCCTTGGGTCAGCGTCGTATCCACATCATTGCAGACCGGGGTATCAAGGCCGATCAGGCTCAATGGGCGCAGATCTGTCAGCAGTTGGAAAAAGATCTGGCCTCGCGTGAGTATTTGTCGGGTTTGCTGTCCGCTGTCAGCGCGATTGAAACCGTCTTGCAGCAAGGAGCTCCAGCGCAGACTCCGGGCGCGGCGGCAGTCAATGCCTTGCCTGACGAACCTGTACTTCTTTAAGTGATGGCCAGTGCCATGAAACCGTCTGAATCCGTCGGCTCCTGGCAGCAGCAAACTCTGGTTGAAGCCATACGTTTGCGCGAGACCCTGTGGGGGCCTGTTGAAGACCTGTCTGAATCGCGCCGTGCGCGGGCGGCAGGCGGCTCCTTTGCCCAACGTGTGTCGGCTCGGGCCTTGGCGCTGGCGCGACGCGATGGGCTGGAACAAGCCTGGACGCGCTGGTGGCGTGTTGCCCGCCTTCTATTGATTGCCATGGCGGTGCTGGCCTTGCTGGCCGGGGCCGGTACAGCCGCGGGTGCATTGGGCGATGGCAGTCGAGCCGTGAATGTAGTGACGGCTTTGGGTGCGTTGCTGGGTCTGCACATACTGACTTTTATTTTCTGGCTGTTCAGCCTGGCCTGGTCGGGCAAAAGTAGCGGCACAGGCAGTTGGGCCGGGGATGCCTGGTGGTGGCTCAGTCGCCGCTTCGTCAAAGGCGATGCCAGTCTGGTTCCCCAGGCTTTTGCCGCTGTGTTGGCGCGCCGGGGCAGCCAGTCCTGGCTAGCAGGCCTGATCAGCCATAGCTTGTGGGTGTTGGCCTTTTTGTCGGCTCTGAGCACCCTGCTGTTACTGCTGGCTTCACGCCGCTACCACTTCAATTGGGAAACCACGCTTTTGACGCCGGATACCTTTGTCTGGCTGGTTGAAGGCCTGGGCGCCCTGCCATCCTTATTGGGCTTTGCCCTGCCCGATACCCTCACCATACGTAGCAGCGATGGCCTGCAAATGCTCGATGCCCAGGCTCAGGCCCTATGGTCCAGCTGGCTGTTGGGCGCGGTGGTGACTTATGGTTTGCTGCCTCGTGTGCTGGCTTTGGCCTGGAGCCTGTGGCAATGGCGTAAGCACACGGCTCGCTTGAGCCTGGACGACAGCTTGCCGGGTTTGGCAGAGCTGCGTCCTCGTTTGATGCCCGTTAGCGAGCCGACGGGTGTGGACGAATTGGCGTCGCCGGACAGAGTGGCGCGCATGCAAAACCAGCCAAGCACGCCTTTGGCGGCCAATGCACTGTGTGTGGTGGGGTTGGAGCTTCCACCAGAACAGAGCTGGCCCCCTGCTTTCATGCAGGCGCAGATGCAGGATCTGGGGCGGGTGGACTCGCGGGCCGAGCGTCTGGATATTCTGGGCCGCTTGCAGTCTGCCAGCCCTCGTCATTTGTTGATGGTCTGTGATGCCGCTCAGACGCCGGATCGCGGGGTGGTGGCGACGCTGGTTGAGTGGGCGCAGTTGGCTCAGCAGTCCGATGTGGTGCTGTTGGATGAAGCCTTGGCCGACCCGGATCAAACGCGTCGTCGTAGCTGGCATGAGCGTTTGGTGGCGGCAGGCTTTGCGCCTGGGCAGATTCACGATCAATGGCCTGATTTGTCTTTGAAGGAGCCATCATGAGTGCTGCGGCTTTGACGCTGGCGGTGGTGGGTCACACCAATACGGGCAAGACCTCTTTGCTGCGTACCCTGACACGGGACACGGAGTTCGGTCAGGTCAGCAATAGCCCTGGCACCACACGGCATGTGGAAGGCGCCAGGCTGACGGTGGACGGCGAGGCTTTGGTGGAGTTGTTCGACACCCCTGGTCTGGAAGACAGCATGGCCTTGCTGGACTTCATGGATCAGCTCAGCCAAGCCGGTGAACGTATTGATGGGCCAGAGCGGGTACGTCGTTTTCTGGAATCCCCAGCGGCACAGGGCCGTTTCGAGCAAGAAGCGCGCGTGTTGCGCAAGCTGCAATCCTGCGATGCAGGCTTGTATGTGGTGGATGCGCGCGATCCGGTCTTGAGCAAGCATAAGGACGAGCTGACCTTGCTGGCCTATAGCGGGCGGCCTTTGCTGCCTGTACTCAATTTCGTTCGTAGCCCGCAGGCGCGGGTGCAGGAATGGCGCAGTGCCTTGGCGCGCTTGGGTCTTCATGCCTTGGCGGAATTCGATACAGTGGCACCGGCTTTGGATGGCGAGGCCTTGCTGTACGACAAGCTGGCGGTGCTGCTGGAGACGCATGCTGGGGTGTTGCAGCAGTTGAAGGTGGATTTGGCGCAGCAGGCAGTATTGCGGCGTCGGGATGCCTTGCGCTTGCTGGCAGAGCTGTTGATTGATGTGGCTGCCTGGCGTGTCAGTACACCCTCGGACAAGGAGTCCATGGAGCTGGCGGCACAGCAGCTAAGGGAGCCGGTGTTGGCGCGCGAAGCCAAGAGCGTGCAGGCTTTGCTCAAGCGCTACAGCTTTGGCCGTCAGGATGTGGTGGCGGATTTGCTGCATTTCGAGGGCGGCCGTTGGGGCATGGACTTGTTCGATCCCCAGGCTTTGAAGGAATTTGGCGTGCAGTTGGGCAAGGGTGTGGCCGCAGGTGCCATGGCAGGCGCCACGCTGGATGTGATGACAGGTGGCCTGAGCCTGGGAACCGGGACGGTTCTGGGTGCCTTGGCCGGTGGTTTGTGGCAAGGCGCGGATAAGTGGGGCCAGCGTTTGATGGGCAAGTTGCGGGGCGAGACGGAACTTAGCGTGGATGATGCCGTGCTGCGTTTGCTGGCCGTGCGGCAGCTAAGCTTGATTGCGGCTTTGGAGCGGCGCGGTCATGCCGCACAGACGCCGATTCGCCTGGGCGAGATTGATGCCGAGAATTTCGATCAGGCCTTGCAGCGGGAATTGAATGTCTGGCGGGCGCAAGGCCTGCCGGAGGAACTGGCGCAGGCACGGATACATTCGACCTGGTCTACCTTGCGCTCAGACTATGCGCCGGATTCGCGGCGGGAGACGTGTGTGCAGAGCTTGGTGCAGCGTTTGTTGGGGGCGCGCAATGCGCCGAATGCTAACCCTGTCGGGCAGTCGCAGGGGTAGCAAGCTCTGGCTTATTTCTTTTCATCTTTCATTAAGTGCGCATAGCAAACCGGCGAGCTGGGTTCATTGCCGTCGTGTATGCGGTCTTCTTCAAGCAAAGCCTGGATCACAGCCTGTTTGAGCACCGTCAGGTACGAGGTTTGCGGGTCGTGGGTGGCGGTTAGCAATTGTAGTTCGCCTTTGCGGGCCAGCTTCATCAAGGAGAGCAAGGAATCAGGATCATGCTCTAGCTGTTCTTGATAGCGACGCTGGAATTGCTCGGGCGAAATATCGCCGCTATGAAAGCTTTTGCGCAATTCGCTTGCGGGGCTGGCCTCGTGCAGCCACTGGATGTCGCCCAATTCGTCTTTGCTCAGGCCGCGTGGCCAAAGACGGTCTGTAAGTACACGGGCCGCTTTGCCGGTAGGCTCATGGACGGCGTCGTAAATGCGACTCAAGGTGATGGTGTAGGGCATGACTGGCTCCGGGAGCGTCAGGCTTTTTTGTTCACGTGCTGGCGGTCAATGTCTTGTCGTCTATTTTTCTGTGAGTCAGGGTCGCTATATCGACAGGCATCCGTGAATCGCGCCTCATGCACAGTAGCAAACTGCTGTGTCGCAGCCTTGCAGCCGTGTGTGGTGATGTTTCGGATCCCCAATCACATAAGCTGCAAGGCTGCCGTTTTGTGTCTGATGTGACGTCTTACGCTTTCTTGCTGACCAATCCGTAGACAAACAGGACGATGATGGCACCCACAATGGAACCGATCCAGCCTGCGCCTTCACCAGGCACGTACCAGCCCATGGTTTGTCCCAGGTAGCCTGCGACAAAGGAGCCGACAATACCCAGGATGGTGGTCATTATCCATCCCATTTTTTGATCGCCAGGCATGATGGCTCGTGCCAGCAAACCTACGATAAAGCCCACAATAATCATGGAGATAATACCCATCGTGCTACTCCTGTTCTGTGTTTGCCGGTCTGGGATTCGGACCGCTCTGCTTATCTTAGGTATGGCGTTTTTAGGCGTCTATCGTTTTGCGTTTTTGAAACAGTTAAAAACGTCAGGTTTTGTAAATGGATGGCCTTGTAATTCGCTTTTCTATGTCGTGTGATAGATCCCGCTCCCCGGGATCGGTCTAGCCCAGCAAGGCGGGTTTGCGTTTTTGCACCCACTGCGTGGCCTGCTCATACGCGTAGGACAGTTGCAGCACCGCCATATCGGCCTGTGCAGGGCCCATGATCTGCAAGCCCATGGGCAATCCGGCTTCGTTAAAGCCGGCAGGCACGTTCATGACGGGCAGCCCTGCCAGAGAGCCGCCGATCACGATTTCCATCCAGCGGTGGTAGGTGTCCATTTTGCGCCCGGCGATTTCGCCAGGCCAGTGGGTGGTGCCAGCAAAGGGGAAGACCTGGGCGGTAGGCAGCACTAGATAGTCGTAGGTCTGGAACAGCTTGCGCAGGCTTTCGTACCATTTGCTGCGGTTGATGGAGGCTTGATAGACCTGCGCCCCGCTCAGGTTCAGGCCCCCCGCTACTTCCCAGATCGCCTCAGGCTTCATTTGGGCGCGCAGTTCCGGCTTGGCGTACAGGCCTTGTGCGGTTCCGGCTACGGTGAAGTGGCGCAGCGTCAGCCAGGTTTGCCAGAGCTGCTCCATGGAGTAGTCGGGCTGGGCTGCTTCGACGGTGCAGCCTATGGCCTCAAAGCTCTTCAAGGCGCTTTGGCACAGGTCCATGATGCCGGCTTCCATAGGCAGGTAACCGTTGTAGTCGCCCAGCCAGCCGATGCGGGTCCCCTTGAAGTCGCGTTGCAGTTTGCCGGCGAATTGTTGTGGGTCCTGGCTGATGCTAAGCGGGCTGCGGGCATCGAATCCGGCCTGGGTGGACAGCAGCATGGCCAGGTCGGACACGGTACGGCCCATGGGGCCTTCGTAGCCCATTTGCTGAAAGAACACTTCAGAGGTCGGGCCATAGGGCACGCGGCCTTGGGAGGGGCGAAAGCCGTAGACGTTGTTGAAGGCACCGGGGTTGCGCAGGGAGCCCATCATGTCGCTACCGTCAGCCACGGGCAGCATGCGGGTAGCCAGGGCGACGGCGGCCCCGCCACTGCTGCCGCCAGCACACAGATCGGGCTGGTAGGCATTGCCGGTGGTACCGAACACGGAGTTGTAGGTGTGCGACCCCAGGCCAAATTCCGGGGTATTGGTTTTACCGATCAGAATGGCACCCGATTGCCGCATGCGCTCCACGACGATGGCATCTTGTTTGGGCAGATAGTCCTTGAAAATCGGTGAACCGCTGGTGGTGACAATATCGACCGTGGCCGCCAGATCTTTGGGTGCCTGGGGCATGCCGTGCATCCAGCCCATGTACTGACCTGCTTTCAGTTGCTGATCGCGCTTGTCGGCCTGGGCCAGCAGGCCGCTGCGCTCTTGCAGGGACACAATGGCGTTGACCTTGGGGTTCACACGGTCGATGTGGTCCAGATAGGCCCCCATCACTTCGCGGCAGGAGACTTGGCGTTGTGCGATCCAGCCCGACAGAGTCAACGCGTCGGCCATGATGATGTCTTGAGCCGTGCCCGGACCGGGAGCGGTTTTTGCGAAGGCCTGGCGTCCCAAGGAAGGGGCCATACCCGCCAGCGAAAGCAGTCCGGTGGTTTTCAAAAAGCGGCGGCGTGTACCCAGTGGCGTTGGGGAATCAGTCATGTTTGTCTCCGGTGTTTTTGTAGGGCCATCCAAGTGGCCAAGCCATTCTATGCAGGTACAATGCGCGGCTCAAACGCCAAAAAATCATCAAGTTGATGCGGTCTGTGCATAAGCCGACTCAAGCGTCAGCAAGGGGACAAGCATGGACTTTCGCAAGCTACGGCACTTTGTGGCCGTTTGCGAACACGGTACGTTTCACCGGGCCGCGCAAGCTGTCCATTTAAGCCAGTCGGCCTTGAGTCGCAGCATTCAGGCTCTTGAGCAGGAGCTGGGTGTGCCGCTGTTTGATCGCAGCAGTCAGCGCATTTTCTTGACGCCTTATGGACGGGTACTGCTGGAGCGAGCACACCGGGTTTTGCAGGAGGGCCGTGCCTTGCAGCGCGAGCTGGCCTTGCTGCAGGGCGAGGACGCGGGCAGTCTGCGTTTGGGCTTAAGCTCTACCCCCGCTGCGGTCTTGCTGCATCCGTGCATGGTGGCGCTGCTGGAGGAGTACCCTCGTTTGCGTGTCGATGCTGTGATTGGCCGCACGCTGGAACTGATCGAGGGTTTGCGCCGGGAACGCTACGATATGGTGGTGCTGGACGTCAGTGCGGTGACCGATGTGCGTGGCCTGGATATTGAGTATTTGCCCGCCATGCAAGGCGATATGCTGGTCCGCCAGGGCCACCCGCTGTTGCAGCTGGAGTCGCTGGACTTTGCAGCGATCAGCCAGTATCCCGTGGCCTGCTCCGTAATCAGCGATGATTTGACCGAACGCCTGATTGCCGAGTTTGGCGCCCAAGGTCATCCCGACAGCTTTGTACGCTTTTGTTGTGATAGCTTCAGCATTCAGCGCGATGTGGTGCTGGATAGCGATATGGTTTTGATGAGTGTACTCGCGGCGGTACGGCGCGATATTGACGCTGGTGATCTGGTGCCGCTGGGTCTGTTTTCTTCATCCTTGTCAGGTCACTATGCCTTGGTGCGGCTGTCGGGCCGTACGCAACTGCCAGCTCTGGATATTGTTTACGATCTGGCGCGTCGCCTGTGCAGGGCCTAGGCTGGACGCCCCGCTTTCTGATCTGCCTTGTTTGAGGGTTTGCTGATGACGATTCCCTTGCCCATTCTGGACCTGAAGCAGTCAGGTGCCGAACACGTTTTTCGCGCTTTCATTGGCTGGTGGCCAGACGCGCAAACCCGCGCCTGGCTGGCGGAGCAGGCGCTGCACGCACATGCGATTTATGGCGGGCTGATGATGCAGCCTGATCACTTTCACTTGACCCTGGCGTTTCTGGACGGCAGCCGTGTGTCGGATCTGCAGACTTTGGCGACACAGATGGCGCAATGGACGGTGCCGCAGATCAAGTTGGATCTGACCATACGGGATGTATTCGAGAAACCAAGGGTAGTGTGGGCCGGGCCGGACGAGTCGCAAACTCAGGCACTGGCGGCCTTGCAGCAGTGGCATGACGAACTCTGGGCCAAGCTGACGGCCTTGGGCTGGACGCAGCCGCCGCGTCGTTTTCGCCCGCATGTGTCCTTGCTGCGCCATGCGCGGATTGCCGCCGATCAGTCCCATTGCCATGCTTTGCCCACGCAGGCCTTTGTGGGTGATGGTGCCGGTCTGATCGTGTCCGTTCCCGGTGAGCTGCGTAGCCAATATCATCTGGCCGCCCTGATGAAGCCTGAAAGGACAGGTGCATGAATATCCGCTTTTTAGAAACCTTTATCTGGATTGCCCGTTTGGGCAGTTTCCGTGCGGCAGCGAACAAGCAGCATCTGACACAAGCCGCCGTGTCGGGGCGGATTGCAGCCCTGGAAGCCGAGTTCCAGAAAACCCTGTTCGAGCGGGGCCACCGCGATCTACGCCTGACTCCCGCAGGTCGAAAATTGATGCAGTACGCCGAGCAGATGCTGGGCATGGAACACGATTTGCGTGAAGCACTGGCAGGCTCCAGCCGCTTGAGTGGACGGGTGCGCTTGGGCGTGGTCGAGTCCATTGTGCATACCTGGTTCAAGGATTTGATTCGTCAGCTGCATGCGCTCTACCCCGAACTGGAAATTGAGCTGACCGCCGAGTCCACCTTGCGCCTTCACGACTTGCTCAAGCGCGGCACCATTGATGTGGCCTTGCAGACCGACCCCATCATGGGGGACGGCATACGCAACTTGCCCATGGGCTCCATGCGCATGGGCTGGGTATGCATGGCCGATGAGTCGATGCCGGTACGCAGCGGTTTGCAGGAGCTGGTGCAACGCTGGCCTTTGGTGACCTTCCCTCGTGGTTCCCAGCCGCATCTGGCCTTGGTGCAACTGCTTGAACCCTTGCCTGTGGATCAGGCCCGGATTCACTACGTTTCTTCAATTGCCGCCAGCACGCAATTGATCGAAGCCCAGCCTTGCATTGCCACCTTGCCCCTGGCGGCAGTCAGCCGTCAGCTGGATAGCGGTCTGTACCAGGAAATTGTTTGCGAACATGCCTTGCCTGATTTGCGCCTGGTCGCCAGTTGGCGGCCCGATCCTTTAACGCAGACCGCCCAGGCGGTGATTGGAGTGGCTTTGGAGCGCATGCACCATTTTGCGGCCGAGCATCCTGGGCTGGCTTTACCCCCGCCAGACACGCGTGTCTTCGCGATTTAGCGTTTGAGGGTTTTCCCCTTGCCTGCGCATGTGTACTGAGCGTGGGCTTGCTTGATAATCTATATACCGCGCCACTCGCTTGAATTGATCGCTTTTTCCTATTGCCCCAGGCTGAAATAAACCGTTTGGAATCCGCCCAGAAGCCGTTGGACACTCCCATAAAGAGTGTGCAATGACTTTGATTCAGGAGGCTTTCGTGTCTGCTACTTTTCGTACTGATCGTGATGCGCCGGGGGAACTGTTCATCTGGACGGATATCGCCCCTGAGCATGAGCAGGATTTCAATCAATGGTATGAGCGCGAGCACATGGCTGAACGTGCGGCCATACCCGGCTTTCAATGGTCGCGCCGTTATGTGCGCCAAGGTGCCGGGCGCAAGTATCTGGCCTTGTATCGCACCGAGTCCCTGCGGGTTTTTGGGACGGCAGAATACAAGAAGGCCTTTGAGCAGCAAACGGATTGGTCCAATACCAACTTTGCTCGCATGAGCAATACCCAGCGGCGCGTGATGGCGGTGTCCTTGCTGGGAGGGGTTGGCACTGGGGCCGTGGTCTTGCTGGTGCGTTTGCCGGAGGCAGCACAACTGGATGTGCTGGCAGCTCAGAGTTCAGCGTATCTGAAGCAAACCGATGGCCTGCTGGCCTTGCGTGTGCTGACGCCAGACCCAGAGCTTTCTACCCCTTTGCCGTCCGAGGATACGCAGCAGCGCAGCCTGGACCCCTACCTGGTGGCGGATCTGACCACCTTGAATGCTGCTCGTACCCTGGCTGCCCGCTTGCAGCAGGATCTGGGAGTGGCGACCAACGATGTATCCGAGTTTTCTTTGTTGTGGGATCTGCAGTCACGGGATCTGAATGCAAGCCGCTCATAAGGCGGCCATCACCTCAATTCTTGGGAGAAGCGATATCATGATCAAAAAACTACTTTCCATGGCTTGCGTTCTAGCGCTGGCTGGCACCGCGCAGGCGGCGACCAACTGGAACATGAGTACCGAGCAGCCTGATAACAACTTCCTGACGCAAAACGCGCGTGAGTTTGCGGCGGACATCAAGGCGGCCACCAACGGCGAACTGAATATCAACGTGCAATCGAACTCGGTGCTGCTCAAGCGCCCCGAGGTCAAGCGTGGTGTACAGCAAGGCGTGGTGCAGGCTGGTGAAATGCTGGTGGCGGCCATTGGCAATGAAGACCCTTTGTTCGAGGTCGATAGTGTGCCGTTCCTGGCCTCATCCTTCGATCAGTCGGAAAAACTGTGGAAAGCCACTCGCCCCTTCCTGGCTGAGCGTCTGGACAAGCAGGGTATTGTCCTGGTTTATGGTTCGCCCTGGCCACCGCAAGGCATTTACACCAAAAAGCCGGTGGAACAGTTGTCTGATCTGGCCGGTGTCCGTTTTCGTGCCTACAGCCCCGCTACCAGCCGCCTGGTTTCCTTGATGGGGGCAGTGCCCACCACGGTGCAAACACCCGAAGTGCCTCAGGCGTTTTCTACCGGCATTATTGATGCCATGTTGACTTCGCCCGCAACCGGGGTGGATTCGCAGGCTTGGGACTACGTGAAATACTACTACGACGCCCAGGTCTTCATCCCACAAAGCTTTGTGATCATCAATAAGCGCGCCTTCCAGCGCCTGCCGGAGAACGTCCAGAAAGCGGTTCTGGAGGCGGGTGAACGTGCTGAACAACGTGGCTGGGCCATGTCGCGCGAGCAGACTTCCAAGCTGACTCAGACCATGGCTGACAAGGGCATGGTCGTCGGCCAGTTAAGCGAGAAGCTGGCTGGCGAGCTTCATGCCATTGGCCAGACCATGACCGAAGAGTGGCTGAAAAAGGCCGGTGCCGACGGCCAGAAGCTGCTTGATACCTACCGTCAGCCCTAAACAAGGAGTGCGTCCATGATTGTGCTGGAGCGTATGGCCAGAGTATGCGGCGCACTGGCCGCACTCTTTCTCTGTTTGATCGGGGTGGTGGTGACGGCGCAGATTGTGGCGCGCCTGTTTTCCATGCAAATACCCGCCTCGGATGACTTTGCGGGCTGGTTTATGGCGGCGTCTATTTTCCTGGCACTGCCTTATGCCATGTTGCGCGGGGATCATATCCGCGTCACGCTTTTGCTGCAGGTGATCCCCGAGCGTTTGCAGCGTCCTTACGAGCTGCTGGCCACCACGATTGGTTTGGTGCTGGCTGCCTGGTGCACCTGGGAGACCGCCCACTTTGTTTATGAGTCCTTCATCTACAAGGAAGTGGCCCAGGGCATGGTGGCCGTACCGCTGTGGATTCCGCAGTTGGGCATGCCGATTGGTCTGGGATTGTTGACCCTGATGCTGCTGCGACGCTTGCTGCACGCGGCGCAAGGTCAACCACTGGAGGCGACCGAACATGGCTGATTTATCTCAGGCAATTGTGCTGTTTGTTGTTCTGCTTGCCTTGCTGGCCAGTGGCGTGTGGGTGGCGCTGGTTCTGATCGCTTGCGGTATCTTGTCCATCATTTTGTATGCCGATGCACCGGCGGGCATTATCTTTGCCACCAAGGCGTGGGACTCTTCGGCCAGTTGGGCCTTGACGGCCTTGCCCCTGTTTATCTGGATGGGGGAAATTCTGTATCGAACGCGGTTGGCCGAAGATATGTTCAGCGGCCTGGGGCCTTGGGTACAGCGCTTGCCTGGGCGACTGGTGCATGTGAACACGTTTGGTTGCGGTATCTTTGCCGCGGTCAGTGGTTCCTCGGCGGCAACGGCGGCGACCATCGGGCGCATCTCCTTGCCCGAGCTGAAAGCGCGCGGCTACGACGACAGTATCAGCATTGGCTCCCTGGCCGGAGCAGGGACCTTGGGCCTGCTGATTCCACCGTCCATTGTGATGATTGTGTATGCCGTTGCTGCTCAGGTTTCCATCATCCGCCTGTTTGTGGCGGGTGTGCTGCCCGGCATCATGCTGATGTGCCTGTTCTCGCTGTACATCGCGATCTGGTCCTTGCGCCACCCGGACCGTGTGCCTGCGGATGTCGAAACCTTGACCTGGGGCGAGAAAATCCGCCGTCTGCGCTTGCTCTTGCCCGTGGTGCTGCTGATTGTGGCGGTGATCGGCTCGATCTACGGCGGTATCGCCACCGCCACCGAAGCCGCGGTGCTGGGTGTGATCGGCTCTTTGGTCATCGCTGCGTTTGGACGATCGCTTAACTGGAAGAATTTTGTGGAGAGTTTGCTGGGGGCGGCACGGACCTCCTGCATGATTTCCTTCATCCTGATCGGTGCGGCTTACCTGACCAGTGCCATGAGCTTTACCGGATTACCTGCGAATCTGGCCGCCTGGATCGGCTCCCTGGGTTTGAGCCAATACGCCTTGATTGCCGTATTGACTGTGTTCTTTGTGATTCTGGGTGCGTTCCTGGACGGTATCTCGATTGTGGTCCTGACTACCTCGGTCTTGCTGCCTGCCGTGATTGCCGCTGGCATTGATCCGATCTGGTTCGGTGTCTACCTGATTCTGACAGTGGAAATGGCCCAGATCACTCCGCCTATTGGTTTTAACCTGTTCGTGATTCAGGGCATTACCGGGCGCAACCTGTTTGAGCTGGTACGCATGGCGTTCCCGTTTTTCCTGTTGCTGGTTCTGGCGACAGCCCTGGTGACGATATTCCCGCAAATCGTCATGGTCTTGCCTAACGCCATGTAAGGGGGAAGGGAGATGGCAATGGCTTACGTAACTCTGGGCTCGCAGCGCTACAAGGTAGAGCGCGCCTGGACTCAGGCGGACATCAGCAGTATCACCAGTGTGGCGGTGCTGGCTGATGGGCGCATCGCCGCCTTGCTGCGTCGCCCGGCCTGCGTGCTGGTGCTTGCTCCGGATGGGCAGGTGTCGGCGCGCTGGTCCCTGGAGGAAATCCTGTGTCCGCACCATATCAGCGCCCGCCCGCAAGGCGGGGTGCTGGTCACGGATCTGGACGGGCATCAGGTTCTGGCGCTGGACGCCCAAGGCAATGAGCAATGGCGTTTGGGCAAACCCGAGCAACCTCGCTGGCAGGATCCTTTCAACCATCCCACGCATGCGGTCGAGTGCACCGACGGGGGCTTATGGGTCACCGATGGCTACGGCAATACGGTGGTCCATCGCTTTGACCCGCAACGCCAATGGCTGGCGGCATTAGGCGCGCCGGGCTCCGGTCCCTTGCAGTTCAGCACGCCCCATATGCTGGCCTGTGCCGCCGACGGTTCGGTCTGGGTGGCGGACCGGGAAAACAACCGAGTCCAGCATCTGGATGCGCAAGGCCGTTATCTGGGCGAGCTGCGCCCCATGCACAAGCCCATGGCGGTAGCTGTGCAAACAGATGGTTCGGTGCTGGTTAGTGACCAAACAGCCAGCCTGTCTTTATTCGACCCGGATTCGGGCACCTTGGTGGGGCGCTGCCGGGTACAAGGCGTGTACGGACACGGCCTGTCCGCCGGTTTGGATGGGCGTATTTATATAGCCGAAATGTTGCCGGATTGTTTGACCTGCTTACAGCCTGCTTAATTGTCCACAAAGCAGAAGCAGTAATCGGCGCTATGGAGGCTCTCAGGGTAATTTCCCTTGTTCGTAAGGACGTAGTGTAGAACGCGGCTCTGCTTGCCCGATCTGTTGGAAGAAGGATTGCACTATTTTTGCGATCTTGTTGGCCAGGAGAGGTGGGACTGCATTACCTACCTGATGATATTGCTGAGTCCTGTTGCCCTGGAAGAAGTAGTTATCCGGGAATGTTTGCAGACGGGCTGCTTCCCTGACTGTCAGGCTGCGGCATTGGCTGGGATCGAAATGAATAAAGTAATGCCCGTCTTTAGATATATGGCTGGTTACGGTGGTAGCAGGCAAGTTTCCAAGTTGCACACGGAAGCGATCAGCAAATTTTCCGCTTTCCCAGTTGTCATGATTAGGGCGTAAACCGTCGAGTGTGAAGTCCTGATGTCCTTTTGGCGACCGTCCGACTACCTCAGCAAAAGCAGCAGCGTATACGTATCTGCGCAGATCACTCGTCATATGGCTACGCGCCTCGTGATTGAGCCATACAGTGAGATGCTCGTCCTCATACCAGCGATCGAGTTCTGATCGATCGGTACATGCTGATGAACGTTTGGGCATTCTCAGACCGCCTCGGGGAAGGACCTTGATGGTCTGGGATGTGCGTTTGAGTGCTTCCCTGATCCGGGTCATTTTTGGTCCTTCAATCAAGGACGCTGCATGTTCCAGCTCAACGAGGTGTTGGACGACAGTTTTTTTCCATTGTTCCGCATTATCTGTCTGCCTGCTTAAAGCGCTACGCAAGGGCGGCAAGTTGCCAATCGCATCCGAAACCGAAACGGGAGGTTCGACTACCAAGCAATCTGGCTGTATACCGAGTTTCAGAATATCTTCACGAATTCCCATGAGAATGACGCGATGTCGAGCCTGTGGAATTCCATGCTCTTCTGCCTTGACCACAAAGTCATGAGCGTTGATGGATGCAGGGTCGTCACCTCGACCGAAGGTTGTTTGACAGGACAGGGAGTAAATTCGATAGCCTTGGCCGGAGCATGGGGATTTCAATGCCGAGTCCGGATCCGTCAAGTCTTGCAGGATGGAGTGAAAGATCCGCTGCCCACCAACAGAGGAAGAAAGTATGCCCTTGACATTTTCCATGATGAAGACGGCAGGGCGATGTTTTTGCAGGATCCGCAGGTATTCCTTATAGAGAAAATGACGATGGTCCTCCTCTGGTATGTAGTCTACCTCTCCCCGATTTCGAGCTCTTCCGACAAGCGAGTATGCTTGACAGGGAGGGCCTCCTATCAGGACCCATGGTGTGCGCGAATCAATGCCCGCCTTGCTGATTTGCTCATCCAGCTTTTGATTATCGGCAGGTTTGCCAAGCGTCAGCCGCTGTGCTTCTGTTCCCGCTTCATCCCATATGTCCCGATTGCTAGCATCATAGGGAAGTGGCGTCAGCCCATGACAATATTGATAGTATGACTGCAGAAACTGGTCAGATTGCCGGCGCTTTAATAGACGGAAGAATGCCCTCAGTCTTAGTGTCGAGTGTGCTGCTTCATCCATTTCAGCGGACACGGCAATGCGGAATGGCTCGTCGGGCAGCGATGAAAAGCCTTCGCCCAAGCCGCCCGGGCCAGCAAAAAGGTCAACGATTGGAATTGGTTTTGTAAGTTTTTCGAAGTTCACTACAGTCTGCTTTGCTAAATGGATACCACAAGAATTTATCCAGGATACCAGGAACCATGGATGTAGTCGATGTTGCTACCCGTTCAAGAATGATGGCGGGGATACGCTCAAAAAACACACGGCCGGAAGTTCGCCTGCGGCGATTTCTGCACGGAAGAGGTTTTCGATACCGTTTACATGCCAGGAATCTGCCTGGAAGTCCTGATATTGTGCTCTCCAAGTACCGGGTTGTGATTTTTGTACATGGATGTTTTTGGCACCAGCACTCAGGGTGCAAGTACGCAACAATGCCACACACTAATAAGGAAAAGTGGCAAAAAAAATTTGCGGACAATGCTGTGCGTGACCAGAGAAATATGGATGACCTGATCGCGGCGGGCTGGCGCCCGATTGTAGTTTGGGAATGCGCGTTGCGAAACAAAGTCCCGGATCAGGATCTAGAGTGGATTATTGCCGAAATTCTGGCTGGACCGTGGAACTGAGCAGCTCCGTGCATGGTATCGATATTGGAAAGCTTTCATGCAAAGCATGAAAAAGTAGCCGGCGCTATGGAAGCTCTCAGAGCAAATCCATTAGACTATGCGCATGAATACGTCCGTGCCTCTGTATGTTCGTACAGATTCCTCCGGCCAGCTGCAATTGCTAGGCGATTGGTCCTTGCGTCACTACGAAGCGCTGCAAAGCAGTTTGCACTCGCTCAGTGACAAGCAGGGCCGTTGGTCTTTGGATTTCAGCGAACTGAAGTCGCTGGACACCACGGGTGCTCAAGTCCTGTGCGAATGGCTGGGTGCCGAGCGTGTGCAGGCGGCCTTGGACAGTGCGCAAGGCTTGTCCAAAGAGCGCCATCAACTATTGCAGACCGTTGCCAAGGCGATGAGCCGCATGGACCATGAGCAGTTGGTTCCGGCGCGCTGGGGCATTACGGATTTGTTCGAGCGCGTGGGCCTGTCCATGGTCCACATTTCGCGCAATGTGCGTGAGCTGCTGGGTTTTATCGGCCTGACGCTGGAAACCCTGATTCTGAACATGCTGCGGCCCAGCCAGTGGCGCGTTACCTCGATTGTGGCGCAGCTTGAAGAGACGGCCTTTAACGCCGTCCCTATTGTGGCCTTGCTGACTTTCCTGGTGGGCGCGGTGATCGCGTTTCTGGGGGCGACGGTGCTGGCGGACTTTGGTGCCACCATCTACACCGTAAACCTGGTCGGCTTTTCCTTTTTGCGTGAATTTGCAGTGCTCTTGACCGCCATCTTGATGGCAGGCCGCACCGCCAGTGCCTTTACCGCGCAGATCGGCTCCATGAAAGCGAACGAGGAAATCGACGCTTTGCGCGCCCAGGGCTTGAATCCCATGCTGATTCTGGTCATTCCGCGTGTACTAGCCATGCTGCTGGCCATGCCTATTTTGACCTTTGTGGGTATGGTGGCCGGGATCTTTGGCGGTGGGCTGGTCTGCGCCCTGATTCTGGATATTTCACCCACCATGTTCATCAATATCTTCAATCAGGATATTGATTTGCGGCACTTTGTGCTGGGCATGGCCAAGGCTCCGATCTTTGCCTTTTTGATCGCCGTGATTGGTTGCCAGGAGGGCTTTAAAGTCACCGGCAGCGCGCAGTCCGTGGGTGAGCACACGACCTCGGCGGTGGTGCAGTCCATCTTTATCGTGATCCTGATTGATGCGCTGGCCGCGCTGTTCTTCATGGAGATGGGATGGTAGACACCGCCGCTCGTCCCATTATTCAAGTACGTGACCTGGATAATCGCTTTGGCGATCACGTTGTGCACGAACATCTGGATATGGATGTGTACCCTGGCGAGATCGTCGGTGTGGTGGGCGGCTCCGGTACGGGCAAGTCCGTGCTGCTGCGCTCCATTCTGGGATTGCGCCCGCCTACTGGCGGCACAGTCCGCATTTTTGATCAGGAAATTGGCACCCTGTCGCCCGAAGATCGTTCGCGGCTGGAGCGCCGCTTGGGCGTGCTGTTCCAGCAAGGCGCCTTGTTCTCCTCGCTGACGGTGGTGGAGAACATTGCCATGCCCTTGATCGAACATATTGGGCTGTCCCGCTCCGACGCTGAGCATATCGCCGCCATGAAGATGTCCCTGGCGGGCTTGCCGGCCAATGCGGCCACCAAATATCCGGCCGAGCTGTCCGGTGGCATGATCAAGCGTGCCGCCCTGGCACGTGCTCTGGCGCTGGACCCGGAAATCCTGTTTCTGGACGAACCTACTGCCGGTCTGGACCCGGTGGGCGCGGGTGATTTCGACCAGCTTATTTTGACCTTGCGCGATGCGCTGGGATTGACCGTGTTTCTGGTTACACACGATCTGGATACGCTCTACACCATTTGTGACCGAGTTGCCGTGCTGGCGGAAAAGCGGGTGCTGGTCAACGACACATTGGCGCGGGTAGAGCAAGTTGATAACGACTGGATCCGGGAGTACTTCCACGGTCCACGGGGACGGGCTGCCGAACAGGCCCAAAACCGTCGTCAGGAGCATAGTTAATGGAACCGCGTGCCCATCATGTATTGATCGGGGTCTTTACCTTGGTAGTGGCTGTGGCTGCTGTCCTGTTCTCGCTTTGGCTGGCCAAGGCGGGGCAAGATGCCGAGACCCGCGATTACGATATTGTCTTTCTGGAAGGTGTGCGTGGTCTGTCTCGTGGCAGCGCCGTGCAGTACAACGGCTTGCGGGTTGGTGAGGTGCGCTCGCTGCGCCTGGACCCGAACGACTTGCAGCGTGTGCGTGCGCAAGTGTCAATTCAGGCGGCCATCCCTATTCACGAAGATACCCAGGCTCGCCTGGCACTGGCTGGCATTACCGGCCAATCCGTGATCGAACTTAGCGGGGGGACACCGAACAGCCCCTTGCTGGAAGCCACCGGCGATAACCTGCCCATGATTGTGGCTTCGCCTTCCCCTCTGGCCCAGTTGATGGCCGGTGGTGAAGAGTTGATGACGCAAATTTCCAAGCTGCTGGAGAACGCCAATACCTTCTTGTCGTCCGAGAACTCCAAGTCCCTGTCCGCCAGTTTGCAAAAGCTGGAAGCCTTGATGGGCCAGCTCTCGACCGCTAGCGAAGGCGTGCCATCCTTGGTCAAGGAGTTGTCCCAAGCCAGCCAGCAAGCCACCACCCTGCTGTCGTCTACACAAGGTCTGGTAGACCGCCAGGGTACGCAAGCCATGAATGCCATCCAGAAATCCATGGAGGATTTCAGCCGTGCCACACAAAGCTTGAACAAGCTGTTGGAGCAGAATTCGGCCGCTATTGGCCGGGGTGCTCAGGGTCTGACCGAGATCGAACCCGCCTTGCGTGAATTGCGTCAGGTGCTGGCCGGTTTCCGTGCCGTCACCTCCCGTCTGGAAGATAATCCAGCCGGCTACCTCTTGGGTCGCGACAAATTACAGGAGTTCACACCATGATGCCCACTGTTGTGCGTCGTTTCTTGCAGGTATCGCTAGTCGGTCTGGCCGTTTTGTCCACCGCCTGCTCGGTCCTGCCTCAGGCCGAATCCCTGACGTATTATCAGCTTCCCGCTACCAGCTTGAAGGCCCAGCAAGCGCCTGCTTCGCATAAGAGCCTGATTATTCAGGTGAACCGGCCCCACGCCGAGCGCCTGCTGGCCAGCTCGCGCATTACGGTTCTGCCTCAAGGTAACGAGCTAAGTGCCTACAAAGGCGTACGCTGGGGGGACGATGTGCCCGCCTTGTTGCGTAATCGACTGGCCGATGCCTTGCGTGACTCGGCTCAGTTCCGGGCGGTGGTGCTGGATACCGAATCTGTCATCGCTGATGTGGAAGTGGGCGGGACGTTGGGAGCTTTTCAGGTCGAATATATTCAGCGCGCCCCACGGGTACGGATTCAGTTTGATGCGTTAGTGCGCGATCAGCGCTCGGGCCAGTTGATTCAGACCCGTCGCTTTGTCGCTCAACAGGATGTTGTCGGCACGGCCGTGCCACAGGTGGTTGAAGCATTTGGGCAGGCCACGGATGCCTTGTCCTTGCAGGTCAGCCAATGGTTAGCTTCTTTAACGGTCCAGGCTAATACTCTTTAATGACATGTACGAGTCACGTGATGAGCCCCTGATTACGGGGTGGCAATTTGCCAAGCGCTTGTTGTCGCATGCCCTTATCGGCATTATTTTCGTGGCCTTTTCTCTGATGCTGGGGGCATTGGGCCATATGTGGTTTGAAGAGAATGTGCACTGGCACGATGCCGCCTTGAATGCGGCCATGATGGTCGGTGGGCTGGGGCCGATGGCCTTGCCTGAAACATGGGCTGGCAAGGTGTTCTTTGCCATTTATGGCGCGTATATCAGTCTGGTACTGGCCGCGACTTTCGGTCTGATTATTGCCCCTGTGCTGCATAGAATTTTGCACACCTTCCATCTGGAAGACTAAGCAACAGAAAAAAGGCCCCACACTACGCTTTTCGGTTTGCTGCCGCCTGAGGGGGCTTTTTATTGGCAGCACCGAGTCTTAATACGGACCGGCGGCAAAAAAGGCGCTGTGTTTTAGGCAGTTTCTTCAAAAGAGGGAGATCCCACCTTTTGGAACTGCTCAAAACACAGCGCCTTTTCTATTGCCTGGCTATGAATCAGCCTTGTACCCGTTCCTGCTCCAACTTGGCGATCAAAGCGGGTAGCTCGTCCATGCGGCGGAAGGTGTCACGCACACCCAGGCGGCGCAAATCCTCCTCCTTATCAGGAACCGGGCAGTAGCCCAGCACCGTGGCGCCTGCGGCCAGGCCTGCACTTGCGCCAGTCACGCTGTCTTCCACGACCAGGCATTGTTGCGGGTCAACGCCCAGCCCTTGAGCGGCGGCTAGATAGACATCCGGGTATGGCTTGTTGCGTGGCGTTTCAGCGCCGCTATAGATATGGGTGCCGAAGTAATCCAGCAGACCAGTCTGGCCTAGTTGCAGCACCAATTTGGCGCGGTCTGCGCCGGACGCGCAGGCAATCATGCCGGGCTTGTCGCGCAAGATCGCATCCAGCGTGTCCTGAATACCGGGAATGGCCATGACTTCATTGGTCAGTGCGTGGTTGCGACGCATGCGAAAGGCCATCACCCATTCCATATCCAGATCTTTACCTGTCATCTTGCGCACGGTGGGCAGCTCGTCGGGTAGTGCCTTGCCAATGAACCAGTCATAGCACTGCTCATACGTCATCACCCAGCCTTCCTCTTGCAACATATCCCGCAGTACACGAACCGTGATTGGTTCGCTGTCGACCAGCACACCGTCACAATCAAACAGCACAGCGGAAAATGTCATGGGTAATACCTTTTAAGCCAATAAAACTAGAAGTCTGTGATGATACAGCAGGCCGTCCGCATACAGAATTCAGGTGCAATATCGGCGCCAGACCTTATGGGCTCGTAGCGCGCCTAGTGAAAACCCCGACTTGTAAATAATTGATTATTGATATATTTATATCTAAACTAAAATTTCATAACAAACCTTTCTGCGGAAGTTCCGTCATGGTGAATAAAACAACTCGGGTGGTGGCAGCGGCCTTGCTGGCTTTGGGAATGGCTGGCGCACAGGCAGCGGAAGTAACGCTGAAAGCGGTGTCAGTCTTTACGATGGACACGTTCTTTACCAAGCGCTTCAAGCAATTCGTTGACAAGGTCAACACGGAAGGCAAGGGTCTGGTACAGATCAACGTCATTGGCGGGCCAGAGGCCATTCCTCCTTTCGAAGTAGGTAATGCACTGCGTTCCGGCGTGATTGATTTCGCCAATACCACCGCCGTATTCCACGCCAATCTAGTGCCTGAAGCATTGGCTTTGACGCTGACAGAAAAACCCATGAGCGAGCTGCGTCAGAACGGCGGCTACGAGCTGATGGACAAGATTCACCGCGAGAAAGCCAACATCACCTGGCTGGCTCGTACGACGGATGGTTTGCAATACCACATCTATACCAACAAGCCTGTGACCTCGGCAGACCTGTCGGGCTTCAAGCTGCGTGGCGTGCCCGTGTACCTGTCCTTCTTCCGCGAAATTGGCGCCACGCCGCTGCAGATTCCACCAGGCGAGGTCTACACCGCGCTGGAGCGTGGCGTGGTTGACGGCTATGGCTGGCCTTCCGTGGGTGTGATGGAAATGGGCTGGCATGAAAAGACCAAATACCGTGTCGAGCCAGGCTTCTACAACGTGGAAGTGGGTTTCTTCATGAACCAGAAGAGTTGGGAGAAACTGGACGAAGACCAGAAAGCCTTCATGCGCAAGCAAATCGAGTGGATGGAGTCGCAGAACGTGACTGAACACCAGATGGCAATTGATGAGAAAGCGGCTACCGAACAAGCCGGTGTGCAAGCCTTGGTTCTGGAACCTGACGTAGCTCGTGCCTTGCGTACCAAGGCTTACGAAGCAGGCTGGGCCGGTATCGATAAATCCAGCCCCAAATACGCCGCGCAACTGCGCGAACTGTTTGGTGGTTATCAGCCTTAAACAAGATTGCTGATTACGTAGTTTTTGACAGTGGACATTGTGCCCTTGGGGACAGTGTCCACTTTTTGATGGTGCCATACGGGCGGCAAGATGCCCGCCCTTTCAGTGACTTTGATCTGCGGAGAAGACGAGATGTCTGCTGCAACTGCCCCGGAAGGCCAGCCTTCCAACACGACCTGGGGGCGTCCTTACGCCCTGTTAATGAACGCTTGCGGAGCCGTTGCGGCGCTGACTTTCGGGCTGATGAGCCTGCTGGTTTGTGCCGACGTGGTGCTGCGCAACCTGGGTTACGACGCGCTGTCCACCAGCGTGGAAGTAACCGAATACATGCTGATTATTGCCACCTTCGTGGCAGCGCCATGGGTGCTGTACCTGGGCGGCCATATCCGTATCGACGTGCTGTTCAACAATCTGCCCATGCCTGTCCAGCGCTTGCTGGACCTGATCTCCAACCTGCTGGGTCTGGTGGTCTGTGGTGTGCTGGCCTGGCAATGCGCCGTCGTCGCTCTGGATGCTCACGAGCAAGGAGCCATGGTATTTAAAGCCCTGGTGTTCCCGGAGTGGTGGCTGAATCTGCCTTTGCTGTTCGGTGCATCCATGCTGGCGCTGGAATTCCTGCGTCGCCTGATTTCCCGTCCTGTTGAGCAAGGAGTCTGAGCATGGAATGGCACATGGCCTTGATCCTGCTGCTGGGATCACTTTTTCTCTTGATGGCCATCGGCACACCGGTGGTCTTTGCCTTCCTGTCCGTGAACTTGCTGGGCGCGTGGCTATTTCTAGGTGAAGCGGCTGGTTTGGCCCAATGGGCGCGTAACACCACCGCCTCTATTGGCAGCTTTTCCTTAACGCCCATCCCATTATTCGTCCTGATGGGCGAGGTGCTGTTCCACACCGGGCTGGCCTTCAAAGCCATCGACTCCATCGAGCGCATGATCTCGCGCGTGCCGGGCAAACTGTCCATCGTCAGTATTTTGGGCGGTACGACCTTCGCTACCCTGTCGGGTTCGTCCATTGCCAACACCGCCATGATGGGCGGCGTGATGCTGCCAGAAATGCTGCGTCGCGGCTATCACCCCACCATGGCCATGGGACCCATCATGGCAGTAGGCGGTATCGCCATGCTGATCCCACCTTCGGCATTGGCTGTCATGCTGGGTAGCCTGGCGGGCATCTCCATCGAACGACTACTGATCGGCGGCATCCTGCCCGGCATGTTGATGGCAGCCGGCTTCCTTGCCTACGTGGTCGTGCGCAGCCGCCTGCGTCCGCAAGACGCACCCATGAGCGACGAAGATCCAGCCACTCGCCTGAAAGGCTGGGCCTTGTGGAAACCTTTCGTGTTCAACGTCGTGCCATTGCTGGGTATCTTTATTGCGGTGGTTGGCTCGATGCTGGCCGGTTGGGCATCGCCCACTGAATCGGCCGCGATCGGCGTGGTGGCTTCGGTAATCGCTACCATCGCCTACCGTGCCCTGACCCTGAAAGCACTGTGGAAGAGCCTGATCGAAACCGCCAAAGTGTCGGTTGTGATCCTGTTCATCCTGGCCGCGTCCACCACTTTCGCACAACTGCTGAGTTTCTCCGGTGCCAGCGCAGGCTTCCTGGGCATGATCAAAGACTACGACCTGTCGCCCTTCGTGCTGGTTATCTGCATGCTCCTGGTGCTGCTGGTCATGGGCATGGTGCTGGACCAAATTTCCATGATGATGATCGCTTTGCCCTTCTTCATGCCCCTGGCCCTAGCCGCAGGTGTGGATACCGTCTGGCTGGGTGTCATGATCCTGATCGCACTGGAAATTGGCCTGCTGACCCCACCGTTCGGCCTGCTGCTGATCGTGATGCAAAGCGTGGCCCCGCCATCTATCCGCTTGCCCCACATCTACAGCGCCGCCGTGCCCTTCCTGGTCATAGAAGTCGGCATCCTGGCCCTGGTCTTGTTCGTTCCCTGGATTGCCGTGGGCTTGCCAGGACTGATCGGCTAAGACAGAGCAGGCAGTCTGAAAGTGGGACAACAAGTATGTTGTCCCGCGAAGAAAGCCAGAGTCTGGACAAGACTTTCAAACTAAAAAACCTCAGTTCGGCAGATGCCGAACTGAGGTTTTTTTATGCTCGATAGTGCTGATCATTTTTTGCCGCCTATTTATGTGCAGCAAAGTGATTGATTTGGAAGCGGCGCATAAAAACTTAAATGATTTTTCTGCCTGTTGCTGAGGTCGATTCTGGAGCCGAGCAGGACGCAGGCAGTGTGTGTATCGACAGCGTTCAAGTCAGTTTTTAAGGCTTAAGCGCATAAGCCGCTACGCTTTTAACCTGTGTGTAGTAAAGCGCACTCAGACATTGGCAAGTACGGGCTTAGGACAGCGATTGTCTACTCCCATCTTTCCAAGCAATTCCTTTTATCAAGCAGCTCTACGATCAATCATTTCTACGATCAGCGATCCCGTTAAGAACACTAACTCGGAGCATGCAAACCCCGATCAACAATCGTCCGATAAAAGATGCTGTGAGCTGATTGAGGGGCTGGCCCGGTGTTGGGGCGGATCAGGTGACTTGCCGCAGGCAGATAATTGCGCAGGGGTGCAAGCACCTTGCTGTTCGAGTCCGACGTTTGTGGTTTGTCCGGGGGACAAACCACCGGACGAGTTCAAGGTGCGCCCGTAGCGATTATCTGACCAGGGCACCGGCGCGCAGCGCCGGCAAGTTGCCAGCCCCGACACCGGGCCAGCCCCTTAATCAGCGTCTTATAGTCACCTTCTTCATCGCGTCGAACAGTTGCTGACTCCAAGCCTTGAGTCATACCGATCTCTACACGCTGGGCATCTAAACCCAACCCCCTCTAAACAGGCCATTCCAAAGAAAGTTGTTGAGAAAGTGCCTTTACTCCCGCACAGGATCAGCATAGATCCCGCTATCCCGCAGAACCAAAGCGACCTTATCCCCCCGCTGGACAGCCTCATCCAGCACACGAGCAATCAACACTGGCCCCGCATCGCTGGCCACCGTTGCCAGCATATACACCCCAGTCTCCTCGCCAGAAGAGGCACTACGCGTCAGTTCCGTCACCACACCAGACGCACACCCCTCAGCCAGAAACTCATCCCCATGACACTTCGGACACAAGAACCGCGCCGGAAACACCCGATGATCACACTGCACACAACGAAATACAGAAGGGCTCATCACAAGGCCTCCAAAACAAGCGCCGTCGAACACATGCCATAGCGATACTCCACCATGCCGTATCCCGTGACCAAACCGTAACGGGCCTGCGTTACCTGACGCTCCCCCGCCTGACCGCTCAACTGACGCATCACCTCCACCAGTCCATGCAGACTGCAAGCAGCCCCGGCCTGCCCAGCCGACAATTGCCCGCCAGAGGTATTCAAAGGCACACGTCCCGTCGCAATCGACTCGTGAATAAACTGCTTGGCGTTATCAGCCCGAAAGAAGCCCAAATCCTGCAATTGCGCCAGAACCATGACGGGGTAGTCATCATAAATACTGAGGACATCCATATCAGCCGGACTCAGTCCCGAATCCGCCCACAAAGTTGGAGCCAAAGCCGCCAAACCCGTGCTCAAACCATCGCCTTGCTGATCATCAATATTATGAAAGCTGCGTAAAGCCTTTACCGTAATCGCAGGCTGATTCTGCGCCGCCGGATGATCCGCGCGCATCACAATCAAGGCATTGGCTCCATCCACCACCGGCACACAATCCAGTCGCGTCAAAGGATCTGCCACTTGAGGCGCATTCAAGTACTCATCCAGACTCATGGGACTGCGATACGCAGCACCCGGATTCATGCTGGCCCATAGCCGCTGGCGCATCACCAGCGCTGCGTAGTCCTCTCGCTCCAAACCCAGCTTGCGCATTTGATTCGCCGTCAGCATGGCAAAGCGATGATTCGGACTGCCAGCCCCTAAAGGGCGCAAATGATCGTAAGTAGTCTGGTTATAGTTTTCGACCAGTTGCTGGAAGTCCCTGGCCTGAAAATGATCCCCGGCCACAATCGCAATACAGCGAGCATCACCTGCCTGAACCGCGCGAATAGCGTGCTGCAAAATGTTCAGACCACTGGCGCCGCCATTGCTGTCATCCATGATCCAGCCTACCTTCAGGCCCAGCTTCCAGGCCAGATCAATGGCCCGATCGGGAGCGTGGGTGAACGAGGCTACCCCTAAACCGTCAATATCACTGGCCTTTACGCCGGCAGCCGCAATGGCCTGTTTGAAAGCCTGGGCCAGCAGCTCGGAGGTGCCAAGCTGACCACGCCGGGTGTAGGTGACCTCGGTTGCGCCCAGCAGGCGCACCGTGTCCAGATTGAAATTAGGCGTCATCTTGAATTCCTGTGGCAGCCATTAGCGGCGAACCTGATAGCCCGCTTTTTCTCTATCCCAGGTGTCGGGACCAATGCCGCGATCACGCAGAGCAAACTTTTGAATCTTGCCATTTTCCGTAGTGGGCAAGACTTGGGCAAATTCAATAAAGCGCGGTACGGCAAAGTAAGGCAGACGGCGCTCGCAATGCTGCAGCAGCTCCTCGCAGCTGACCGTGCAATCCGGACGCAACACAATCATGGCCATGACCTCGTCTTCGGCCAGCTCGGACTTGGCAGCATAGACGGCAACCGTATGAACCGCAGGATGGCTGGCCAAAGCTTGCTCGACTTCGTAGGAAGAAATGTTTTCACCACGACGGCGAATCATGTCCTTCAGCCGGTCCACAAAGCGGTAGTAACCATCCGCATCGCGCACGACGCGGTCACCCGTGTGGAACCACAGATTTTTCCAGGTTTCTACTGTCTTGTCCGGTTGACCGTAATAGCCCAGCGCGAAGGCGTAGGGTTCATCGGCGCGCAATAACAGCTCGCCCACTTCACCGTCTGGCAAGGGATTGTCGTGCTCATCCACGACCAGCGCCTCAAAGCCTTCAGAGACGCGGCCCATATAGCCATTGCGCTGTTCCTGAATGCCACGGCCCATGACATAGTTAGTCTCGGTAGAACCAAAGCCATCCAGCAGATGCATGCGGCAGCGCTCCAGAAACTGGCTATGAAATTGCTCGGGAACACCGGGGCCTAATGCAATGCGCGTCTTGTGCAGCTTCTCTGCCGCCGTCTCAGGTTTGGACAGCAAGATAGGCACCATCGCGCCTAGCAGATAGGTAATCGTGGCGCCGGTTTCATACAGATTGTCGAAGAAACGGCTGGCCGAGAAACGCTTGTCCACCACCATGCAGGCGTCGCTGACCAGAGCCTGGAAAAACGTATTCAAGGCATTGGTGTGGAACATGGGCAGGCAGGTGTACAACACATCATCGGGCTTCATGCCCAGCTTGCTGGCGGTGTAAATGCCCCACCAGTAGAACTGGGCGTGCGGGCACTGAACGCCTTTGGAAGGGCCCGAGGTGCCGGAGGTGTACAGAATGGCTAGCGTATCGCCGGGGCCTATATCGGCAGGCTCGCAGTAATCGCCCAAAGCAGGCAGATCGCAGGTGCTCACCGCCAGTGTTTGTGCCGCTTCCTGGCCTTGAATCAACCAGGCTTGCTTGACGGCAGTGGCGCCAAGGTCGACATCGGCCAACAGCGGCGTCAGATCCGTTTCCACTACCAGCAAACTGGCCTGGCTATTGCACAAGATGTGCTGCAACTGCGCTCCGCGCGAGGCGGTATTGATAGGCACCACAATTGCGCCCAGCCAGCCGCAACCCAGAACCATATCCAGGAATTCGTGGCGGTTGGTGCACAGCAAGGCAACACGGTCACCACGTTTGATACCGGCGCGGCTCAATCGGCTGGCGCTGGCAGCGGCCGTCTGCAAGGTCTGCTGGCCGGTGTAATGAGTGTTGCGGTCTGAAAACAGCGGAGCATCACCCATGCGCTCTGCGCGCAGGCGCAACAAGGCGGGTACCGTGCGTTGCGTGGCAGGTATTGAAAACAGCGGCAATTCAGAAGCAGGAATGGAATGGGCGTGCATGATCTATCTGTCTCCCGGCCAACGCGCGATCAAGGCGGCAAGCCGATATGCATGGGTGAAATTACTAATATCCTGCAAACAGTATACTGCAATATATTATTTTGAAATTCCTGTCCTGCACCGGAAAAACCCGAAGTAGCTAAAGGCCACCAGGCAGTGGTATTTCGCGCAAACCAGGGGCGGCGCAAGGACAGAAAAGGGGGCGTTTTGCAGGCCGGAGCAGGATAGCCAGCAAGACGGTTGATCAGGTTTATGGACGACAGTCGATCAGCAACAAGCAGGCCAGGCTCACGTGTTTGAGCCAATGTGCTTCACAATGACTTTGAATAAGCCCACAGGGGCAACGGGGATAGAACAATGAAGGTATGGCTTAAATTGGCAACGTGTTGTGCGCTGATGTTGGGTGCACAGGCCCATGCTCAAAACAAGAATGTGACGCTGGTTGTGCCTTACCCACCGGGCGGTGCGGCTGACCAGTTGGCGCGGGTGATTTCCCAGGAAATGGGCACGCGCTTTGATCAGAAAGTCATTGTGGAAAACCGTCCGGGTGCGGGTGCCCAGGTTGCCATGAACGTAGTGAAAAACGCTAACCCCAGCTCCTTGGGTACGGTGTTGTTCCTGGCCGATAGCGGTGCTTACTCCTTGAACCGCCACCTGTACCAACGTCTGAATTACGACGTGGCTACCGACCTGATCCCCATGACGCTGGCTGCCAAGGCGCCGGTGTTCCTGCTGGTCAATAAAGACAGCCCCTTCAAGACGGTTCAGGATCTGGTTGCAGCTGGCCAGAAGCAGGAGCTGACATACGGCTCGCCCGGTATGGGTACGGGCACTCATCTTTTGGGCGAGATGCTGCGTAAAGAAACCGGCGCTCGTTTGGTGCACGTGCCTTACAAGGGCGCAGGCCCCGCTTTGATTGATGCCGTCAGCGGCCAGATCGACTTTATTTTTGACGTGCTGACGGGCAGCCGTGGCTTCCTGGAAGATGGCCGCCTGCGCGCGATTGCCGCAGCGACAACTGAGCGAAGCCCTCTGCGTCCAGACGTTCCTACGATTGCCGAAGCCGGTATCCCTAACGTGGCCTTCACCATCTGGTGGGGTATTTCGGCCAAAGCCGGTACGCCTGACGAAGACGTTGCTCGTCTGACCGAGCAACTGACGGCTGTCCTGAAAGAGGATGCAGTGGTCAAGAAATTCGTGGACTTCGGCATTCAGATCGAGCCTTCCACTCCCAAAGAGTTTGCTGACCTGATCGAGCACGATGCTCAAGCCATGGGACCAACCATCAAGGCCCTGGAAATCACGCTGGACTAAAGACGTGATGGCTTGAAGAAAAAAGGCGCTACGGCGCCTTTTTTTGTTGTGCGTGGGCTGTTCCGGAACCAAGAGGGGACACTGTTCTCAACAAACAAGACAGTTGCTTGGGCTGAAGGGCTAAACCTTGTCTATGGGTTACAGCCGGGGCTTTATATTGCCGGTGATTGAGCAGGAAGCATCGACGGCGGCAGCAATCACAGCCTCCTTCGCAGTTTCCTGCTTATGCTGAATCATTAAGCCAGCAATTCCGCCTGTTTGAGGCAGTAAGCCGAGCAGCAAATGACCAGATTTTTCATGATCAGATGGGCCGCCTGCTCTTCCTGACGCTCGCTGAAAGCCTGACAAATCGCCTTGGCTCGCTGCATGGTTTCCAGACGGAATTGAGGGTCTTGCAAGCAGGCAATCCGGGCCTGATCAGCCTGATCATGCAGGCGCTCCATCGTATCGACCAGTTGCTTGTTGGGCACCATGCTGATCCAGGCGCTGCGGAACGCCCAGTTGGCCTGAATATTGTCGATAGGGTCGCCCTGTTGATGCGTGGCTTCAATGCGGCCCAGGGCCTGTTCCATGGCCAGCATGCCCACTCTGCTTTGATTGACGCAAGCCAACTTGGCGGCTGGTGGCTCCAGTAGCAGGCGCACCGAGAAAATATCTTCAATATCCTGAGCGGTGTAGACCCGCAGCACAAAGCCGCGCGACGTCCCTTCCAGCACCCCTTCGTTTTTCAGTTGCAGCAAGGCTTCGCGCACCGGCATGCGCGAGACATTCAAGCTGGCGGCGATTTCGTTATCCACCAGCCGCACATCAAAACCGATTTTGCCCAAGGCGATGTCCTGGCGCAGCATGCCGTAGACTTGTTCACGGATATTGGGTTCGCGTTTTTTATAAGGATTGGCAGCCATAAGCTCGCCCGGCGCCTGGCGCACGGCAAAAGACTCGAAGGGCTATAGGATACCAAGTAAGCACCGGGGACTGACGCGTTTTATGTCAGGCCAAGTTGCAGGATAATAAGTCGTTTTCAGACCAGCACGTAGCAGGAGGGCCAGTCGATGCGGTGGCGGCATGTGGAAATTTTTGATGCGATTTGCCGTGGCGGCTCGTTGACGCAGGCCGCGCAGTTGCTGCATATCTCTCAGCCTGCGGCCAGCAAAATGTTGGCGACAGCAGAAATGCAGCTGGGCTTTCGATTGTTCGACCGTGTGCGCGGCCGCCTGATTCCTACGCGTGAGGCCAGCATTCTGGCCCCCTACGTTGCGCGTCTGCATCAGAATCTGGATGACGTCAGCCGACTGGCGCGTAATCTGCGCTCCCACCATGAAGGCTTGTGGCGTATTGGCAGCAGCCCGGCTTTTGGTTTGGAGCTATTGCCGGTGGCCTTGAGCCGTTGTCGTCGGGCTCACCCGGCCATGAGTTTCGAGCTGCGCACACACCATAGCGGGGAGCTACTGCAAGCGCTGGAAACGCGCGACCTGGATATGGTGATGAGCTTTGATCAGGGCGAGTCTTCCGGCGTGCAACAGCAGGTGCTGGCCCATACCGAGCTGGTGCACGTTACCTTGCCGGGCGTTGCACCCTTGCGTCATTGGGAAGAGATGGCCGAGCGTGCTTTCATCGCTTTGGATGCTGACGACCCCGTTGGCGCGATGGTGGAGGATCTGCTGCAAAGCTATGTCCCCGATGTTGCCCCCTTCATGCGTGTACAGACCCATTACGTGGCTTGTGGCCTGGTTTTACAACAGGTGGGCGAGGCCCTGGTGGATCTGGTCACGGCCCGAGCCATGCAGGGGCGAGGCCTTGCCATACACCGCCTGCCCGAGCCTTTGCCAATTCCAGTCAGCATTTTGACGGCTCATGACGATGTCGGTTCTGGCTCGCGTGAGCGTGTGCTGGATCACATCCGGCAGGCTCTGCTGGAATGCCGTTTTCCGGATTGAGCAGAACGCTGATTCCATAACCCAGGGTTATGGAGTGCGCCAACTATTCATTGGCGCTCTGCGGCGACCCCCAAGACAATAGAGGCCAGTTATTGGGGGTATTTCCATGCATGTATGTATTATCGGCGCCGGTGTCATTGGGATGAGCACCGCGTTCATGTTGCGCCAGAAAGGGGTGAAGGTCACGGTACTGGAAGCCGGTTCGCAAGTGGCCGGACAGACCAGCTTTGCCAACGGCGGACAGTTAAGCTACAGCTATGTGGCCCCCCTGGCCGATCCCGGTGTGTTCAAGGATTTGCCACGCTGGTTATTGAATAAAGACTCGCCTCTGCGCTTCAAGCCTGCGTTGAGCCCGCAGCAATGGCGTTGGCTGCTGCATTTTCTGAAAGCCTGCCGGAGCGATGTGGTGCGCCGTACTACCGCGCAGATGCTGACCTTGTCCTATCTAAGCCGCGATATCCTGCACGACTGGCAAGAGCGCTTCAATCTGGAATTTGCCCATCAAAACAATGGCAAGTTGATTGTGTTCCGCAGCCCCGGCCCATTCCAGCATGCGCGTGAACAGGCGCAATTGCAGGCGGATATGGGATCGTCACAACAAGTGCTGGAAGCGGCCCAAGTGCTGGAGCTGGAGCCTTCCTTGCAGGCGTTGGGCTCGCGCTTGCAGGGGGCGATTTACACCCCTAGCGAAGAAGCTGGCGATGCTTATCTGTTTTCCGTGGCCTTGCATGAGCGTATGCAAAACGACAGCGACTACCAGTTGAAGCTGAACACGCCGGTGCAGCGCTTTGTAATGGAAGGGCGCGATATCCGTGCGGTGCAAACCGCTGAAGGCGAGATACAGGCGGATCAGTTTGTTGTGGCCAGCGGTATGGGCACGGTGCCTTTGCTGCGTCAGCTGGGTGGCCGTCCTCTGATCTACCCCTTGAAGGGTTATAGCTTGAGCCTGCCTCTGGAAGGCTTGAATCAGGCCGTGCCGGCTATCAGCGTGACCGACTACGAACAGCGCATTGTGTATGCCCGTTTGGGTGAAGTGCTGCGTATGGCCGCGATGGTAGATATCGGTTTTGATGGCCTGGATATTCCCGCTGCCCGTATGGCGACTTTGAAGCAACAGGTGAAGGATCTATTCCCTGGCCTGCCGCTGGAGCAGGCGCAGACCTGGGCCGGTTTGCGTCCTGCTACGCCTTCGGGCAAGCCCGTTGTGGGGGCCAGCAAGCTGGCCGGTCGCTTGTGGGTGAATGCAGGCCAAGGCGCATTGGGCTTCACCTTGGCTTGCGGCAGCGCGGCGATTCTGGCGGCTCATCTGACGGGCGAGGCTTCGCCTATTGATGATGCTCCATTTCGTCCTTAGATCTTGAAGCGGATGATGGGTACGTGGCAATCAATTGTCCGTGGCCGGTCATGGGTTTACGGTAGCAGGGCGTGGTATTGAATGTTGGGTGCTGGGTAATTGGCCACTAGTAATCAGTAGCGATGATTGCGCACCAGTAGATGGAAATGGGCAAGTTTTCCCTTGGAAGCTTGCCCATTTTTTTTGACGTATTTGTTTTTAGACGGTTGCCCGCAAAACCGGCGTCGCTTTGAGGCCCGCCGTCAGCAAGAGGGATAGCCCATAAATAGCTACCGCCAGCACCGGAATCGACCACAGCGCATTGAAATCCAGTGCCGTGAACAGGTAGCGGTACATCAGGTCGATCAGCCAGGGGTGGATCAAATACACCCCCAAAGTCAGCTCCGCCAGATGGGCACTGATACGCGAGTTGATCAAGGGCTGATCCCAGTCACGCAGCAGCAGAATCAGCGCGATGGACATGGGGATGACGGTGATGCTCAGGTAATCATAAAAGTACGCACCCGTTTGTCTATCGTGCGTGATAGCCAGTGCATAAAAACCCCAGGCCGTTGCCACGATACTGCCCAGCAGCACCGTGATAGTCAGCCAGCGAGGCACGGTCACCGGCACTTTGCGCAGCAGATAGCCAAGCAGGAAATAGGGTAGATAGGACAGGAACCAGGTAAAGAAGGGCGCAGAGTGGGTGTTCAAGTCCGGATTGCTGAGGGTGCTAAGGGCAGACAGCACAAAGGCCGCCCCGGTCAGCGCAGCCAGCTGCTTCAAGTTGGTGTTCTGGACCATGCGACGCAAAAAGGGCGTGAACAGGTACAGGAACACAATCATGTACAGAAACCAGAGATGGAAATAAGGCCGACCCTGCAGCAGCCGCTCCAGATAGGGATAGGGGTCCGCTTCCGGCGTCCACCAATGCTGCTTGAAGGCCGTCCAGCCCAGATAGAAAGCGGTCCAGAACAGCAGCGGCAGCAAGACTCGCGATGCTCGCTTTCGATAGAACAGCTTCATGCCTTCCTGGGGACGAGGCTCCAGCAAGAGTGCGCCGCTGACCATGACGAATACCGGCACACACCAGCGGGTGGCGGCGTCGTAAAGATTGCCACTCCACCAGTTGGCAGTACCCAACTCGGCATTCAGGACGGCGTAGGCGGCGATATGCAGGCAGACGACGGAGAAAATCGCCACGATCCGTGCATTGCTGATCCAGTTCATGACAGGACATAAAAATCAGAGACCTCCCCATCCTAACGAGCAGACGTTTCTGATTTGTCCCCCAAATACGGGATTTAGCGTCCAGTTTTATCTGGATGTGACTGCATGGCTGCAGGTTTTCTGTGGATGCAGGCTGGATGAAAACATCCCGCTCTCTTTCGAAGAAGACTGAAAAAGGGTGTATAAATTACCAGCGTTATACGGTTAAATAGCAGGCTTAGCCAGACAGACCCGCCAGGGCATTCCTGAGCGGGCGGTGCTGGGCAGGAGTACGGTGGATGGAGCTGGATTTGAGGGGCTTGGATGTGCTGATTGCCCTGGTCGCCTTGGCGCTGGGTTTGCTGATCGGGCTGTGGCTGCGGGCACGCATTAGTGCGCCTATTGAGCAGGCCTTGGCGGATCGCTGCACACGTCTGGAACAAGATCTGGCCTCTGCTCAGGAGCAGACTCAGGATGCGCAGGATAGGGCGGTGGAGCTGGACAAAGAGCTGATACGCCGCGATGCCCAGTTGCAGGCTCAGGAGATGCGCAATCAGGCCATACAAGAGGACCTGGAGCATAGCCGCGAGCAGATGCGTTTGCAGTTCGAGTCTTTGGCCCAGCAGATTCTGGAGGCCAAAGGACAGACCTTGCGTCAGGATAGTCAGCGCACTTTGGATGAAATGCTGCGGCCGTTCCGGGAGCAATTGGCCGGTTTCCAGTTGCGCGTGAACCAAGTGCACGATGAGTCCGTCAAAGGCCAGACCGCCTTGAATCTGGAGCTGCAACGCATGCAGGAAATGGGCCTGCGCATGAGTGCCGAGGCTCACTCCCTGGCGGTGGCTCTGAAGGGCGATAAAAAGACCACCGGCAACTGGGGCGAAACGCAGCTGGAAAAAACGCTGGAAGTGGCCGGTTTGGTACGAGGTGTCCACTTTGACACACAATGGCAGGCCCGCGACGAGCAAGGCCGCTTGCGATACCCCGACTTCGTGGTGCACCTGCCGCAGGACAAGCATCTGGTGCTCGATTGCAAAGTGTCCCTGGTGGATTACGACCGTGCTATCCGCGCTGAGACTGACGAGGAACGTCAACAAAGCCTGCAAGCGCATGTGCAAGCGCTACGCAATCATATTGATGATCTGGCCTCCAAGGATTACAGCGCCTTGGCAGGCTTGAACAGCCCCGGCTTCGTGTTCATGTACGTGCCCATTGAAGCGGCCTATATGCAGGCTTTGCAGCATCATCATGGCCTGTTTGACTACGGCCTGGGCAAGAACGTCCTGATGGTCTCGCACACAACCTTGCTGCCTATTCTGCGTACCGTAGCCAATATCTGGATGATGGTGCGCAGCAACGAGCAAGCCCATGAATTAAGTCAGCGCGCAGGTGATATCTACAACCAGGTATCCATCCTGGCCGAGCGCCTGAAAAAGCTGGGTGAAACCTTGGGACAGGCGGGCAAGCACTACAACAGCGCGGTGACTGCACTGGCCGGCCAGCAAGGCTTGTACGGGAAAGTCAGCCGCTTTGCCGAGCTATCGGCCAGGGCTAAACGCACCCAACCTGGCATTGAGCCCTTGCATACGGATATAGAGCACGAACGTCTGGATTGGGTCTTGCCGGAAGAGGCAGAGCCAGTTCAGGACAAAGAGCCAGATACCTAATCTGGAGCAGGCTTGAGGATATAGGGTAGATTGCAGGCCGAAAAAGCACATGGCGTCCGAGTACGCCGTGTAGCTCACATCGATTTATTGTTTATTCCGCGCGTCGTCGCTCAGGCATGAGCAGGTCCATGAAAGGACACGACTTTGGGCCTTGGCTTTTGCTCTGCCTGCCACAGATCGTAGTGGGACTGCATATTGATCCACATCTCGGCGCTGGTTCCAAGCGCGTCGCGCAGACGTAAGGCCATGTCTGCCGAAATACCGGCAGAACCATTGAGGATGCGCGATAAGGCTGCACGCGTTACGCCAAGACGGGATGCCGCCTCTGTGACACTGAGTTCGCCCAAGTATTCCCGCAAGACTGGGCCGGGGTGGGATGGGTTGTGCATACGCATAGTGTTTTCCTAGTGATAGTCCTGGTAGTCCACCAAAACAGCGTCTTCGCCTTCAAAGTAAAAGGTTAGACGCCAGTTTCCGCTAACCGATATTGTGTAGTGATCTTGTACAGATTGGCCTTTGGTGTTTTTGCCAGATAACTTGTGGAGCTTCCATCCGGGGGCGTTCATATCTTCCGCTTGAGTAGCAGAGTGCAGGGCCGTTAACTGAATCTGAAGGCGAACAGCATGCTTGGCTTGGATGCCGGATTTGGAGCCGGTTTCAAAGTAAGCCTGAAGACCCTTGTGTCGGAAGCTCTTAATCATTTGTATAGTGTATATGATCGCTATACGATATGCAAATATTGACGTTATTCTTGGCCTATTTGCTGTTTCGCCTGGGGTTGAGTTTTTGAACTGGCTGAGGGGCGTTGAGGCTGGTTTAGTGCGGTCGATGGCTTTTATGGTTGAGCGCCATCATCCTGCTCAATAAGCTCCAGCCACTGCTCCACCAATTGCGGTGCACTGAACAGATAGCCTTGCAGCGCATGGCAGCCGCGACGCAGCAGGAATTCTTTTTGCTGCTCGTTTTCCACGCCCTCGGCCACGACATGCAGCCCTAGCTGTCTTGCCATGGCCAGCACCGTGCGCACAATGGCGTTGGCTTCTTGTTCCATGGGTACGCCCAGGATCAGGCTGCGGTCCATTTTCAGCTCATACAGAGGCAGGCGGCGGATGGCGGCCAGGTTGGAGTAGCCTGTGCCAAAGTCGTCCATGGAAAAGCGGATGCCCAGGTCTTTCAGTTCTCGCATCATGCTGTTGGCGGAGGCAAAGTCCTCCATCAGCACGCCCTCGGTAATTTCAAAGATCAGGCGGTGGGCGGGTGCGCCGCTGCTCTCCAGAATCTGGCGGGTGCGGCGAGCAAAGTCGGGTCGACGGAATTGAATCGGGCTGACGTTGATGGAAATCGGGAACTGACATTGCTGAGTTTGCAGCAGCAAGGCACACACCGAAGCCATGATCCAGTCGCCCAATGGAGTGATCAAGTCCGTGCTTTCCGCCAAGGGAATGAACAGATTGGGTGTCAGCATGCCACGAGTAGGATGCAGCCAGCGCAGCAGCACTTCGGCCCCGCACATGCGGTTTTGCTTGTCGTATTGGGACTGGACGAACAGGCGTAGTTGATCCGAGCCGATAGCAAAACGCAGATCGTGCTGCAGGTTCAAATGCTCCTCGACGGCCTCCTGCATGCCGGGCTCGTACAAGGTGATCTGGTTGCGACCATTTTCCTTGGAGCGATACATGGCCGTGTCGGCCTGTCGCATCAGATCTTCCGAGGTCAGGGTGCTGTCGGTGATCAGGGCCAGGCCGATACTGCTGCTACTCAGGTAGGAGTGGCCTTCGATGCTGTAGGGCTCTTCCAGACGGGTGCGCACCAGCTCGGCAAACTCCAGGGCCTCCTTGTAGCAGTCACGCACAGTGCCGGGATGCAGGATTTTCAGGATGACGAATTCATCTCCGCCCAGGCGGGCCACGATGTCCTGGGGATCAATCATCAAGGACAGACGGCGCGCGACTTTGCGCAGCAAGGCATCGCCAATCGCGTGCCCTCGTGCATCGTTAATGTGCTTGAAGCGGTCCAGATCCAGAAAGTACAGCGCACCGGGTCGTTTGTACGGTTCTATGGTCTGCAGGTGACGTTCCAGACGCTGCAGCAGCAGGCGGCGGTTGGGCAGCTCGGTGAGCGGGTCATAGAAAGCCAGCCGGTAGTTCTCTGACTGCGTGGCTTTCAGGGCCGAGATATTCGTGGAGATACAGTACAGACTGGTCTGCCGGGTCTCGGGGTCATTCACCGGCATTTTGATGGAAAAGAACGTGGCGCGTATATCGCCTTTCCGGTCGCGTACCACTTCTTCCACGGCCAGGCGTTCACCGCTGTACAGCACCTGCTCGTCATTATGGCGAAACTCGTTAATAGTCTGCTTGTTAGCGTACAAATCCTGGTCGGTTTTGCCCACAATGCTGACGGTCGTGTAGTTCAGGTCTTCGCACAGCTTGCGGTTGGCGTACTGATAACGAAACTGATCGTCCTTGATGTAGACGTACGCATCAATCGCATCCAGCACCGTATGCAGATGGTGCTCGGTACGGACCAGCTTCTTGCGTTGACGACGCAGGCCAATGCGCATCAGGGTGACGGTCAGCAGGGCAATAGTCAGCAAGACACCCAGTGTCAGCAAGGCGGGGATAATCCAGGGCTTGGTCGGTTTCTCGATCAGGCGCAGGCCCCATTGGTTCAGTGTTTCTGTGTAAAACGGGTCGTTATTGTCTTGCCATTGCTTGATGTGGGTATCAATGGCGGCCAGCAGGTCCAGGTGGCGGTCCTTGGCCGTGACAAAGTAGGTATTGGTTGGCTCCAGCCGGATGGGGGCGGTTTTCAGGCCGTGCTCGCCCGCATGGCGCACTCCAAATAAATGGCCGACTACGGCGGCGTCGGCCTGTTTGCTTTGGACCAGTTTCAGGGCATTGTATTGGGAGTCAGTAATGACCAGCTTGGAACCCAACTCCAGTTTCTGCAAAATATTGTAGAGCTGGGTTAGTTGCAGGGTTCCGCTCATGACGGCAATGCGTTTGCCATTCAAATCGTTCAGCGCACCGATATGGGTGGTTTTGCCGGTGAAGATCTGAGACCAGTCCTCCAGCACGGCACGATTGTGAAAGCTGTACAGGGCGGCGCGCTCAGGGGAATAAGCCAGGCCGGGCACAATGTCCAGCAAGTCATTTTGCAGGGCATTCAAGCATTGCTGCCAGTCGCATTGCACGGCTTCCAGAGTCCAGCCTTCACGCTTGGCAATCTCCAGCAGCAGCTCGCCCATGATGCCGCCGGGCCTGGCTTGGCTGTCCAGCAGCAGTTTGGGCGGGTTTTCGTAAATACCCACGCGCACAATATGCTGCTGGGAATGCGGTGCAGCATGGGCGGCGGGGGCGACGAAACCCAGAGTGGCCAGCATGCCTAGCACGTACATTGCCCTGCGCAGCGATAGAGTAAAAAGGCGGGGCAAATTCATAGGGTAGAGGCTGCACAAAGCAGGTAAGCGGGGGCGGGTGCGGTCATGCAACAATGATGCGACTAATTTAACTGAATATTGAGATGCGGGGCGGATGCTGCCACATTTCGGGCACAAATAGCAGGGAGCAGGCTAATGGCGGATTGTGAAACGGTAGAAGTGTGTGTTAAAGGCCGGGTGCAGGGGGTGGGGTTTCGGGCAAGTGCGCTGCGCCATGCTCATCTATACGGCGTCAAAGGTTGGGTCAGTAACGCGGCCAATGGGTCGGTTGAGCTGGTGTTGCAGGGCAGTACGGATGCGATTGACCAGATGGTCAGCTGGCTGCATATTGGCCCTGAACAGGCCCAGGTCGAGCAGGTAGATATCCAGCGTTCTTACACAGACAAACGCTACGATTTTTTTGATATACGCTAGCGCGGCAGCGTTGACGGCAGAAGCTGGTGGGGCGCATTTCACCGACAAACAAGTGATTACGTGCCGGATAGTTTGCGGGCAAACCCTAGGAAAACACTTGTTTTTTTTTAGTCGGTTCAGATTACCATTCGTTTTATTTCCAGCAGAACGTCGATGGAAGCCGAATGGAACCTTTGCTGCGACTGCAACGCATTTTGCCAGAATTGACGCCTGAGTTGCTTCGGGCTGCCCAGTGGGTCGAGCGCCATCCTGTTGAGGTCAGCCTTTGGTCCATGCGCAGGCAAGCTCAGGCCTTGTCAGTGGCTCCCGCCACAATGCTGCGTTTGGCACGGGCTGCCGGTTATGACAGCTATGATCGTTTCCGGGCGCCGTTTCAACAAGCCTTGCATCGCAATGACGATACCATGGCTTCGCGGGCTCAATCTTTGCAAGGTAGTCGCGCTGCCGAACAGCAGACCCAGGCCTTGGGCCAGCAGCAGGAGGCCGCGGTGGAGTCTGTCCTTCGGCTTAACCCGGCAGGTAGCCTGGATGCATGTGCCAAAGCTATTCTGGCGGCACCCAAGGTTGGCTTTCTAGGGGCGGGCGCCAGCTTTGCCTGTGCCTTCCAGATGCATTACGCCTATCAACTGATGTGTGGCAACGGGGTGTTGCTTAACCGTGCCGCAGATGTATTGGTGGAGCTGGAGACTGGCCTGGAAAGTGGTGGTGTGCTGCTTGTGATCAGCCAGGCCCCGTATGTGAAGGCCGTCGTGAACAGCGTTCGCTCTGCGGTGGAGCGTGGCACGACTGTGGTGGCCCTGACCGACAGTGTCTTGTCACCCATTGCACAAGGTGCCAAGCATGTATTGCTGTTTGATCCTCATACGGGCAAGCAGCCCATGGCCAGCTTTTTTCATTCCTTGGTAGGGCCTGTGACCGTAGCCGAACATCTGCTGGCTCGTATCGCTGCACAGGGCGGCAAGACAGTGGTAGAGCGTCTTGCGCAGCTGGAGTCCTCATTTCGCCGTCAGGAGATTTATTGGCAGGAGGGTGATGTTGCTGTCACCAATCCGCCTTGAGCACCACGATAGAAAGTAAACCGGACATTCCGGCAATTCAAATGGGGTCCACCCCAAGGGAGACAAAAGATGAAGCACACTGCAAAGAAAACAGGTAAGAAACTGGTGTTGGCATCAAGCACAGCAGCCGCTTTATGTGCCATGTTATTGAGCCCTTTGCCGGCCAGTGCCCAGCAAAAATTTGTCAGCATTGGAACGGGTGGGGTGACAGGGGTGTATTACGCGGCCGGCGGAGCTATTTGCCGGTTGGTGAATAAAGACCGTGGGACCGATGGCGTGCGATGCTCTGTCGAGTCTACCGGCGGTTCGGTGTTTAACGTCAATACCATCAAGGCGGGCGAACTGGATCTGGGGGTGGTGCAGTCCGACGTGGGCTACAACGCCTATAACGGCGAAGGGCAGTTCAAGGACGGCGGTGCCTACACCAAGCTGCGCTCGGTGTTTTCTATCCATCCCGAACCCTTTACGGTGTTGTCGCGCAAAGAAGCCAATATCAGTACCTTTGACGACTTCAAGGGCAAACGGTTTAACGTAGGCAATCCGGGTTCGGGCACACGAGCATCGATGGATCAGTTGTTGCAGGCAATGGGCCTGGATAACAGCTTTTTCTCGCTGGCCTCCGAACTGCGCCCGGACGAACATGGTCCAGCCCTGTGTGATGGCAAGATTGATGGGTTTATCTATGGAGTCGGGCACCCTTCGGCCAATATTCAGGACCCGACCACATCTTGTGGCGCCAAGCTGGTTCCTCTGACGGGGCCTGCTGTAGAAAAACTGGTCGAAACCTATCCTTACTATGCCAAGGCCGTCATTCCGGGTGGTCTGTACCCCAACAACCCAGACGATGTCCAAACTTACGGTGTTTTAGCGACTTTTGTGACGTCGGAGGATGTCCCTGAAGAGTCCGTTTATAACGTCGTCAAAGCCGTGTTCGACAACTTTGATGATTTCAAGCGTTTGCATCCTGCATTGGCAAACTTGAAAAAAGAAGACATGGTCAAGAACGGCCTGTCTGCTCCTTTGCACAAAGGGGCCGAAAAGTACTTCAAGGAAAAAGGGCTGCTGTAAGGCGGCCTGATATTGACCAGGCTGGCTACGCTGGCCTGGTCGCAAGTGCCACCGCACCGGCAGTGGTCTTGCTTCTGGTTTGGAGTTCCTGGGCTGCCTGGCCCAGGTGATCGGTGCTTGGTCGTTTGACCCGGCTGCATCGGTGCTTCAAACCAGGCTTTCCTGGAGACATATGCAAATGACACAACAAGAACAGAAGAAAATGGGGCCGGACGTCGCCCTGACACAGGATGAAACGGCAGAACTGGAAAAGCTGGTTGCAGACGTAGACAGGGGCGGGCGCACTGTTGCGGGTGCAGCGGGCATGGTTTTGTTTCTGGCGGCCATAGGCTGGTCCTTGTTTCAGCTTTGGTACGCTTCCCCGCTGCCCTTTGCCCTGAATCTGGGCATTTTCAATGACACTGAAGCGCGAGCCCTGCATTTGGGCATTGCCATGTTTCTGGCCTATCTGGCTTTCCCTGCCCGCAAAAAGTCGGCTCGGGACCGTATTCCAATTCATGACTGGGTCCTGGCCCTGATCGCTGCCTTTTGCGGCTCATATTTGTTCTTTTTCTATAAAGAACTGGCCATGCGCCCCGGCATCCCGACCACAATGGATGTGGTCGTGGCCAGTGTTGGCCTGGTGTTATTGCTGGAGGCTACACGTCGCTCTTTGGGGGCGCCGATGGCCGTATTGGCACTGATCTTTATCGCTTATATTTTTCTCGGCCCCTGGCTGCCGGATGCTCTGTCTCATCGCGGAGCTTCATTGCAGCGCCTGGTCTCGCATATGTGGCTGACTACCGAAGGGGTTTATGGGGTCGCACTGGGCGTTTCGGTTTCTTATATCTTTATTTTTGTATTGCTGGGCTCCTTGCTGGATCGTTGCGGGGCGGGCAATTACATGATGCAGGTCTCGTTTGCCTTGCTGGGGCATTTGCGTGGTGGGCCTGCCAAGGTTGCCGTGGTGTCCTCGGCGGTGAATGGCATTGTGTCTGCGTCCTCCGTTGCCAATGTGGTGACGGGCGGTATTTTCACGATTCCCTTGATGAAGAAAGCCGGTTACGGCGGTATTCGGGCCGGGGCCATTGAAACGGCCTCTTCCGTCAATGGTCAGATCATGCCGCCTGTCATGGGAGCGGCGGCCTTCCTGATGATTGAGTATGTTGGCATTCCCTATACCGACATCATTCGACATGCGCTGCTGCCCGCGGTAATTTCGTATATCGCGTTGTTTTATATCGTGCATCTGGAAGCGCTCAAGCTGGGAATACAACCGATGATGGCATCGGGCAAACCCAGAACGTTTATGCAGAAGCTGGCCGGCTGGGGCATGGGTACGGCGGGCACCTTGATTGTGATGGGACTGGTGTACTGGATAGGCGTAGGGGTTCAGGCGGTAGCCGGTGCCGCCGCTATCTGGATCCTGTTGTTCCTGCTGCTGGTTCTGTATGTGTTCTTGCTGAAAGTGGCCGCAGACCACGAGGACCTGCCCACCGATATCAATGTCAACACACCGGTGCGCCCCGAGCCTTGGCCAACGGTGCGAGCCGGTTTGTATTTTCTGATCCCTATCGGCATTCTGGTCTGGTGTCTGACGGTAGAAGTGATGTCTGCGGGCCTGTCGGCCTTCTGGGCCGTTGTGGCCATGTTGTTCCAGATGGCAACCCAGCGTCCCATCATTGCCTGGTTCCGCAAGCAGGCGACAGCTCAGCCATTGCGCCAAGGCGTCAGTGAAGTCTGGGTGGGGCTGCAGGAAGGTGCCCGCAATATGGTGGGCATCGGCATTGCTTGCGGGACGGCCGGCTTGATTGTGGGTGCCATTACCTTGACGGGTCTGGGCCTGCGCATGACAGCTTTTGTGGAGCTGGTCTCCATGGGCAATGTGCTGGTCATGCTGTTTTTTACCGCTGCTGTGTGTCTGGTTCTGGGCCTGGGTATGCCGACCACCGCCAACTACATTCTGATGGCGACCTTGATGGCGCCGGTAGTGGTGGAGCTGGGGGCGCAAAGCGGCATGATCATTCCGCTGATTGCCGTCCATATGTTCGTGTTTTATTACGGGATCATGGCGGACATCACCCCGCCTGTGGGCTTGGCTACCTTTGCAGCCGCTGCCATTTCAGGGGAGGACCCGATCAAGACAGGGGTGCAGGGCGTGACCTATGCCATGCGTACGGCCGTGCTGCCCTTCATGTTCATCTTCAATCCCATGCTCTTGTTGATCGGCATACATGGTGTCTGGGAGTTGATTATGGTCGTGGTGGGTGCGACCGTGGCTTCCCTGACATTTGCGGCGGCAACCATGGGATGGCTGCGCATCAAAACAAGCTGGCTGGAGACCGTCTTGCTCCTGTTGGTGACGTTCATGCTGTTCCGACCGGACTGGTTCATGGACCATATCAGCGAGAAGTACCAGAGTCGCCCCGCGTCAGAGTTGATGCAGATTGTTCAGAACACGCCAGACGGAGGCAATCTGGTGGTGCAACTAGCGGGGATGAATCTGGAGGGTAAAGACTTGCAGAAAACAGTGGCTGTATCATTGCCCGGCTTGCCGCAAGGAGATGGGGCGACCGGCTTGGCAGCGGCGAGCAAGCGTTTGTCTCAGGCAGGGCTGACGGTGATGGCTTTCGGCGATACGGCGCAAATTGCCTCGGTGGCTTTTGGCAGTTCAGCGCGGCGGGCCGGATGGGAGCAGGGCTGGGATATCCAGCAGGTGAAAGTGCCTCATCCAGATCGTCCTTCCGAGTTTTGGGTTTATATTCCTGCTTTTCTGATTCTGCTCTGGTTGTGGCTAAGGCAAGGCCGCCGGATCCGTCATGATGCCGCCCCACAAGGTGCTGTCCAGAGTTGAGCGAGCCAGCAGCCTCGGCGGCGGCTGGTAGTACACTGACGCCACTGGATGGCTGGCCCGCTGCAATAGCGGGCCATTTTCTATTTTGTTTTTGTAATGACATCAATAACAAGTGCGCCGCCCCTGCCTTCACGCAATGGGGTCAGCCCCAGCAAGGTATGGTGCCCACGCGGGCCCTGGATTTTGCTGGAGGAGTTCTTGCTGGAACGCTTTCCTCACGTCAGCCCCGAGGTCCTGCTGGACAGACTGGCACGAGGCGACATTCTGGATCAGGCAGGAGTGGCACAACAGCCAGGCTCGCCTTATCAGCCCGATCGCTGGCTGTGGTACTTCCGCATGGTAGAGAATGAAGCGGCCGTGCCCTTCGAGATGCCTGTTCTATATGCGGACGAGCGCCTGATTGCGGTGGACAAACCGCACTTCCTGGCTACAACGCCGGGCGGTCGCTACTTGTACGAAACCGCGCTGACTCGCTTGCGGCGGGACTTCGGAGAGGATGACATCAGCCCCATTCACAGGTTGGACAGGGAAACAGCAGGTATCTTGCTGTTTTGTCGTGATCCTGCGGCTCGCGGGGCCTATCAGTCCTTGTTTCAGCAGGGCGGGATCGAGAAAGAATATGAAGCGGTCGCGCCGTTTCAGGAAAAGCTGGCAAATGGGCTGCTGTACAGCAGCTGCATGAAAGAAGTGCCCGGCAAGTTTGTCATGTGTGAGGTTGAGGGCGAGGCCAATAGCAGCACCGAAATTATTTGCGAACGCCACTGGCAGGGTGAGCAGGGTCAGGAGCTTGCCTTGTACCGCCTGCGTCCCAAAAGTGGCCGCAAGCACCAGCTACGCGTGCATTTGAGCAGCCTGGGGGCACCTATTGTCCATGATGTGTTCTACCCCGAACTCTTGCCGGAGCGTGGCGCGGACGATTTCAGCCAGCCCTTGCAGTTGCTGGCTCGGCACATTGCCTTTGTGGACCCCATAACGGGTGAGCAAAGACGCTTCAGCAGTCAGCGGCAGCTGGAATTGGCGTGAGTCTATTGGCATTGCGCTTGAGTACGCTATTGCCGAAAAGCCGAAAAGCCGAAAAGCCGAAAAGCCGAAAAGCCGAAAAGCCGAAAAGCCGAACAGTGTTGGCGTAGTCACTTGATGGGTATCGGCCGTAGCATCTGACAGCCACAGCCACAGCCACAGCCACAGCCACAGCCACAGCCACAGCCACAGCCAGCCTTGCCGCCCCTGGCCGTTACTTAGCCACCGTGTCCAAGGGACGACGGCGAAAGCCCGAACCTTAATAGTCGCGGAAAGCCGCCTCTATCTCATCGTGCTCCAGCTGAGCAGCCAGACACAGCATTAATAAAATTCGGGCCTTTTGAGCAGGCAAGTAATGCGCGGCAATGGTGTGGTGATCCTGGTCATAAGCACTGTCTGTCACAGGTCCTGCATGAATGCGAGAGGCCCGCACACACACTACGCCCAGTCGGTGTGCCCGGCTGACACCTTCCAAGGCGCCGGGGGTCAGGCTGCCGTTGCCAGTCGCCGCCACCACAATGCCTCGCACACCGCTTTGTGCGGCGTGGCGGTACAGTTCGGCCAAAGTATCGGGGTGATCATAAAAAATCTGCACTTTAGGCAGGCTGTGCAAAGAGCGCACATCGAACAGGCTGCTGTGAGTGTGGGGCAGCAGTGTACGCATCATGAAGCGCGGCTGGCCTCCTGATACCAGGCCCAGCGGGCCTGCATCGGGTGAACCAAAGGCGCTGGTCTGGGTGGTGTGCTGCTTGCTCAGAAAGCGGGCGCTGTGGATTTGATCATTCAGCAGCACCAGCACACCTTGGTCGTTGGCCAAGGGCGAGCAGGCCACTTGCACGGCCTGATACAGATTCAGTGGCCCGTCCGCACTCAAGGCTGAAGCCGGGCGCATCGCCGCCACCATAACCACGGGTGTGTCAGTTTTCAGGGTCAGGTGCAGGAAAAAAGCGCTTTCTTCCAGCGTATCGGTGCCGTGGGTAATGACGACCCCGTTGATGTCCGGTCGTGCGAGCAGTGCATTGAGCTTGTGGGACAGCTCCAGCAGCATCAGCGAGCCCATGGCCCGGCTGTCCACGTTGAAAATCTGGTGGCACTCCAGGTCAGCCAGCTCGGTTATGCCGGGCACGGCTTGCAATAGCGTTTCTACGCCCTGGGTGATGTCGTAGTCCGTCAGGCCAAGATTGGATTGGGTTGTGGCGGCAATGGTGCCGCCGGTGCCCACCAGGGCCAGTTTGGGGCGTGTCGGCATGTGAGGGTGCTCCGCGTCCAGTTGTTGCGCTAGGGGGTGCGGAGAGCCTGGGGTGGCGCCGGGTTAACGGCGCACTTTCAACCAGCGCTCGACCAGGTGCACCACCGATAGCAGGGTAAAGTTGATCAGCAGGTACAGCAGACCCGCAATAACAAAGGTCTCGATGATGGCGTAGTTCTGGTTCATCAAGCGTTTGGCATGGCCGGTCAGGTCCATGACAGCAATGGTCGAGGCCAGACTGGTGCCTTTGATGGCCAGCACAATTTCATTACTGTACGCGGGCAAGGCCTGGCGAATCGCCAAAGGAAACGCCACGCGACGAAAGCGCATCCAGGCGGACATGCCGATGGACTTGGCTGCCTCGATCTGGCCCACTGGCACAGCCTGAAAACCGCCCCGGAAGACTTCACTGACGTAGGCGCCACTGTTCAGACCAATGGCCAGAATCGCGCAGCGCATGCCGTCGCTGAACAGCCACCACAACGTGGGTGAGTCCTTTACAAAACTCAGGGTGCCCACACCGTAGTACAGCAGGAACAACTGCACCAGCAATGGGGTGCCACGAAATACCGTGCTGTAGCTAAAGGCAAAGCTGCGCAAAATGCGGCTATGGGACTGGCGCATCAGGGCCAGTGACAGGCCGATGAACAGCGACAGCACAATGCCCCACAGACCGATATAGACGCTCATGCCGAACCCCTTGAACAGGGTTTCGACGGTGGTATTGAATAATTCCAGATCAATCATGCCTGGGCTCTCATGCCTTTGCCGGTATAGCGTTCGGCCAGCAAAAACAGGGCCTGACTACAGGCACCAATCAGAAAATAAAGCACGCCTGCAATCAGGTACATGGCCATGGGTTCGCGCGTGTTGGCGGCACCCAGGGTAGCCGCACGCATGATCTCGACCAGACCCACCAGGGAGATCAGGGCCGTGTCTTTCAATGCGGTTTGCCAGACGTTATTGGCGCCGGGCAGGGCGTACCAGAACATTTGCGGCAGGATAATGCGGCGCAGGCGCTGCCAGGGGGACATGCCAATGGCTTTGGCGGCCTCGATCTGGCCTTCGGGAATGGCTTGCAAGGCACCGCGAAACACTTCCACGCTGTACGAGCCTGCAATCAGGCCGATGGCCAGAATACCAACCAGCGCGGGGAACCAGCGCGTCATGACATCTTCCATGCGCATGAGATCGGCCAGATCGGAGACGACTTGGACCGAGCCAAAGAACAGCAGGTAGATGATGAGCAGCTCGGGGATACTGCGAACAACCGTGGTGTACAGGCTAACGGGGCCACGCAGCCAGCGTGGCCCGTTGGTCTTGATGCTGGCTCCTGTAATCCCAATGACTACGCCCAGGGCCATGCCCAAAACGGAGATCAGCAAGGTCATTGCTGCTCCGCGAAGGAACATCCAGCCCCAGCCTTCGCGCAGCACATTAAAAATGGTCTCTAGCATCAAGTGGTACTTCTCGACTTATTTCTTGCAGATCTCGTAGTTGGCGATGTCGATGTCAAACCACTTTTCGCTGGCGGTCTTGACGGTGCCATCGTCGATCAGCTTGCACAGGGCAGCGTCAACCTTGGCTTTCAGTTCTGCATTGTCTTTGTGAATACCGACGGCAATGCCATAACCCAGAGTTTCAGGGTCGGAAGAGCCTTTGATGACCAGCTTGGACAGGGCAAAGTTGTCCTCGCCGACTTTATGCAGGAACTTGGACTGGGAGGTCAGATCGGCAAAGGTGCCGTTCAGACGACCGGCGTCCAGATCGATTTGCATCTGGTCCAGGGTCTCGTAGTTCTTGATGGTGGTCTTGGGGGCTTTCTTGGCCAGGAAAGCGCCGTGAGTGGTGCCACCTTGAACGCCAATGGTTTTGCCGGCCAGGCCATCAAAAATAGCTTGTTCGTTGTCCGCGCCAACCAGATCGCTGTTCTTGGGCAGAACGAAAATGGCGTCTTCAACGGCGTAAGGAATACTGAAATTCACGCGCTTGGCACGCTCGGGGGTGTAGGACATGCCCGAGATGATCAGGTCAAAGCGTTTGGCATCCAGCGAAGGAATCAGGCTGTCAAAGGCTTGCACGATGAATTTGCAATCGCTGTTCAGCTCCTTGCACAGGGCAGCGCCCACGTCGGCGTCAAAGCCGGTGACTTTACCGGCTGCGTCCACCATGCTCCATGGTGGGTAACCGCCTTCGGTACCGATTTTCAGGGTGTCTGCCATTGCAGCCTGGGAGCCCAACAGGGCCAGGCTGGCACAGATCAGGGTCTTGCTGAGGAAACTCATGGTCTGGCTCTCCTTTGTGGATAGGCTGGTCAGAGCCGTATTGGCCCTGCTGGTTTTCCAGCCTGTGTCGTATTCACGAAGCGATGATCTTACTGCATTGGTTGTAGAAACTGCTGTAGACGCTCGGATTGTGGCCTATCGAACAGATCTTTGGGATGGCCACGTTCTTCAATCAGGCCGTTGTGCATGAAAATGGTCTCGGAAGAGACGTCACGCGCAAAATTCATTTCGTGGGTGACCAGGATCATGGTGCGGCCTTCCTGGGCCAGCTGGCGAATTACGCGCAGTACTTCGCCCACCATTTCCGGGTCCAGCGCCGAAGTCGGTTCGTCAAACAGCAGGACATCCGGGTCCATGGCCAGGGCACGGGCAATGGCCACGCGCTGCTGCTGGCCGCCGGACAGTTCGGCCGGGTAAGCATCGCATTTATTGCTCAGGCCTACCTTGCCCAGCAGTTCGCGGGCGTATTCAGCCGCTTCACGGGCCGGGCGGCCTTTGACGTGGATGGGGCCCTCGGTGACGTTTTGCAGCACCGTGCGGTGCGACCACAGGTTGAAGTTCTGAAACACCATCCCCAAGCGGGCGCGGACTTGTTCCAACAGGCGTGGATTGTCTGTCTGGCAAATGCCCTTGCGATTGCGATGGCTGCGCAAAATGTCATTGCCGATCTGGATTTCGCCCTGATCGGGGACGACCAGGTGGTTAATGCAGCGCAGCAGGGTACTTTTGCCCGAGCCGGAGGCTCCAATAATGGAGAGCACATCGCCCTTGTGAGCTTGCAGGGAAATGCCCTTGAGCACCTCGTTGGTGCCAAAGCGTTTGTGGATGTCGCGTACCTGGACCGCCGCGTTCAGGTCATTGTTATTCACAGCAACGTCCTTGCGGTCAAAGAGAAAGGGGGTAAGGGTTTCATACGGGTGTCATATCCTGGATGCCCGATTCTACCGCTTTCCCCCTGTTTTTTTTGCACAAGCGCTGTATTTTGCTCATAAAAAGCGGCATAAACCGGGTACGCCGCCTTATGACCTTATGGATACAGGCCGCGTACCTGACGAGATTCCAGAATGCGGGCGCAACCCACGATAAAGGCAGCCGTACGCAAGGTGACGTTGTGCTCTTTGGCAACCGCCGCCACCGTGGTGTAGGCCGAGCGCATCATCATTTCCAGACGGTTGTTGATTTCGTCTTCGGTCCAGAAGAAGCTGGAGAAGTCCTGGACCCACTCGAAGTAGGACACGGTCACGCCACCGGCGTTGGCCACCACGTCCGGAACAATGGTCACGCCCTTGTCGTTCAGGATGTCGTCGGCTTCGGGGGTGGTGGGGCCATTGGCGCCTTCGATCACAATGCGGGCGCGGATGCGGTCGGCATTGTTCTTGTTGATCTGACCCTCCAGAGCGGCCGGGATCAACAGATCGGTTTCGATATGCCAGAAGTCTTCGTTGGAAATGGCCTCGGCATTGGGCGCTCCGGCCAGACCTTTGTGCTGTTCCATGTGGTTCAGCAAGGCCAGTACGTCCAGACCGTTGGGGTTGTATACCGTGCCGGTGTGATCCTGTACGGCCAGCACCTTGGCACCGGCTTCCTGGAACAGGCGGGCAGCGGTGCCACCCACGTTACCGAAGCCTTGCACAATGACGCGGGCACCATTCAGGTCGATACCGGCGTCGCGGGCCGCTTCACAACCCACGGTATACACGCCGCGGCCAGTGGCTTCCACACGGCCCAGGCTACCGCCCAGGGAGACAGGCTTGCCGGTGACCACGCCGGTGCTGGTGCCACCGACATTCATGGAGTAGGTGTCCATCATCCAGGCCATGGTCTGGGCGTTGGTGTTCACGTCCGGGGCTGGAATGTCCTTGTTGGGGCCAATAATCACACCGATTTCGCTGGTGTAGCGGCGGGTGATGCGCTCCAGTTCGGCCTGGGAGTGGTTGCGCGGGTCAATACGAATACCGCCCTTGGCACCGCCAAAGGGCAGGTTCACGGCAGCCGATTTGATCGACATCCAGGCAGCCAGAGCCATCACTTCGGACAGGGTGACATCCTGGTGGTAGCGCACGCCGCCCTTGCCTGGGCCACGGGAAGTATTGTGCTGAACGCGGTAGCCCTCGAAGTGGGCCACGGTGCCGTTATCCAGTTCAATGGGTACGTCGACAATCAGCGTGCGCTTGGGGCGCTTGAGTGTTTCAACCCATCGGGACAATTTGCCCAGATACGGAGTGACTCGCTCCACTTGTTCGAGATAAATACCCCACGGGCCGACGTCGTCGGCGTTCAGGTATGACGGCAAAGCATGGGTGGGACGATCTGTCATGAGCTCCTCGATAAGGTTGGGGAAACGGGATACGAGTACACAGTGAAGACGCAAAATGCGCACAGACGCAGAACCTGGCAAACACGCTGTGGATTGGCTTAGCGGTGGCCGTGTGCAACAGTTATGCTATCGGAAATGGCCGCTGTTGTGTTTGCAGCGTTTGCGATGGTTTTATCTGGGTGCTGGTGCATTGATGGCTTCTTCTGACTCTTCCCTTTCTGGTCGCTTGGCGCAATTGCGCCAACGTATCGAACAGGCTTGCTTGCAGGCCGGCCGCCCTGCGGATGCGGTGGCTCTTTTACCGGTAAGCAAAACCTTTCCTGTGCCCGTGCTGGCTCAAGCCCTGGATTTGGGTTTGTCACGAATGGGTGAGAACAAGGTTCAGGAGATTCGGGACAAGCAGGCCGAGCTGGCCGATCGCGCGGTGCAGTGGGTGATGATAGGCCATCTGCAGAGCAATAAGGCCAAAGATATTGCGCGTTTGGCCAGCGAAGTACAGTCTTTGGACCGTTTGTCCCTGGCCCAGGCCCTGGATCGGCACCTGCAAATCGAGCAGCGCAGCCTGGATGTGCTGATCCAGGTCAAGACTTCGTCTGAGCCCAGCAAGTTTGGGCTGGCACCCGAGGAGTTGCCGGCTTTCATGCAGTCCTTGCGTTCGCTGGATACCCTGAAAGTGCGGGGTCTGATGACCATGGCTGTCAATAGCGAAGACCCTCAGGCGATACGCGCCTGCTTTGCGACTTTGCGCCAGTGGCGCGATCGTCTGGTGGAGCTGGGCCATGAACAGGTGCAAGGCCTGTCCATGGGCATGAGCGGGGATTTCGAGCTGGCGATTCAGGAAGGCTCCACTGAAGTTCGGGTCGGCTCGGCCCTGTTTGGCGCACGCGATTACAGCTAATCGATATCCGCATCGTTACTAATGCCCTGTGCAGGGCTGTCCGCGCATAATGTCTCTGCGCATCCCGGACGGGATGCTTAAAACTTACAAAAAATAGCGCCAAAAGCGCTGTCTACACGCATGGAGGAGACATCATGCATTGGAAGAACTTTGGAGCCGGTGTGCTGTTGCTAAGCGCCAGTCTGACAGGAACGGCCTTGGCAGCAGACTGGCCCCAGTCTGCCGTCACCTGGGTAGTACCTTATCCCGCAGGCGGCGGTTCAGATGTGATTGCCCGGCTGGTCGCCAAGCAGCTGGAAAGCAGCCTGGGCCAGACCTTGATTGTGGAAAATAAACCGGGGGCTGCCACCATTATCGGTGCGACCTATGTCGGCAATGCCAAGCCGGATGGCTATACCGTGGGTACTGCTGATTCGGGCACATTGGCCTTTAACTCCTCTTTGTACAGCAAGCTGCAATACGACCCGGCTGCCTTCACCTATGTGGGCGGTCTGGCCCGCTTCCCCCTGATGCTGGCAGTGCCACAGGAGTCGCCCTATAAAACCGTGGCCGATCTACTGGAAGCAGCGCGTAAACAGCCTGAAAAGCTGACGTCCTCGTCCGCTGGCAGTGGCTCCCCACACCATTTGGCTCTGGAGATGTTCAAGCAGCGCACGGACACCAAGATCGTGCACGTTCCTTACAAGGGAGCTGCACCCGCCATCCAGGATTTGCTGGGCGGTCAGGTAGATATGTCCTTTGTGGATTCTGCCGCAGCGCTATCCAATATCAAGGCTGGCAAATTGCGGGTGCTGGCGGTTGCCACGCCTGAGCGCAGTAGTCTGTTGCCTGATGTGCCAACCATGGCCGAAGCTGGTATTGCCGACTTCTACGCCTATGCCTGGCAAGGTTTGGTGGGCCCACCCAAGATGGACGAGGGCGCTCGTCAACGCTTGAGCCAGGACTTGATGCAGGCCCTGAAAGCGCCCGAGCTGGACCAGCGCATTCGCGAGATGGGGGTGGAACCCATGCCCATGACGCCCGATGAATTCCAGGCTTACGCCCAGCGTGAACGCGCTGAATGGGCCACGGTTATCGAGCGTGCGGGCATCCGTATGGATTGACCTTGATGCAGCCCACAGTGGCCGCATAGTCAGGCGGCATACTCATCGCCGTAACGTTTCAGGCCGTCCAGGTCCAGTACCTGGACGCCACCATACTTGATCAACAACAGCCCTTCGTTTTCCAGTTGACGCAGGGCCTGATTGGCTCGTTGGCGCGACACACGCGCCAGGTAGCCGATCTCTTCCTGGGTAATGTCCAGGCGCAGACCTTTTCCGGGGTAGAGCAGCGGGTTGAACAGCTCTGCCAGACAGCGTGCCACGCGGGCATCGGGGGTAGACAGGCTGTTGTATTCCGCCTTGCCGATAAATTGCGCCACACGTTCATTGAGCTGATGCAGGAGGTAGCGGTTGAAAGCAATGCTCTGGTCCAGCAAATCGTTAAAACTGTGTACGGGCAAGCGGGCCACCTGGCTGTCGCGCAAGGCGACTACATCGTATTTGCGCTCTTCGTTTTTCAGCAAGGAGCCTTCGCCTATCCATCCACCGGCAGGTACCCCGGTCATGGAAGCGATCTTGCCTTCGGAATTACCCACCGACACTTTGAGCAAACCCGAGAGCACGCCAATCCACGCGGTGGCGCGTTCTCCCTTGCGTTCGACGATGGCCCCGGCCTCGTATGCGGTGATCAGTGTGTCGCGGCGGACACGCTCTTGCAGCTCGGGTGTCAACAAGCGAAACCAGGCGGCTCGCTCCGATAAAGCATCTACAACATGCATGAGGATTAACCCTCGATAAAGGTCGAATGTCATGTCCGTGACAATCTTCGGGACGGGCAGCCGATAACTTGATTATTAACAGGCTGCAAATAGCTTGAGGGCATAACATCTGCCTTCTGCCGCAATCATAAGCAGCCTCCTGGACCATAACAAGCCGGGAAAATTCGGAGGAGACATGGTTGTGCGGATGGATAAAGAGCAGGTAGCGGGTTTACCCGGCACCTTCCCAGCCTGGATAGAACACCATGCCCAGGTGCGCGGCAACAAAGTTGCCATGCGCGAAAAAGACCTGGGAATCTGGCAGACCTGGACGTGGCAGGAGCTGGCCGAACAGGCCGAGCAACTGGCTGCGGGCCTGGCCGGGCTGGGTGTCAAGGACGGTCAGCACGTCGCGGTGATCGGTGAAAACCGCCCGCGCCTGTACCTGGCCATGATGGCGGCGCAAATGCTGGGCGCTGTGCCCGTGCCTTTGTATCAGGATGCGGTAGCCCAGGAAATGCTGCACGTATTGCTGGATGCCAGCATACGCGTGGCCGTGGTCGAGGACCAGGAGCAGGTCGACAAGCTGCTGGAAGTCTGGGATCAGTGTCCCGATCTGGATGCGCTGATCTATGACGACCCACGCGGTCTGCGCAATTATCAGCAAGAACAGCTGCAATACATCGAGCAGGTCATGGAGCAGGGCCGCCTGCAATTGGCGCGGGATCCGGACTGTGTGCGACGCATCTGGAAGGCCATTACGCCTGACCATGCCGCCGCCATGTTCTACACCTCCGGCACCACCGGCAAGCCCAAGGGTGTGGTGCTGACTCACGGCGCGCTGGTGGATCGTGGCCTGGCCATTCAGGAACTGGAATCGCTGACCGATGCCGAGGAAGTGCTGGCTTATCTGCCTCCCGCCTGGATCGGGCAGAACATGTTTTCCTACACACAGTTCCTGGTCACGGGCTTTACGGTGAATCACCCTGAGTCACCCGAAACCGTGTCCATCGACCTGCATGATATTGGCCCGACCTATTACTTTGCGCCTCCTCGCGTGCTGGAAGGCTTGCTGACACAAGTCACCATTCGCATGGAAGATGCCGGTGCCCTGAAGCGCGCCTTGTACAAACGTTTCATGTCTCTGGCGCACCGGGTGGGTGTGCAGATTCTGGACAAGCGCCCCGGCGTGGGAATGTGGGATCGCCTGTGCTATGGCCTGGGCAATATCCTGATTTACGGCCCCTTGCGTAATGCCCTGGGCATGAGCCGCGTGCGTGTGGCCTATACCGCTGGTGAAGCCATTGGCCCCGATCTGTTCGACTTTTACCGTTCCATTGGCATCAACCTGAAGCAGCTCTATGGCGCTACCGAGACCTCGGTATTCGTCTGCGTCCAGGAAGACGGCCATGTGCGTGCCGACACCGTAGGCCCACCTGTGAAAGGCGTGGAAATTCGTGTGGCCGATAACGGTGAGATTCAGGTACGCAGCCCCGGTTTGTTCAAGGAGTACTACCGCAATCCCGAGTCCACCGCCGAGTCCTTTACCGAGGACGGCTGGTATCACACGGGTGATGCCGGTTATCTGGATACCGATGGTCAGTTAAAGATCATCGACCGTGCCAAGGACGTGGGCAAACTGGCCGATGGCTCCTTGTTTGCACCCAAGTACATCGAGAACAAGCTCAAGTTCTTCCCTTTCATCAAGGAAGCCGTGGCTTTTGGCGATGGTCAGGAAGAGGTGTGTGCCTTTATCAATATTGATCTGGAAGCCGTGGGCAACTGGGCCGAGCGTCGCAACCTGCCTTATGCCGGTTATACCGATCTGGCCGGCAAACCCGAGGTCTATGCCTTGATTCGCGATTGCGTGGCGCAGGTCAATGCTGATCTGGCCAACGATCCCAAGCTGGCCGGCTCGCGTATCAGCGCCTTCCTGATTCTGCATAAAGAGCTGGACCCGGATGACGATGAATTGACCCGTACCCGCAAGGTACGTCGCGGCTTTATCGCGCAAAAGTACAAGGTTCTGGTCGACGCCCTGTTCAACGGTTTGGACAGGCAGTTTGTGGAGACAGAAGTGAAGTTTGAGGATGGGCGCAGCGGGCGCATTTCAGCAGACCTGCACATTGAGCGCATGACTGACGCAGCAGCAAGGAGCGCATGATGAGTGAGGCGCAAATGCCGGGCCGTCGCATTGGCCCAGTGGTACTGGATTTGAAGAATATTTCGCTGTCCTTTGGGGGGGTGAAGGCACTGACCGACATCTCGTTCAACATTCGTGAGCACGAGATCCGCTCCATCATTGGTCCGAACGGCGCAGGCAAAAGCTCCATGCTGAACGTCATCAACGGCGTGTATGCACCACAACAAGGCGAGATTGTCTTGCGTGACCAGAGTTATGCCCGCATGAACTCGCGTCACACCGCCGAGCAGGGCATTGCCCGTACTTTCCAGAACCTGGCTCTGTTCAAGGGCATGAGTGTGCTGGACAACATCATGACCGGCCGCAATCTGCACATGAAAAGCGGGGTGTTTGCCCAGGCTTTCCGACTGGGTGGTGCCGAGCGTGAAGAGATTCGCAACCGTGAATACGTGGAAGGCATCATCGACTTTCTGGAGATCCAGGCCTACCGCAAAACGCCGGTAGGACGCCTGCCTTACGGCCTGCAAAAGCGGGTTGACCTGGGTCGGGCGCTGGCGATGCAACCGAGCATTCTGCTGCTTGATGAGCCTATGGCGGGCATGAACATCGAAGAAAAGCAGGATATGTGCCGTTTCATTCTGGATGTGAACGAAGAGTACGGCACCACGATTGTTTTGATTGAACACGATATGGGCGTGGTCATGGATATTTCGGACCGCGTGGTGGTCCTGGACTATGGCAAGAAAATTGGTGACGGAGTACCGGACGAAGTACGACAAAACCCGGACGTCATCCGCGCCTATCTTGGCGCTGGCCATTGAGGGGAACGGACATGGCATTTTTTCTTGAAACCTTGCTGGGCGGCCTGATGAGCGGGATGTTGTACGCCCTGGTCGCGCTGGGCTTCGTCCTGATCTTCAAAGCATCGGGTGTCTTTAACTTTGCACAGGGTGCAATGGTGCTGGTGGCTGCATTGGCCATGGCCCGTCTGTCCCAGTGGATTCCGCAGTTGCTGGGCATGGAGCCGGGCATCCTGGGCAATGTGCTGGCGTTTATTGTCTCGGCCATTTTGATGTTTGTGTTGGCTGTTGTCATTGAGCGCTGGGTGCTGCGCTATCTGGTGAATCAGGAAGGCACAACCTTGCTGATGGCCACCATCGGTATCAGCTATCTGCTGGACGGTTTGGGTCAGATCGTGTTTGGCAGCTCCGTGTATTCCATTGATGTGGGCATGCCCAAAGATCCGGCTTTCATTCTGGAGTCCATGTTTGAAGGCGGCGTGCTGGTCAGCCTGGAAGACCTGAGCTCGGCCGTGGTTGCAGCCTTGCTGGTTGTGGCCCTGGCCATCTTCTTCCAATACACCAGCGTGGGCCGTGCCCTGCGTGCGGTGGCGGACGATCATCAGGCAGCGCAATCCATTGGTATTCCCTTGAACCGTATCTGGGTGGTGGTCTGGACCGTAGCCGGTTTGGTGGCTCTGGTTGCCGGCATTATCTGGGGCTCCAAATACGGGGTGCAGTTCACCTTGTCGACCGCAGCGCTGCGCGCCTTGCCGGTGGTGATTCTGGGTGGCCTGACCTCGGTGCCCGGCGCTATTGTGGGCGGCCTGATTATCGGTGTGGGCGAGAAAGTGTCCGAGGTTTACCTGGGCCCTTATGTAGGTGGCGGCATCGAGATCTGGTTTGCTTATGTGCTGGCCCTGGTGTTCCTGCTGTTCCGACCACAAGGTCTGTTCGGCGAGAAGATTATTGATCGCGTCTGAGGTGGAGTCGATATGATTTACCGCGAAAATGGTCAGTTCAAAAGCAGTTATCGGGCTGACCAGCAGATTTTTCCCATCCGCCAGGATCGCTATGTGGTGTTGGGCTTGTTGCTGGTGGCATTCCTGCTGGTGCCAGCCATGGCATCCAACTACTTCCTGCAAGCTATTCTGATCCCCTTTCTGATCCTGTCCCTGGCAGCGATTGGTCTGAACATTCTGGTGGGCTATTGCGGCCAGATTTCCATCGGTTCGGGTGCTTTCATGGCTGTGGGTGCGTATGCCGCCTGGAACTTTGGTGTCCGTATTCCGGAGCTGCCACTGGTCCTGCAGATCCTGCTGGGCGGCGTGTTCGCCACCTTGGTGGGCGTGGCTTTCGGTATTCCCAGCTTGCGTATCCGTGGCTTGTACCTGGCCGTCACAACCCTGGCCGCACAGTTCTTTGTGGATTGGGCTTTCCTGCGTATTGCCTTCTTCACGAACTACTCGCCCTCGGGCAACGTGTCGGTGCCTGCCTTGAGCGCCTTTGGCTTGCCGGTTCAAACTCCCATGCAAAAGTACCTGTTCGTGCTGATCTTCGTGGTGGTGTTTGCTCTGCTGGCCAAGAATCTGGTGCGTGGCGCGATTGGCCGCCAATGGATGGCCATTCGTGACATGGACGTGGCTGCAGAAGTGATTGGTATTCGCCCGGTCTACGCCAAGCTCACCGCCTTTGCGGTCAGCTCTTTCATCATCGGTGTGGCCGGTGCCTTGTGGGCCTTTGTGCACCTGGGTTCCTGGGAGCCGTTGGCTTTTGACCTGAACCGCTCCTTGCAGTTGCTGTTCATCGTCATCATCGGTGGTCTGGGTTCGATCGTAGGCAGCTTTTTCGGTGCCGCGTTCATGGTCCTGCTGCCCGTGTTCCTGACCAACGTGCCGCACTGGTTTGGTGTGTCCATTGGCGTGGATACCGCCTCGCATATTGAACACATGGTATTTGGTGCCCTGATCGTATTTTTCTTGATTGTGGAGCCACACGGTTTGGCTCGACTCTGGAGTATTGGTAAGGAAAAGCTGCGCTTGTGGCCCTTCCCCCATTAACAGCAGGTAGGCAGTTCATTACAACAACAGCCCCGCCAATCGGGACGGGGTACTTAGACAAATGGTACTTATCGGAGGACCAGGAGATGACAACACGACTGAAACGCGCTGTGCTCGGTTTGAGTGCTTGCGCTGCAATGCTGACCATGAGTACAGCCGCTGTAGCAGCCGAGGAACAGTACATTCCCTTGCTGACCTACCGCACCGGCTCCTTTGCCCCACTGGGTATCCCATGGGCGGACGGCAAGCTGGACTATCTGGCTCTGGTCAATGAACGTGACGGCGGTGTGAATGGCGTCAAGCTGGTATACGAGGAGTGTGAAACGGCGTACGCCACGGACCGTGGCGTAGAGTGCTACGAGCGCATGAAAGGCAAGAACGGTGGGGCGTCTGGTTTTGACACCCAGTCCACGGGCATTACGTTTGCGCTGACCGACAAGGCCTTTGTCGATGGCGTGACCATTGAAACCATGGGCTACGGCCTGTCGCACTCGGCTAACGGTGCGGTGTTCGAGTGGAACTTCCCGCTGCTGGGCACCTACTGGACGGCGGCTGACGTCATGATCCAGGACATCGCCAAGCAAGTGGGCGAGGACAAGCTGAAAGATCAACGCATTGCTCTGGTCTACCATGACTCGCCTTACGGTAAAGAGCCTATCGCCCTGTTGCAGGCACGCGCCAAGGAACAAGGCTTCAAGCTGGATCTGTACCCGGTGACCGCCCCTGGCGTGGAACAAAAATCCACCTGGCTGCAAGTGCGCAAGAACCGTCCTGACTTCGTTCTGCTGTGGAGCGCCGGGATCATGACGCCTACCGCCATCCGTGAAGCTCAGGCTGTGGGTTACCCACGCGACAAGATCTACGGTATCTGGTGGGCTGCTTCCGAGAGCGATGTGGTCGATCTGGGCCAGACCGCCAAGGGCTACAAGGGCATCACCATTCACAACAGTGCCGGAGATGGTCCAGTGCATGACGCTGTGCGCGAGATGCACGCCAAAGGCAAAGGCGCTGAAAACGGTGACAAGTACGTCGGCACGCTGGCTCACACCCGCGGCATGATGATTTCCATGATGCAGGTTGAAGCAATCCGCACCGCACAAGAGAAGTTCGGCAAAGGTCAGCACATGACTCCCGAGCAAGTGCGCTGGGGCTTCGAGAACCTGAATCTGGACGAAGCCCGTCTGAAAGAACTGGGCTTTGAAGGCATCATGCGTCCCGTCAAAACCTCGTGCAACAACCACATGGGTGATGACTGGGCCCGTATCGTGCAGTGGGACGGCAGCAAGTTTGACGTCGTGTCTGACTGGTATCAGTCCGACAAAAAATATGTCGATCCTTTAGTCAAGGAAATGTCGGCTAAATACGCCGCCGAGAAGAAAATTACGCCTCGCACCTGCGAAGGCTAAACCCAGGCGCCCAGGGTTCGCCCTGGGCACTGCATTGCGTGGGGAAGATTATGAGTGAGACCGTAGGCCAAGTGGATGAGACGCCCATCTTGTTGGACGTCAATGGCATCGAAGTGATTTACAACCACGTCATTCTGGTGCTCAAGGGCGTGTCCTTGCGTGTGCCAGAGGGGCGGATTGTTGCCTTGCTGGGTGCCAACGGTGCCGGTAAAACCACGACCTTGCGGGCCGTATCGAACTTGCTGCGTGCCGAGCGTGGCGATGTGACCAAAGGCCAGATCCATCTGCGTGGCGAACGTATTGATCAACTGACTCCAGCTGATCTGGTCAAGCGCGGCGTGGTGCAGGTGATGGAAGGGCGCCACTGTTTTGCGCACTTGAGCATTGAAGAAAATCTGCTGACCGGGGCTTATACACGGAACTTGTCACGCGGCGATTTAAGCGCCGAGCTGGACAAGGTGTACCAGTATTTTCCGCGTCTGAAGCAGCGCCGTACCAGTCAGGCCGGCTATACCTCGGGCGGGGAGCAGCAAATGTGTGCCATTGGCCGCGCCTTGATGGCCGATCCGGGCATGATCTTGCTGGATGAACCCTCCATGGGCCTGGCACCGCAGGTGGTGGAAGAAATTTTCGAGATCGTGCGTGACCTGAATCAGCGCGAGCGCGTCAGCTTCTTGCTGGCGGAGCAAAACACCAACGTGGCCCTGAAGTATGCCGACTACGGCTACATCCTGGAAAACGGCCGCGTCATGATGGATGGACCCTCCCAGGCCTTGGCCGAGAACGAAGACGTCAAGGAGTTCTATCTGGGTGTGTCCGGGGGCGAGCGCAAGAGCTTTCGCGACAATAAATTTTATCGACGACGCAAGCGCTGGTTGGCGTAGCTCCCAGGGATTTCCAATGTATCAGTAGGGCCTGGCCTGTATTGAAAGCGGCAGGATCAGCACGGGAGCAGGCCATCGATCGGGATGCACACGAAGTGCCGCCCTGACCCCTTTTGACGTTTTTAGTTTTGGGCAGCTTCTGGCTACACGGGGTGTGGTAGCAGAGCTTGGTATCGACACCTGTCTGTCTGCGGACAGAACGTCGGCTGGGCGCGGGAGTGTTTGAATGCCAATTCATCCCACTGGAGGAGAGATGAGCGAATATTACGACGAGCGCGAAACCCTGGAGCCGGACGAGCGCGAAGCCGATTTACTGTCCCGTTTGCCGCAGGTCTTGCAAGCGGCCGCAAAAGGGGCCCCTGCGATTGCCAAGCAACTGGGTTCGGTTGATCTGGCCGCCGTGCGCAGCCGCGAGGATCTGCTGGCCATTCCGGTGTTTCGTAAAAGCGAGCTGCTGAAAGCCCAGCTGGAAGCGCGCGAGCAGGCTCGCTCGGACGGATCATCGGCTGATTACGCGCAGTCCGTTTTTGGGGGCTTTTCCTCCATTGCCTGGGGTGCGGCCCGCAAAGTGTTTGCCTCGCCCGGTCCCATGTACGAGCCAGAAAGCCGTCGCCCGGATTATTGGGGCTTTGCGCGCGCACTGTACGCGGCTGGTTTCCGCCGCGAGGAACTGATTTTCAACTGCTTCTCCTACCACTTCACCCCGGCTGGCTCCATGATGGAAACCGCCGCACATGCCCTGGATTGCACGGTATTTCCAGGCGGGGTGGGTCAAACCGAACAGCAAGTGCAGGCCATGGCCGATTTGCGTCCGCATGGTTATACCGGCACCCCCAGTTTCCTGAAGATCATCATGGAAAAAGCCCAGTCCATGCAGATTGCACTGCCTGGGCTGAGCAAGGCCTTGTTCTCTGGCGAAGCTTATCCGCCTTCCTTGCAAAAGTGGTTCAGCGAGCACGGCGTGGCGGGCTATCAGGCCTACGGCAGCGCTGATCTGGGCATGATTGCCTATGAGACCCAGGCCCGCGAAGGCCTGGTACTCAATGAAAACCTGATTCTGGAAATTGTGCGTCCCGGCACCGGCCAGCCTGTTGCGCCGGGCGAAGTGGGCGAAGTTGTCGTGACCTCCTTTAACCCCGACTATCCGCTGGTGCGGTTCGGGACAGGAGATTTGTCTGCTGTCATGCCCGGCCAGTCTCCCTGCGGTCGTACCAACCAGCGTATTCGCGGCTGGATGGGGCGTGCTGACCAGACCACCAAGGTGCGCGGCATGTTTGTGCATCCAGGGCAGGTGGAGCAGATTCGTCTGCGTCACAAGGAACTGGGCCAGGCGCGCTTGGTGGTGCGTGGTGCCAGTGGACAAGACCAGATGGTGTTCCAGGTAGAAGTGGCGTCCAAGCCCGAAGGTCTGGAAAGCGCTTTGGCCGACTCGATTCGTGAAATTACCAAACTGCGTGCCCAGGTGGAGTTCATGGAGCCAGGAGCCTTGCCTCGGGATGGTAAAGTCATCGAGGACCAACGCAGCTACGATTAATTAGCCATGTAGATATGCACACAAGTAGCAGTCGGGCTGCGGTACTATGCTGGAAAATAGTCAATACCTATATCTTTGAGGAGAGCCCGATGCGCTTTGTGCCAGTTTCTGCTGTAGTCCTGGCCTTGATGGCCAGCATGCCTGCTGCCCAGGCCGATACCCTGGATAACGTCAAACAGCGCGGTCACGTGCTGTGTGGTGTGACCACCGGATTTGCCGGTTTTTCTGCCCCTGATGACAAGGGTACGTGGACGGGTCTGGATATCGACGTGTGTCGCTCGGTAGCCGCCGCCACCCTGGGCGACGCCAGCAAATTCAAGGCGGTGCCCTTGAACTCGCAGCAGCGCTTTACGGCTCTGCAGTCCGGTGAGATTGATCTGTTGGCCCGTAACACCACCGTGACTCAGCAACGTGACACCGCTGTCGGGGCGATCCACGCCGGTATCAACTTCTACGACGGTCAGGGCTTTTTGGTGTCCAAGAAACTGGGCGTATCCAGCGCCAAGGAATTGAACGGTGCGACGGTTTGTATGCAGACTGGCACGTCTAACGAGAACACCATGGCTGACTGGGCGCGTGCCAACAAGGTTGAGTACAAGCCTGTAGTGATCGAGCAGTTCAACGAAGTGGTTAACGCTTTCGTGGCTGGCCGCTGTGATGTGTTCTCTACCGACGCTTCCGGTCTGGCGTCGATCCGTATCTCCAAAATGGAGAACCCGGACGACTACCTGGTGCTGCCTGAAATCATTTCCAAAGAGCCGCTGGGCCCATTCGTCCGTCAGGGTGATGATGCCTGGCTGAACATTGTGAAATGGTCCATTCAGGCCAGCTTCAACGCCGAAGAGCTGGGTGTGACCGCTGCCAACGTGGACGAGAAGCTCAAGAGCAACAACCCCAATATCCAGCGTTTGCTGGGCGTGACTCCCGGTGCCGGTAAAAACCTGGGCCTGGACGAAAAATGGGCTTACAACATCATCAAGCAAGTTGGTAACTACGGTGAGTCCTTCGAGCGCAACGTGGGTAAAGGTAGCCCGTTGCAAATCGAACGTGGCCTGAACGCCTTGTGGATCGACGGTGGCCTGATCTACGGTCTGCCTATTCGTTAATTCTTTCGGGATTTGCGATATGCAAAAAGCAGCTCTCTTTGAGGGCTGCTTTTTTATTGACTGATCGATCTGAGGGTTATGACGTTGATGAGCTTTGTGCTTTTTGCCCCCTGGAGATATGGGCTGCCCTGAACCCTTGGTGTATGTATCGCCGTGTGTTGGAACACGGCGATAGATAGGCTACGTAACTGTAGTACACGGTTTTCGGATGGGAGACGTCCAGCATTGTTTCCCCCGATATGGCAAGCTGTATGGGGCAAACAGAGAGACTTAGCTCTTGCGCCGCAATACCAGCGAAATCTTGGCAAAGGCCACTTGCAGATCCTGTGTGGCACCCTGAAAAATCACAGGGCGGCCACGCCGGGTAAAGCAGATCAGGCGCTTTGAGTTGAATAGAGGTACAAATTTGGCAAAGTGAATATCCTGCCATTGCACCTCCCGTTTCATGATCCAGTTCTGGCGTATGCCATTCTGGTCAATCGTGGTGACGCCGTGCCACATGTGCCAGGCAATCAGAATCAGGCCGGTAAACAGCAGGACCAGACAGCCCGCCAGAACGGGGCTGATGGCGGCTCCTTGTGGGGAGCTGGCCACCAGCGCGAAACGCACGCCGATCAGGGCCAGCACAATCCAGGCGCTGGCCGCCACCCATTTGGGCCAGGAACGGCCTTGAATGGGGAGCGCGCCCAGATCCTTCAACATGGCATCAATTTCCTCTTTCGAGGGAGCTTGGCTCATCAGCACGCGGCGGCCCCTTGCTTGCGGGCTGCCAGGGCGTTACCGGCATTGCTGGCCGATTTGCGCTTCAAATGAGCCGAAATCCATTGGCCCGTGTCCACCACGGCGTTCAGATCAATGCCGGTTTCAATATCCAGGCCTTGCATCAGGAACAGCACGTCTTCGGTGGCGACGTTGCCGGTTGCGCCCTTGGCGTAGGGGCAGCCGCCCAGACCGGCCACGGAGCTGTGGAAAATATGGATGCCAGCCTGCATGGAAGCGACGATATTGGCGATGGCTTGGCCGTAGGTGTCGTGGAAGTGTCCGGACACATGAGCCGGGTCAATGTGCTCGGTCACCATGCGCATGACCTCATACACCTGGCGGGCCGTGCCTACGCCGATGGTGTCGGCCACGTCGATCTCGTCACAGCCCAGTTCGATCAGGCGTTTGCCCACTTTCAGCACATTGGACGGAGCCACAGCGCCTTCATAGGGACAGCCGAACGAGCAGCTGATGGAGCCGCGCAGGCGCATGCCGGCTTCTTTGGCGGCCTGGGCAACGGGGGCAAAGCGCTCCAGCGATTCTTCAATGCTGCAATTGATATTGCGCTGCGAAAATGCTTCGCTGGCAGCGGCGAAGATCACCACTTCGTCGGCCTTGGCAGCCAGGGCGCCTTCAAAACCACGCATATTGGGTGTCAGAACTGAATAGATCGTGCCGGGGCGACGGTCAATGGAAGCCATCACTTCCGCGCCGTCTGCCATTTGTGGCACCCATTTGGGCGATACAAAGGAAGCGGCTTCCACGTTCACAAAACCGGCGTGGGACAAGCGGTTGACCAGCTCGACCTTGATGTCGGTAGGGATGAATTCTTTTTCGTTCTGCAGGCCGTCCCGAGGGCCGACCTCCACAATCTTGACGCGCGAGGGGTATGACATGAAGTTTCCTGAAGGTAAGGGGCTGGGCCTGGAGGCCTTTACGTATTCGTCATGATACCTCTTGAAGGCCAGGGCTGGCCCCCTAGGAACAGCCCTATAAGCAGGCGACGTGGCCGGGGTTTCGATGTAAATGGGCAGACCATGCTGCAGTGTGGTCCTGCCGGCTCCTAGGGCTTGATGCGTTGGAATCGCCCGTCTGCCAGAGGCTCTATGCAGCCGGCCAGCTCCAGTTCGGCCAGGACAGCAGGCAACTCGGTCGCGAGCAGCCCTGTACGCCGCATCAGCTGTTCGGGGCTGAGTGGCGCAAAGTCGATACGCTCCAGAATAGGGCGCAATTCCTCGGGAAAGGCCTCATAGGGGTTGGGCTTTGCGCCAGATTGGGGAGCTGCATCCAGATTAAAGTCGCCTTGCACATTGCCCAGTTCATCCAGAATGTCCTGGGCGCTTTCCACCAGCTTGGCACCCTGACGTATCAAGGCATGGCAGCCGCGTGCCAAAGGGGAATGAATGGAACCTGGAATGGCAAAAACCTCTCGGCCTAGCTCTCCGGCCAGCCGGGCCGTGATCAGGGACCCGCTTTGTTTTGCGGCTTCTACCACCAGTACGCCTTTGGCCAGAGCCGCCACAATGCGGTTGCGGCGTGGGAAGTGGTGGGGCATGGCGCGGGTGCCCAAAGGAAACTCGCTTAGCAAGAGACCGTGAGCGCTGATTTGATGAGCCAGATCGCGGTGTGCTGCCGGGTAGACCAGGTCCAGCCCCGTCCCCATTACGGCAATAGTGCCTGCGGAAGAAGGGCCGGCTTTTAACGCTCCCTTGTGTGCCGCCTGGTCGATGCCGCTGGCCAGGCCGCTGATAATGCACCAACCCCTGGCTGCCAGAGTAGCTGCAAAATCTGTCGCAATTTCCTGACCGGATTGGGTGGCATTGCGGGCTCCCACAATAGCCAGTCCTTTGCGTTGCAAGACTCCCAGATCGCCGTTGGCATACAACAGCAAAGGTGCGTCGTGCAGGTCCAGCAAGGAGGCGGGATAGGTGGGGTCAGCTAGCGTCACGATATGGTGATTGGCTTGCTTGAGCCATGCCACCGCTTGTTCAATCTGCGCCTGCAGCTCGTCCAGTGGTTCCTGGCTTAGCTGCACAGCCAGTTCGGTTGGGATATGGCGCGACAGGGTTTGAACCGAACTTTGATAGATCTGCGGCGGCAGCCCGCAGGCAGCCAGCAATTGCCGGGCCTGGGCGGGCGCAAGTTCTGGCTCTAGCGACAGGCGCAACCAGGCACGCAATTCTTCCGAGATTTCATCCGAGGTTTCACCCGAGCTAAAATAATGAGACATAAGGTAGTGTGGCACGAAACCGATAATTGTTCTGTTTGGCCTGGACTGTTTCATCCAGGGTGAAGACCGTTTTTTTGCTAGGGCTTCGTGTGGTGCCGGGGCAATCGGGTGCCGCCCTGAAACTTGTTTTATTATATCGACTTATCGCTTTTTCTTCGGACATGACAATGGCTTTGCTTCCTATCCTTAAATTTCCTGACCCACGTCTGCACACGGTGGCCAAACCTGTGCAGGAGGTCGACGACCGTATTCGCAAACTGGTCAAGGATATGGCCGAGACCATGTATGACGCGCCCGGCGTAGGACTGGCCGCGACGCAGGTTGACGTGCACGAGCGCGTGGTGGTCATTGACGTATCGGAAAGCGGCAATGAATTGCTGGTGCTGATCAACCCGGAAATCACCTGGAAAAGCGAAGAGCTGAAGGTCTACGAAGAAGGCTGCCTGTCTGTCCCTGATACCTACGACAAGGTGGAGCGCGCCGCCAGTATTCGCTTCAAGGCTCAGAACGAAAAAGGCGAGTGGTACGAGAAAGAAGCCGATGGCCTGCTGGCCGTGTGTGTTCAGCATGAGCTGGACCACCTGGATGGCAAGGTATTTGTGGAGTACCTGTCCGTGCTCAAGCGTGAGCGTATCCGCAGCCGTCTGCGCAAGCAGCAGCGTGAAGCACTGAAGGCAGGACAATAGTCGCCATGCGTATTGTTTTTGCCGGCACCCCGGATTTTGCCCGTATCGCCCTGGAGGCCCTGTTAGCGCAGGGCTTTGATGTTCCTTTGGTCATGACGCAGCCAGACCGTCCAGCTGGCCGTGGCATGAAGCTTAGTCCCAGCCCGGTCAAGCAAGCCGCTGTGAACGCCAATATCCTGGTGCTGCAGCCGCATAGCTTGCGTCTGGATGGCAAGTATCCCGAGGAAGCAGCTCAGACCCGCCAGACCTTGCTGGATTTACAGCCGGATCTGATGGTGGTGGCCGCCTACGGCCTGATTTTGCCCAAGTGGACTTTGGAGCTGCCGCGCTACGGTTGCTTCAATATTCACGCCAGTCTCTTGCCTCGTTGGCGCGGTGCGGCACCGATTCAGCGTGCGATTCAGGCGGGTGATGCGGCCACGGGCATTACCATCATGCAGATGGATGAAGGCCTGGATACCGGCGATATGCTGGTGCGCAGCGAGCTGGCGATTCGTGATGATCACAGTGCCGCAGCCTTGCATGACGATTTGGCGCAGCTGGGGGCACAGGCCTTGCTGGAAGCCTTGCAGCAAGTGCGTGATGGCACCTTGCAAGCGACTCCTCAGCCAGAAGAAGGCGTGACCTACGCTGAGAAACTGTCCAAGGCGGAGTCAGTGCTGGATTTAAGCCAGCCGGCCAAGGAACTGGAGCGCCGTATTCGCGCGTTTGACCCGGTGCCTGGCTCTACCCTGTCCCTGCCCGGTTTGGAGCAGCCCGTGAAGGTTTGGCGCGCTCAGGCGCTAGAGCAGAAGCATTCAGCAGAACCTGGTCAGGTTATGAACGTCAGTGCCCAAGGTATTGATGTCGCTTGCGGTGAAGGTGTGTTGCGTTTGCTGGAGCTGCAAAAAGCCGGTTCCAAGCGTCAGCCCGTCGCCGTCTTTGTGCAGGGCTGGCAGTCTCGCTAAGTCCTGCAGGGGTCAGGCGCCAGCTCTGCTCTGGCGCCGCCACTCCAGAGTCCCAATCACAATGCCGCTGGTACACACCACGGCAATCCCGATCCAGGTAAAGATATCCGGAAACTGACCCCAGATCAGCCACCCCAGCGCGGCTGCGGCCACAATTTGCAGATACACAAATGGGGCCAGCAAAGACGCCGAGGCGCGTTGATAGGCCTGGATTTGCAGCAGATGGCCCAGACAACCCCACAGTCCGGTCGAAATCAGAATCAACCATTGGAAAAAGCTCAGCTCTTTCAGGGCAGGCAGGGCGGCGGGCAGTAAAAAGGGCAAGGCAATGGTCAGGCAGATACTGCCGACTGCACCGCTCCAGATCAGGGTGGTCAGCGAATTGTCCACGGCCACGCGACGTGTTGCGATAAATTGCGTGGCGAACAGACAGGCGGTCATCAAACCAAACAGCACCCCTATTGGGTGCAGGCCAGCAGTAGGCCGGATGATGATCAGCACGCCCAGAAAGCCGACTCCGGCAGCCACCCAGCGGCTGATGCGCGGCGGTTCCTTCAGAATCCAGGGAGCAACGGATAGCACCAGCAAAGGCGCCAGAAAGTTGATGGAGGTAGCTTCGGCTTGAGGCAGGTAGCTCAAGGCGTTGAAAAACGAGAAGGTGGACAGCATCATCACTGTGCCACGCAGAATTTGTGCTTTGGGGCGGGAGCTGCGCAGGATCTTGCGGCCCTTGACCGGCAATACCAGCGCCAGCACCAGTCCCAGGTGGACGACGTAGCGAAACCAGCACATCACCAGCAGTGGCACGCCAAAGCCCATGATCCATTTGCCGCTGGCATCCAGACCCGACAGGGCCCAGGAAGACAGAATCAGAATGAGCACCCCCGCCAATGGAAAGACCGTGGGTGTCAGGGTCTGGGGCAAGGAGGAGGACTGGGGTGTGCTCATGACAGGCTCCTGACGAAAAGCACAAGGACGGCCGGATGGCCGTCCTGGAACGAACGTAAATCTTACCGGATTAGCGTTTGCGCAGGGGTAATACCCGTTCGATTGCTGAACCTACTGCCAGCAGATGTTCGTCGTGGTAGGCAGGAGCTGCCACCATCAGGCCCACAGGGGCTTCATCAGCGGCATGACAAGGCAGCGACAGGGCGCAGCCGTCCAGGAAGTTGATCAGGGTGGGGTTGCGCAGGACCAGACCGTTGGTGGCGAAGTAGACGTCGTCCGATTCTTTCAGATCGGCAATGCGGGGCGCGACAACGGGCACGGTAGGCATCAGAACGGCGTCGTAGCGCTCCAGACGGCTTTCCACCGCACTGATCCAGGCCTGACGGGTGTCTTGCAGTTCGATGTAGTCGGCGCAATCGATGTCCTTGCCGCGCAGGATGCGGGAGGCTACGCGTGGGTCGTATTGCTCGCCCTTGCTTTGCAGGGTGTCGCGGTGCACGGACCAGGCTTCGGCGCAGACAAAGCCGCCTTTGCGGTTGATCTGTGGCAGCTGGTCAAATTCGGGCAAATTGATTTCTTCGACTACAGCGCCTTGCTCACGCAGCAGGGCGATAGCGCGGTCAAAGGCAGCACGCACGGTTTCATCAATGCCGTCAAACACAAAGGTCTTGGGCACGGCCAGACGCAAGGTGTCCAGGGCAGGCGTTGCCACGGGCACATAAGGCTGGTCGGTCAGGATGGAGTCCACAATGGCGCAACACTCTACCGAGGCAGCCAGAGGGCCATTGGAGTCCAGGCTGCGCGACAAAGGCATGGTGCCTTCGCTGGGAACGCGCTCGGCGGTGGGTTTGAAGCCGGTCAGGCCGTTAAAGGCCGAAGGAATACGGATGGAGCCGCCCGTGTCGGTACCAATGGAGAAAACCGACATGCCCTGGGCAACCGCGACACCGGCGCCGGAGGACGAACCACCCGGGATGCGGGCATTGTCACGGTCCCAAACGGAACGAGGCGTACCGTAGTGGGGGTTGATGCCCAGACCGGAGAAGGCAAACTCGGTCATATTGGTGGAGCCGATCAGAATGGCACCGGCGCGCAGCAGGCGCTCCACAATGGTGGCGTTCTGTTCGGCCGGTTCGGCGTCTTTCAGTACAGCCGACCCACCCAGAGTGATGCAGCCCGCGATGTCATGCAGGTTCTTGACCGACATGGGCAGACCTTCAACCAGCGAGCGGCTTAAACCGGCAGCGCGCAAAATGTCGGAGGCTTTGGCGGCGGCCAGAGCCTGTTCAGCAAACACTTCGATGAACGTGGCAGCGCCGTCACGGCTTTCGTCCTGGATACGGTCCAGGGCTTGCTGAGTCAGTTCGACCGAGGTGGTTTCGCCACGATCAAGAGCACGTTGCAATTCGGTAATAGTCGCTAGCATGGGTCACTCGCAAAATAAATGGGTGGGGCGGGCTGGGCCAGTTTAGGCTACTTCAGGCAGGATTTCGGTTACGTAGGTATGACGGATGCTGCGTTCGCGGCGGGGGTCATACAGTTCCATGGTGAACTGGGTAGCAGGACGAATGCCACCGATGGCACCGACCGTACCGCAGGTCATGCCAAAGCCTTCAGGCATGGTGGTGGACTGGAAGTAGCCTTCGATCAGTTCCAGCGGATTCTTCAGGGTGGACAAGGGACCGTCCTGGTACAGGACTTCCTTGCCGTCTTCCTGAATGTAGGCGCGGATGATCAGCTCGTCCCAGTAGTCGGCCACGTCGCTGAACAACCAGGCTTCGCGGGCAACGGGCTTGGCGCAGATCTGCTTGGACAGGGCCACGCTGTGGGCTTCCAGTACGCGGTCCGTGTGGTCCGAGGCCAGGCTGACCAGCAGGCGACCCTGGTGGTTGAACACAAACACTTCGGTCTCGCCGGACGAACCGGAGCCCACGACCTGGATGTCGGCATCCTGGATCATCTGGTTGGCGGCGATGCGGTAGTACAAAGGCACCGAGCTAGGGCGCGGTACGCCCAGTTCGGCCAGCTCTTCAATGTGGTGCTCGATGGCAGCCAGATCGCGGCCAGCCCAGCCGGCCACGATGCAGTGCTGCAAATCAGCTTCGATGATTTCAGTGTGGGTGGCCTGGGCCAGTTCAAAGGTCAAACGCATAGCAGTACTCGTTTACTCAAAGACAGATTGGGATTAACCGAACAGGCGTGGCAGCCACAAAGCCAGATCCGGGAAGATAGCCAGCAGGCCCACCATGGCCAGCAGCATGATCACAAAGGGCAGGCTGCCCATCATGACGTCATTCATGCTGCCGCTCTTGCGCAGGCTCTGGACCACAAACAGGTTCAGACCAACAGGCGGAGTGATCAGCGCCACTTCCACCAGAATGATGATGGCAATACCCAGCCACACCGGATCAAAGCCCAGGGCGATCATGATGGGAGCCACGATAGGGATGGTGGTGATCATCATGGACAGGGTTTCCATGAAGCAGCCCAGCACCAGGTAGAACACTACGATGATCATCAGCATGACCATGGGCGAGACACCCAGGCCCGTGATGGCGTCGGTCAGCGCATTGGTCAGGCCAGTGGCGGACATGACAAAGTTCAGGAAGGCCGAACCGATCACGATCAGCATGATCATGGCGGTGGCTTTCATGGTGCCTTCCAGCACTTCCTTGATCATGTTCCAGCTCATACGGCCCGAGAAGGCAGCCAGAATCAGAGCACCGACCACACCCAGGGCAGCAGCCTCGGTCGGGGTGGCAACACCGGCGTAAATCGAGCCCACGACCAGCAGGAAAATACCCAGTGGTGGAACCAGGTGCACCAGGCTGGCAAAACGCTGGCCCCAGGAGGCCTGGATCTTCGCACCGCCCCATTTGGGTTTGACCATACATGCAGCAGCAATTGCCAACATGAACAGCAAGGCCATGCCCAAACCGGGGATGATGCCGGCCAGGTACAGCTTGGGCACAGAAGTATTGGTCAGTACACCGTAGATCACCAGGTTGATCGAAGGCGGAATCAGAATGCCCAAGGTACCGCCAGCGGCCAGGCTACCCAGGAACAGAGGCTCGTTATAGCCTTGTTTCTTGATTTGTGGCAGGGCCACGGTGCCCACGGTGGCGGCAGTGGCCACGCTGGAACCGGATGTGGCGGCAAACAGGGCGCTGGCACCAATGTTGGCGTGCATCAGGCCGCCGGGCAGCCAGGACAGCCACAGGCTCATGGCGTTGTACATGCGTTCAGCCATGCCCGAGCGCAGCAGAATCTCGCCCAGCATGATGAACAGGGGAATGGCCACCAGCAGGAATTCGTTGCTGGTGCCCCAGGAAATTTCGCCCAATGCGCCGGTCAGGGGCAGCATGGAATACAGCGGGTCCAGAATCAGGCCCAAAACACCCAGGGCAGCGCCCACGGGAATGCTCAGTCCGATCAGAACGAGCAGGAGAGTCAGTGCAGTACTAATCATTTGGTGTCTCCGTGGACCATGCGTTGGCCGGCCTCGGCTTCTTCAAGGGCTTCTTCCTGGGTGCTGCGAATGCCGCACAGGTTCTGGATGGCGTTCAGGTCACCCGTGATCAGGGCCAGGCTGGAGCGCAGCAGCATCAGTGCCAGGACGACACACAGCCAGATCAGGCCTGCGACCCACAGAAACTGGGGAATCCACAGGGGAGTGCCCATTGCTGTATTCGCCGTGGACTGGTTGGTCCAGGAAATGTCGGCCACGCTGGTGGCATACAGGGTCAGATACACAATAAAGACCGAAAGTGCGACCAGGGCAATCCAGTCCAGCAGGGCGGCAAGGCGCACGGGCAGATGCTGGTAGATGGCGTCGATACGGATATTGGCGCGTTGCAAGGTGGCAAAGGACAAGGCCCAGGAGATGCTGATGGCAAAGGCATAGCCAGACAACTCATCGGAGCCGCCTAGCGAGCGTCCGCTGAATTTACGGAACAGCACATCGGCCGTGATGTAGAGAGCGCTGATCAAGGTCAGGCTGCCAGCAAACCAGATGGCGTAGCGCGACAGATTGGTAGCACCAGCCAGCAGGCGGTTGAGCATGGCGAATTTTTCGGTATTTTCCATGGCGTCTAACCCGTATAGGGTTCAGGGAGCTTATAAATGGACGAGTAGGCCCTGGAGACAGGGTGGGCCCAGGTGCTGGGCCACCAACTGACGCGAGGGGTAGCGTCAGTTGGCAGTGACATCAAGTCAGATTACTTCTTGGCTTCAAAGCCCAGGATCGGGCTCAGGCTGGCGTTAAAGGCCGCCACAGTGTCAGCGGAGCTGCGATCGGCCCACTTGGGCACCACGGTTTCGCTCATGACTTTCTTCAGCAGTTCGCGGTCAGCGTCTGTAGGCTTGACCAGAGTCATCTTGCCTTTCAGAGGCTGCGTGCAAGTGTCGGCGCCAGTGTTGCAGTCATAGCCTTCTTGCGTTTCCTTGGCAGCGGCCGCCCAGATTTCTTCGGTCATGGCCTTGATGTTGCTGGCCAGGAATTCCTGAACTTTGGGGTCCAGCTTGTTCCAGGTGCCCAGGTTGGCTGCGTGAATCTGCTGATTCCAGTTGATGGGCATTTCGTACAGCTTGGAGCTGACTTCGTACCACTTGGCCGAGTAGCCGGACATGGAGCCGGTAATGGCGCAATCGACCACACCGTTTTGCAGGGCAGGAACCACTTCACCAAATGGGATGGTTACGCTGTTGCCGCCCAGAGCCTGAACGAATTCAGCCTGTGTACGGCTGCTGGTACGCACTTTCTTGCCTTTCAGATCGCTCAGGCCGTTGAAGTTGCCGTTGCAAAACAGAACCTGGGCCGGGTAGGTGGAGAAACCCAGTACCTTGACGTTGTTCTTGGCGTAGAACTGCTCGTAAGCAGGGGTGAAGGCGTCGGTCAGCTTCTTGGCCACTTCGATATCGGGAGCCAGGCCAGCCAGGTCGATGGCTTCGTTAATGGAGTTGTCGCTGGCGAAGTAAGCCAGGGTAGCCGTGCCAAAAGGAATCACGCCCTGACCGATCAAGCGCATGATTTCAGGACCTTTCAGGCCCATGTCGTTAAAGCCCTTGATATCAGCGGTGATCTGGCCACCGGACAGCTCAGGCACTTTCTTGGCCCAGAAGGGCTGCTCTGTGTTCTGGTAGGCGGTCAGGTTGCTCAAGCCACCGACAACTTTCAAAGAAGTCTTGGGCAGTTCCTGGGCCATGGCGGCAGAGCCCAGGGCCAGCGAGCCTAAAGCCAGGGAGGTCAGTACGATTTTTTTCATAAGGTGCTCCTAATAGCGGTCCAGCTGTATGGTTGATAGAGTGCGCTCCCTGTTTGCAGGGGCTGCATATTGAAACCAAAGGGGCGACCGGGGGTGCCGGTCAAATCTTGCTTACAGCGCGGCCAGCCGTGTGTTGGGCAGATCGGTAATCAACATATGGCCAGGGGCATGTGTGATACAAAACTGCGGCTTGGCCTGGGCAGCAACGGCTTGAGGGGTGACGCCGCAAGCCCAGAAAACGGGTAATTCGTCGGGGCCGACTGGCACAGCATCGCCATAGTCGGGTTGTTGCAGGTCGCTGATTCCAATCAGGGACGGGTCGCCGATATGAACCGGGGCGCCGTGCACGGACGGAAAGCGCGAAGTGATCTGAATGGCACGAATGGCATCGGCAGCACGCATGGGGCGCATCGACACCACCAACGGGCCGGACAGGCGCTGTGTGCCCTGGGTCTGGATCGAGCTGCGATACATGGGCACATTCACACCCGCGCTGATATGGCGCACATCAATTCCGTCGGCCAGCAGCGCTTCTTCAAAGGAGAAGGAGCAACCAATCAGAAAGGACACCAGATCATCGCGCCAGACATCTTCGATGTTCAGCGGCTCGGCGCTGAGCTCGCCGTTCTGCCAGACACGGTAACGAGGGAAGTCCGTGCGCAGATCAATCGAGCCCCCCAAGGTTGGAACCTGGAATTGACCCGGTTCGGTCACTGCCAATAAAGGGCAGGGTTTGGGGTTGCGCTGACAAAACAGCAAGAACTCATCGGCCCAGTCTTTGGGGAGGATCATCAGGTTGGCCTGCACATAGCCTGCCGCCAGTCCTGCAGTAGGACCAGTATGGGTTTCTTGACGGATCAGCTCGCGGCATTTTTCGGCCTCGGGCGCCAACACAGGCAGGGTTTGCAGGTTCATGAATGACCACTCGCACAAAAGGGGGTTGATCACAGCATCGGATTGCAACCGATCGGATAATGTGTGTCCAATCGTATGTTTGAATCCAAGGCCATAAAGATTACTTATCGGACTGCACGTATTGTTGGGCGATCGCTTGCGCATGATCGGCGACGACGCGGGCAATATGACTGTCCGGCGAGTCCATCCAACAGGCAAAAAATTCGATCGCCGGCAGTGGCTGATCAACCTTCAAAAGACGCAGTTTTCCCTCGGAAAGCTCGTCTTTTATGACGTCCGGTGCAAGTACGCTTGGACCCATTGCGTGGCGCGTCATTTGCACGATTGTGCTCAGGGATGCGCTGCCAAAAATACGGGGGGATTTGACGCCGGCACGCAGCAAAGCTTCGCGTGTGGCCAGGTAAGGAACACTACCCGAGGGATAGGTGATTACAGGGTAAACCCCTAGCTCTGAAACACTGACTTTTCGGCCGTGCAGCTTCAATTCGGGGCTGGCGACCCAGCCTAACTGATAAGCACAAAGTCGAATGCACTGCTCTTTGGGGTCCTGACCCACGCCCACAATCATGGCCATGTCGATCTGGAAACTGGCCAGTTGCTGGCGCAGCACGCTCGTTGTGTCCACGTGGATTTCAATGACCAGGGAGGGGTATTCCTGATGCAGCTTGTCGATCAGTTCATGCAACCAGGTCTGCACAATGGTTTCAGCCACCCCCAGACGCAGCAGGCCGCGGATGGCGTTCTGCTCTTTGGCGGCGCGCAGCATCTCGGTACGCAGATCCAGCATGCGCTGTGCGTGCGACAACAACTCCTGGCCTTTATCGGTCAGCTTGATGCCCCGGGCACCCCGATCAAACAAGCGCAGCTCCAGACTGGATTCCAGTCCGGCGATACGCTGAGAAATAGACGGTTGGGTCGTGTTGAGTTTTTCGGCAGCTGCCCGGAAACCGCCAAGCTCGGCAACCCATACAAAGGCTTCGATCTGTTTGAGATCAATCATGTTTCCGGTCCAGAAAATAGGCAGTCTTATTATGCCTGATGGCAATTGGCGGGCATAAGTAGAGCAGGCGGATATTTTTCTGCATCTTTGTTTGATTGGACGCGGCCACCACTATAATTCGCCCATGACTTGCAAGATACTGATTGTGCGTACGTCCTCTTTGGGAGATCTGGTGCATATGCTGCCAGCAATCTCGGACATTGCACGCCATGTGCCCGGTGCACAAATTGATTGGCTCGTAGAAGAGAGCTTTGCTCAGATTCCGGGCTGGCATCCGGCAGTAAATGAAGTGATCCCGGTGGCGCATCGGCGCTGGCGCAAACAATGGTGGTCTGCCCAGACGCGCCAGGAACGCGCCGCCTTGCGCGAACAACTGCAATCACGCCAATACGATGTTGTGCTGGATATGCAGGCGCTGATGAAATCCATCTGGCTGGTACGGCAGACTAAAGGCCGTCGTCATGGGCTGGATTGGAAGTCGGCGCGTGAACCGCTGGCCTCGCTGTTCTACGATGTGCGTCATCGCGTCGGTTTCTGGCAGCCTGCTGTGTTCCGTCAGCGCAGCTTGGCCGCGTCTGCCTTTGGCTATCAGTTTGAAGGCGCTCCTGATTTTGGTTTGCAGGGTTTGGCCGCGCAAGCCCCCAAGGACGAGGATCCTTACGCTATCATCATGCCGTCGGCCAGCCGCGACGATAAGCTCTGGGAGCCGGAGAACTGGCAACAGGTCTTTGATCGCCTGCAAGGGGAAGGGATGGCACTGCGCTTGTTGGCGGGCAGCCCTGCCGAGTCCGCCCGTGCCGAGGCGTTGATTGTCGGTCGCAGCCAGGCTCAGGTGATGCCACGAATGGATTTGACGCCTATCGCTCTGCAATTGGCTGGAGCGCAAGTCATGGTGGGTCTGGACAGTGGTCTGACGCATTTGTCAGCCGGTTTGGGCCGTCCTACCATTGGTATCTATAAAGCCTCGACCCCAGTGCGTACCCCCCTGGAAGGTTCCGCCTACACCGCCAGCCTGGGCGAGCGTGGGCATCCTCCTTCAGCGGAAACCGTGCTCTGTGCCATCGATCAGGCGCTGGGGCGGACAGGAGTGCCGGAGGCGGCCTTGTTGGACGCGCCAAAAGGCTAGTTCGGGTCTGATCGCCAATTCGTTTTTTTGTCAGCTGGCTTTGTGCTTACAATACGCGATGCTAAGGGGCCTGCAGCCCCGCCTGGGCGCAGGCCCTTTGTCTGCCTGACATTATTTTCTATTCGTCTTCCTGGTAGCGCCGAGCGTGGCTTGGCTGCTGCTGATTTCGTACTGAGGCTAAGCGGGTGAACCGATTTTTTTATACCGCCTCTATTCGCATATTGTCTCCAGCCTTGATGGCCTGGATGGGCTTGCGTGCCCGTCGAGCGGGTGGCGAATGGCAGGTGTTATCGGGTCCCCGCTTTGGTTTTTATGGTTCGCTGCCTGCGCCCAGGAAAGCCCCGGTGTGGGTGCATGCGGTCAGCCTGGGTGAAACGCGTGCGGCGCAGCCTTTGATTCGTGCTTTGCTGGATCAGGGGGAGACGGTCCTGTTAACCCATATGACAGTTACGGGCCGTACAGAAGGTGCGACTGCGTTTGCGGCTGAGATTGCCAGCGGGCAATTGCTGCAACAATGGCTACCCTACGACTTTCCCGGCTCGGTACGACGTTTTTTTGCCCATTACCGGCCATGTGCCGGGGTGCTGATTGAACGCGAGGTATGGCCCAATCTACTGGCTGCGGCACGCCGGCAAGGTGTTCCCATGATGTTGGCCAGTGCCCGGTTCTCGGAAAGTGCATTGCGTACCAGCCTGAAAGCAGGTTCGGTCATGCGAGAGGCCTACCGCTCCTTCAAGTTGATCTATGCCCAAAGCCTGGCTGATGCACAGCGTCTGGAGTTGGCGGGTGCACAAGGCGTGCGCGTGTCAGGGAATCTGAAGTTTGATGTGGTTTTGCCACAGGACAAGATTGCGCGTGGCCGTGGCTTTGCCAGCGATCTGGGGCGGCGTGTGGTGGTGATCGCCAGCACACGCGAGACTGAGCATGTCGATTTCATTGATGCCATTGCCCATTACCTGCGCCGTGAACGCAAGCATGGGAGCGAGCTGCATAGCCCAGTCCTGTTTGTTGTGATTCCACGTCACCCGGAGCGGTTTGAAGAAGCGGCAGATTATCTGAATCAGTTAGGCTTGCGTTCTGTGCGGCGTAGCGGGTTGCTGGAGCAGGGTGATACCAGCACCAGTGCTATCAAGGCTTGTCGTGAAGTGGATGTGCTGCTGGGCGACACCCTAGGTGAAATGCACTGGTATTACGGCCTGGCACGAGTCGCCATTGTGGCGGGCAGCTTCCAGCCCTTGGGCGGGCAGAACTTTATCGAGGCCTGCGCAGTGGGTGTCCCTGTGATTGTGGGTCCGCATACTCATAATTTTGCCCAAGCCATGCAAGATGCCATGCAGGCCGGCGCTGCGATACGTGCGGGTACGCCAGCCTTGGCGTTGCAGCAGGCACTGGAGCTAGTAGATGATCCAGCACGTCATCACAAAATGGCTGATGCGGGTTTGCATTGGGTTCAAATGCACGAAGGCGCAGTGCAGCGTGTACTTTCTGGATTGGCACAAATCCGCGATTAAATACGTGGCTGTTTATTAGCTAATAAGTATTTAGTTTTACGTGTTTTGGAATTTGTGGCGATTTGAGGACAGCTCGTCTTGAGTTGAATCAAGTTAAATAAAAAAGCCCGCATATAGCGGGCTTTTTTGAGATCTAAAAACTGATCGAGATCGATTTACAGTTTTTGGATGCTCTTAGCTTGTGGACCCTTTTGGCCTTCAGCCGACACGTACGAAACGCGCTGGTTTTCTTCCAAGGATTTAAAGCCCGTGCCCAAGATGTCGGAATGGTGAACGAAAAGATCTTTGCCACCGTTGTCGGGGGAGATAAAGCCGTAGCCTTTTTCGTTATTGAACCATTTCACGATACCGGTTTCTGTTTGCATTTCCTGCATTCCCTAAAAATGACGAGCAATCTGCTCAAAAAAGATTGTCAAGATGTAAAAATCAGGGCAATGAGTATTAGAAACAATACCGTATTGAACAAACTTCGACGAACTTGAAATCCTGCACCGCCAATCGTAGGGGGTATTTAACCTGTAAGTCAAGCTAAATCGACCCTCTGCGTGGTTTTAAGGCAGTGTTTGATCAACAATTGCAACCAAGCTTGTTATCGTAACGGACCCCTCTGCGCCCCTCGTTAAAGTCCGTGGTATTTACGACCAAATTCAAGCGTAGCATGAAAGAAACCGGACTTGCTACCACAGTCGTAACGTGTGCCTTCATATTCATATGCATATACCGCACGGCTTTCCAAAAGACTGGCAATTCCATCCGTTAATTGAATCTCTCCACCGACCCCTGCTTGAGTGCGTCGCAGGTGGTCAAATATTTCCGGTTCCAATACATAACGGCCTACAACGGCTTGTGTAGAAGGGGCTACTTCGGGTGCGGGCTTTTCAACAATTCCATTAAGTCGAGTTGCTTTTGAGTCGACTAAATTACCCGAAACAATTCCATATTTATTTGTTTCATTTCTATTTACATTTTGAGTTGCCACAATACTTCCGTTGTATTGATGCGCAGCCTCAACCAGCTGCCGCGATACAGGTGTGGTGGCGTCGATCAGGTCGTCCGCCAGCAGGACCAGGAAGGGCTCGTTGCCCACGATCGGTGCAGCGCACAGCACGGCATGGCCCAGACCCAGCGCGCGTGGCTGGCGGGTGTAAATACAGCTGACATGGCTGGGAATGATGTTTTGAACGGCATCCAGCAATTCCAGCTTGTTCTTGCCTTCCAGTTCGTGTTCCAGTTCCGGGATGCTGTCAAAGTGATCTTCAATAGCTCGCTTGTTGCGGCCAGTGATAAAGATCAGTTCTGTGACTCCAGCGGCGACAGCCTCTTCGACAGCGTACTGAATCAGTGGTTTGTCGACAATTGGCAACATTTCCTTGGGCATGGCCTTGGTGGCGGGCAGAAAACGTGTGCCTAGACCGGCGACGGGGAAAACTGCTTTGCGTATGGGTTTCATAGTGTCGTCAATCGAGGATCAAGGGGAAGCTGGCGTCGGATGGGCCGGGGTTCCAAGTTGAATGGCATCTTGGTTACGCTGCGAAAACTGTCTAGGCTCACGGCCTTGTTCGCTGGGGGGCGTGCCAAAAAAGCCTTGCCCAAAAGCCAGCAAGGCAAGGTTTGCCACCAGGATCAGTATGAAAAGCAGTCGCATCGCAAATGCCCTGAAAAGTACAGTTCAACCCAAGATTGTACGGGTAGGGGAGTTTAAGTTCATCCGTTTTAATGCCAATCGTATCTATGGGTCACCGGCAGTTCACGGGCAAGAGGGGGTAGAGGGACGGTTATAAGCTCGAATCGACTTACGGGTGCGCCGCAAACAGCGACAGACCCCGCAAGGCAGGAGTTTCCAGCTCGTGTAGATGGGGGGGCTCTATATTGAGCAAACGGCAATGATGACTTAATTGCTCTAACAGTTCTTGCTGAGCCAGTGCGCGGCCACCGCCCGCCAAAAAGACCAATGGGCTGTGTCCCAGATGCTGACGGCCTTTCTCCCATTGTCGCAACACGGCTCCAGCCTGTGCGGCAGCAACCCCGGTACTGATAGCTTCTTGAGTATTGCGTGGGAACGCCGCAGTTTGCCCATGCGCCTCAGGAAGCTGCGCCGTATTTTGCTTGAGTGAAGCCAGCATCAAGCTGGGACCGGGCAGAATGGAGCCACCTAAAAAGTGACGCACTCCATTTTGTGCAGGTCCCAGCAAGTCAATCGTGGTAGCAGTACCAAAGCTGATCAGCAAGGCGCCTTGGTCGACCGGGTATTCCTGGGCTAGCAAATCGCTTAAGCCTAATAAGGAGGCCCAGCGGTCGGCACCCAATTGGCCAGCCTGTTCATAATCGTTGTGCAGCCCGAAAGCCTGCTCTTGGGCCTGCAACCAGCGTACCGGGCCCAAGCCCAGACGGCTGACGGCCGCATCAATTTGCGCCTGGACCTGTGGCCCGGCCACATTCACCCCTAGTGCTTGCACACCTTTTTGTTGGGCGAATTCTTGCAGCGGGGCCTGGCCTGCCTCCAGCCAAACCGCCAATTGATCCAATTGGTCGGCATGCACGCTAACCGGCTGGCTTTCGCGCGCGCCGCTTAAAGGATGACACCACCCTAGTTTGATACGGGTATTGCCAGAGTCGATGAGCAGGGTCATGCCGGATCGTCAGAGCTAAAAAGAGTGCAGTATAGCGATCAGCGGTGAGCGCGAACGGAAACTTCGCCCACTGTGACCGCACGTTCGGAACCATCGGGGTGGCGCAATAATAATTGCCCCGAGGTATTGATGCCCGTCACGATGCCTGTATGCAGGACTTGGCCGTTGTCAATGATATGGACTTGCTGGCCAATCAGTGCGTCAACTTGCGCGTAGCGTGTAGGCAGATCAGCAAAACCGTGGGCTGTGACATGGTTCAGGCTCAGGTACAGGCTTTGCGCGACTTTGGCCACAAGGTCCGAGCAGCGTGCCAGAGACGCTTGCTGGGAGTGTTCAGCAATGCTGGTCCAGTCTGCAATGGCGCGTTGCGTGTTCTGGCTGATGGTCTCTGCTTCACGCAGGTTCAGGCCTATGCCGATAATCACCACATGATGGTCACTGGAGCTGGGCGCTGCACTGGCGCGGGTCGCCTCAACCAGAATGCCGGACAGTTTGGCCTGATCCCACAGCACGTCATTCGGCCATTTCATGGCCAGACGATTACGCACTGCCGGTTCCAGAAACTGGCGCAGCGCTTCCGTCGTTGCCAGACCGGACAGCGGCGAAAGAGTAGGCAGCTGCCGCGCAGGCAGAAAAATATCAAAGGCACAGGAAAACATCAGGTTTGCACCGACGCTGTTTTCCCATGTGCGTCCGGCACGCCCACGACCACGACTTTGCAGATGTGCGCCCAGCAACCAGGGACGCACACGCGGCCCGGATTCCTGACGAGCCAGGGCAAGCAAATCGGCGTTGGTCGATTCGGTCGAGTCTACCCAGCGTATCTGGGGAAAATGTGGCAAGCGCGTACGCAGCTCTGCCACCATATCGCGCGGGCTGGGTAGGGTGAATGCAGAAGAGGTATTCATGACAATCCGGTACACTGGATGAGTTAAACGTAATCTTATGTGATATTTGATCTGAGCATGTCTGAACGCGTAGATACAATCCAATTTTCCGGCCAGGCCGGTGTTATTGACTGTGCTCTGGACTGGCCAGCAGGCGAGCCCAAGGGTTGGGCCTTGTTGCTGCATCCTCACCCTTTGCATGGTGGGGCACGTAACAACAAAGTGGTGACAACCTTGTCGCGCAGTGCCACTCAACATGGTTTGCTGGCAGTACGCCCGGATTTCCGTGGTGTCGGCAAGTCTGCCGGGGAGTTCGATAGCAGCCGCGGCGAAACTGCCGATATGCTGGCTTTGATTGAGCAATTCCCATCACATTTCCCGCAGTGGAGCGCTGGCCCATCCATGTTGGCCGGGTTTTCATTTGGCACTGCAGTCGCTGCTCAAGTGTATGCCAGCCTGCAGGAAGCCCAGGCACCTTTGCCCGGCGCCTTCATCCTGACTGGTACTGCGGTCAATCGTTTCCGCTTCCGGGATGTCAGCCCTCCTGCCGATACCTTGCTAGTGCACGGTGAAACCGACGATGTCGTTCCCTTGTCGGAAGGCATGGACTTTGCGCGTGAGCATCAGTTGCCCATGGTTGTGCTGCCAGAGGCCGGCCACTTTTTTCATGGCAAGCTGATTCAGCTGCGTGAGTTGGTCAGCCGTCATTTGGCCGGGCTTGGAACCTAAGCCGGGTTTTGCTTTCAAATCGTTGCGTTTTCCTGTTCAGACTCAGGGGCCTTGCCCCTCACAGGCCCAGATGGCTCTGCCATAATGGGTTCTTTCCGCCACTGTCAAAGCAATCGATTTTTTCCATGACTTTTATTCAAAAATTTGCATCTCCAGTCCTCTCTCGTTGTGTGGTGGCACTTGCCCTGGCGCTGCCTATGGTGGCTCAGGCACAGACTCAAACCCCTGCACCGACAGAATCGGCTCAAGTGCTTGGCGCTCAGACGCCTGCCTTGCCAGGTGATTTGTCCGTTGTACCCGCACCTAGCCTGACGGCACGTGCCTGGTTGTCCATGGACGTTAATAGTGGCCAGATCATCGCGGCAGAAGGGCTGAACGAACAGGTCGAGCCTGCCTCCCTGACCAAGCTGATGACGGCCTATCTGGTCTTTGATGCTTTGGAATCCGGTCGCCTGAAGCTGGATCAGACCGTTGTGATTTCGGACAAGGCATGGCGCACCGAAGGTTCGCGCATGTTCGTGAAAGTTAATTCGCAAGTGGCCGTGAATGATCTGCTGCAAGGTGTGATCGTGCAATCGGGCAATGATGCCTCTGTTGCCTTGGCCGAAGCCGTTGCGGGTAGCGAAGGTGCTTTTGCTGCCTTGATGAACGAAGAAGCCGCCAAGCTGGGTTTGACGGCTACGCATTTCAAGAACTCCACCGGCTTGCCTGACCCCGAGCATCTGACCTCGGTACGTGATCTGGGCGTGCTGTCTGCGGCACTGGTTGCCCGCTTCCCCCAGTATCTGCACTACTACAGCCAAAAAGAGTACACCTACAACAATATCAAGCAGCCCAACCGTAACCGCCTGCTGTGGCTGGACAATACAGTTGATGGTTTGAAAACTGGCCATACCCAATCGGCAGGTTACTGCCTGGTGTCGACGGCCTTGCGCGATGGTCGTCGTGTGGTGTCGGTTGTCGTGGGTACAGCGAACGATGCCGCCCGTACAGAAAACAGCCTGAAGCTTCTGAACTGGAGCTTCCAGAACTTTGAAACGGTCAAGCTGTACGACGCCAGCAATCCTGCTGTCACCGCCCGCGTTTGGGAAGGTGAGGTCGAGAATGTAGGCCTGGGTACAGAAGGAGCCTTGTGGTTGACAGTTCCTCGTGGCAAGTCCTCGGAAATCAAGCCGGTTGCCAACTATACCCAGCCTTTGCTGGCTCCGTTGAGCAAGGGTGACAAGGTCGGTACACTGACTTTGTCCCTGGATGGCAAAGTTTTGGCAGAGCAGCCTTTGCTGGTGCTGCAAGATGTGCCCGAGGCAGGCTTTTTTGGTCGTATGGCCGACAAAGTGCGCTTGATGTTTGAATAATTCCTTGGTGCGAGGCTAAATCCTATGATTGCAGGCATTGACCCCGACAGCATTGTTTATTTGAACGGCGACTTTGTGCGCTTGGGTGAAGCGAAGATCTCGGTACTGGATCGTGGCTTTATCTTTGGCGACGGCATTTACGATGTCGTGCCTGCTTATCACGGGAAACCTTTTCGTATTGATGGGCACCTGGGGCGCTTGGAGCGCAGTCTGGCCAAGGTGGGCATTACCAATCCTTTCACTCGACGTGAGTGGGAAAAGCTGGTGCTGGATATGCTGGCACGATCGGGCCGGGGTGCTGACTGCATGGTCTACATTCAGGTGACGCGCGGTGTTGCCAAGCGCGACCATGCCTTCCCCAGCAATGTGCCGCCCAGCATCTTCATCATGGTCTCGCCCTTCAAGCGTGTGCAGCAAGAACGCGAAACGGGTTTGAAGGCAGTGGCTATTGAAGATGAACGCTGGCTGCGTTGCGATATAAAATCCGTTTCTCTGCTGGGCAATGTGTTGGCCAAGCAGCAGGCGGTTGAAGCCGGCGTGGATGAGGTCATTCAGTTCAGAGACGGTTTTCTGACCGAAGGGGCCTCCTGCAATATCTGGATTGTGCGCGACGGCACTTTGCTGGCACCCATGCGCAACAATTTGATCCTGGAAGGGATTCGCTACAGTTTGATGGAAGAGCTGGCCGCCCAGGCGGGCATCGCTTTTCAGGCGCGTCAGATCTCTCGTGAAGAGGTCGACACTGCCGACGAGATCATGATGACGTCAGCCACCAAAGAGGTGCTGCCCATCGTTGTATTTAACGGTCAGCCCGTCGGTGACGGACGACCCGGCCCTGTCTTTGCCAAATTACGTGAAGGCTATGACAAGGCCATCAAGGCTGCGGAGCAAGCATGACAATTTCCCCCGAAGAGTCGTTGATCGAATACCCTAGTGACTTTCCTATCAAAGTCATGGGCCAGACTCACGAAACCCTGCAAGACGAATTACTGGCTATCGTGCTGGAGCACGACCCAGGCTTTGACGCTGCCACTATTGAGGTGCGTCCCAGCAAGGCAGGCAACTACACGGGCCTGACTTTCACGGTGCGCGCTGTCTCGCGTGAGCAACTGGACAATCTTTATCGTGCCCTGCATGCGCATCATCTGGTGCGTGTGGTGATGTAAAGCAGGGATCAGGCGTTCATGTCCGACTCAGTTCGTATCAAGTGGTTTGAGCGGCCTAGCGCCTATGAACCTATCTGGCAGGCAATGCGCAACTTTACCGAGCAGCGCGAGCCGGAGACTCCAGATGAAATCTGGCTTGTCGAGCACACGCCTGTCTACACTCAAGGGCAGGCCGGCAAGCCGGAACATCTGCTGAACCCCGGTGGCATCCCCGTGGTGCAAACCGACAGAGGCGGGCAGATTACCTATCACGGCCCTGGGCAGCTGATGGTGTACTGCCTGTTTGATCTGCGCCGGGTAGGCTTATACGTCAAAGAATACGTACGCCTGCTGGAAGAGGCGGTCATTGCCTGTCTGACGCATTTTGGTGTCGAAGGCGCTTGTTGCAAGCCAGGGGCACCAGGAGTTTACGTACCACAAGCTGCGCAAAGCCAAGAGTTGGCCAAGATTTCCGCGCTGGGTATCAAGATTCGCAATGGTCGCTCTTACCATGGCCTGGCCTTGAATATCGGTATGGATCTAAGCCCCTTTAGCGGCATCAATCCCTGTGGTTATGAAGGGCTGCAAACAACAGATATGCGTTCGCAAGGCGTCGTGGTCCCCATGGACGAGGTTGCACAGTATTTGTCTGATTATCTATCGCAAGCGATGGCTCTGCGCCTACAGGCAGCGGCAGCTTAAATAGCGCAGCTATAAAGCGCCGCATGTGGCGGCGCTCATCTTTATATTGTTATTTATTCGTCAAGTGCCGCTTCAGGTTCCGCTCCAGTGTGGCGGGCGTTTCTCGATAAAAGCATCAATACCTTCGCAGGCATCATTGCTCATCATATTGTCAGCCATGACCTGACCGGCGTAGTCGTAGGCTTGTTCAAGAGCCAGGCTGCGCTGGCGGTAGAACATGGCCTTGCCTGCGCGGACGGCGACCGGACTCTTGGCCATGATGCTGTCGGCCAGTTTCTGTACGGTTTGATCCAGCTGGTCTTCGGCTACCGCGTAATTGATCAGCCCCAGCTCTTGAGCTCGTTGGGCGCTGATGAATTCGCCCGTCATCAACATTTCCATGGCGGCCTTGGGTGGCACGCAGCGCGACAGGGCAACAGCAGGGGTGGAGCAGAAAAGGCCAACATTAATGCCTGATACTGCAAAGCGAGTGGACTCGGTGGCCACAGCCATATCGCAGGTAGCAACCAGCTGACAGCCCGCTGCAGTGGCCAGCCCTTGCACACGAGCAATCACCGGTACGGGCAAGGCCAGCACACCTTGCATGACGCGGCTGCAGCGGCTGAACAGATCACGGTAATAGTCGTGTTCGGGTTTGGAGCGCATCTGTTTCAGATCGTGCCCGGCACAAAAGGCCTTGCCTTCCGCTTGAATGATGACGCACTGCAAGCTGGGGTCCTGAGCCAGCTTGTCCAGAATGTGTTGTAAAGAGTCCAACACCTCTTCAGACAGCGCGTTGTACTTGGCCGGCCGGTTCAAGGTGATGCGGGCCAGTCCCTGATGCTGTTCCAGCAGGACGGGATCGGCGAGGTGCTCTTGTGACATGCAAGTCTCCGTACTTATAGTATGTGCAGGTTTTATTCTCGGGTGTTGCTGCATCGTTAAGTCGACCCTTATATTAGAGGGGTCTGGTACAAACTATCGCCCTTGTTCTAGGCGCTTGTAAAGCGAAGGAGCTACAATTGACCACTGCGCCCATCGTTTAGTGATGTTGCCCGCACGCTGTTTTTCTATTTAGACGCCTATGACCACCCCTACAGATACGTCCGTCGATTCCAAACCTACTGTGCGCCCTCGCGTTGTCGAATACGACGCAACGCAAAAGCAGAAGGCCGAGGCCAAGACCTCGCGCATTCCCATTAAGGTCGTGCAGGCAGAGCGTTTGAAAAAGCCTGATTGGATTCGGGTGAAGGCGGCTGCACCGAACTCCCGTTTCTACGAGATCAAGGAAACTCTGCGCGAGCACAAGCTGTTCTCGGTGTGCGAAGAAGCCTCCTGTCCCAATATCGGGGAGTGTTTTGGCAAGGGCACGGCCACCTTCATGATCATGGGCGACAAGTGCACACGTCGTTGCCCATTCTGTGATGTGGGCCATGGCCGTCCTGACCCGCTGGACGAGAATGAACCCGCCAATCTGGCCAAGGCCATTGGTGCCATGAAGTTGTCCTACGTGGTTATTACCTCCGTAGACCGTGACGACTTGCGTGATGGTGGCGCTGCCCACTTTGTGGAATGTATCCGTCAGGTGCGCGAGCATTCGCCTACTACGACCATTGAAGTGCTGGTGCCGGACTTCCGTGCACGTCTGGACCGTGCGTTGGGCATCCTGAATGCCTGCCCTCCAGATGTGATGAACCACAACCTGGAAACGGTACCTCGCTTGTACAAGCAGGCGCGTCCGGGTTCGGATTACCACCACTCCTTGAAACTGCTGCAAGAGTTCAAGAAGCTGCATCCAAACATTCCAACCAAATCCGGTTTGATGGTTGGCTTGGGTGAGACCAACGAAGAGATTCTGGAAGTGATGCGCGATATGCGTGCTCACGATATTGATATGCTGACCATTGGCCAGTATTTGCAGCCATCCGGCCACCACTTGCCAGTGATGCGCTACGTGACGCCTGATGAGTTCTTGATGTTTGAGCGCGAGGCCTATGCAATGGGCTTTACCCATGCGGCGGTTGGTGCCATGGTGCGTTCGTCCTATCATGCAGACCAGCAGGCGCACGCAGCAGGTGTGCAACCTTAAAAATAAGAGAACAGGTCTTTTTAAGACTTGGCTTTTATTTGAAGAACCCGGCCTTGGCGCCGGGTTTTTTTTTATGTCTTCCGGGTTTTCCGGTGTTGTTGATCCGCGCCTGCTTTTTTTACAGCTTCCAGGGCAGCCAGCAGGCCGGAGAGTCGTTAGCGGTTTTTGGGGCATGTATCCCTGGCTGCCTGTATCAATGCTTGCCGGTGTCTTTTTATTCGGACGGTGGGCTTTCTACTGCACCACTCCGGGCCAGGGCCTTGGTAGACAAACTCTCTATATAAGGCTCCAGCACTTCGTCGTAATCTTCGACGCCCAGATACCAGGCCGTCAGACCTTTGCTGTCTTGTTTAAGATCAGTCCAGCAGAATAAAGAGCGATCAAAAGAGTCCTTGATGGTCTCGTTCACAAGCTTGAACAATTCATCCAGCAAGGGCAGGCTGCTTAAGGGGACGGCAAATGGCGTTTCTCCCTGAAATTGCCAGCTATATTGTTCGAGCAGTTCGTTCGACCAAAGAGCATGTTGTTCTTGAGAGCTTAATTCTGGATTGGCAGGGCTTAAAGGCATGGTTCTGGATCAGGTAAGGGGAACAGATGGTCAAGCGCCGGTGGCAAACCATTGTATGGGAGCGACGCCTTGCTCTTTGAGCCACTCATTGGCTTGCTGGAAATGACCGCAACCAATAAAAGGAACAGGGGGGCGGCGAGCAGCCAAGGGGGAAGGGTGATTGGCTTTCAAAATCAGGTAAGGATGCTGGGAGTGCTGCTGAATCAGTGCTTCTTTGGCTTGGGCGTGGGCACCCCACAACATATAAACAATAGGGCGTGTAGTCTGCTGGGCCAGGTTCATCAGCAGGGAGTCAGTAATCTGCTCCCAGCCTTTCTTGGCGTGAGAGGCAGGCAAACCATCTTCTACAGTCAGCGATGTATTCAATAGCAAGACACCTTGCCGACCCCAGTTGCTCAGATCATGACTGCTTGGCAAGGCGGTGTCGGGATACTCCAGCTCCAACTCTTTAAAGATATTGCGCAGACTGGGTGGAGCCGGGCAGGTGTCAGGCACAGAAAATGACAGGCCCTGTGCCTGATTGGGCCCGTGATAAGGATCCTGGCCCAGAATCACTACGCTGACTTTTTGCAATGGCAGCAGTTCCAGTGCGCGGAAAGGGGCGGCCGGGTAAATAGAGGCGCCATCCTGGCACTCCTTGTCCAACCACTTGGCCAGAGTTGCCAATATGTCTTGCAGCTCCGGGCGATCCAATGTGGCACGCCAGTCGCTGGGAAGGCGGGCAATTTGATTCAGGATGTTCTCGGTCAGGAGATTGCCGGAGAGTAGTTCCTCGCCAATCAGGCTGAGCTGTGCCGCAGGGGCTTGAGAAGATGAGCGGGCCATAGTCTGCATACAGAGTTATTTGTCCGCCTATTGTAATAGGGGAGAGGTGGCCTACCTATCTGCTTGGATGGGGTGTCTCTATATAGAGAGGGGTTTGTCGGTCAAAAGTAGGTGCTTGGTACGCCTTTATATATAGAGGGATGACCGGCGCTCTATATAGAGTGTTGTAGACCAGGTTTCAGATCAGCGGCCCATGGTGATAGCCGGGGCCTTGTGTAGCCTTCCCCACGATTGCAACTGCATTCTTATCTTTTCTGTCTGTCTGTCTGTCTGTCTGTCTGTCTGTCTGTCTGTCTGTCTGTCTGTCTGTCT
>NZ_DAMBOE010000005.1:297240-297691 GCF_032063905.1 Alcaligenes phenolicus
GCGAAAATACTTTGGGGCGGGAATTCAGCGCGAAACAAGAGAATCGATGCTGAGCTGGAGAGGATAAGCCCGGAATCACCTGTTCTGCGATAGGGCATTCTGGCGTTTCACCTGCTGGTTCTGGTGTCTCTCCTGCTATGAACGAGACATAGTCATTTTAGTATCATTTAGTTTCATTTAAGTTTTGTCATATATAACAATGGTCTAAGTGGAAAACTACTGTAAACCGCCTCTTTTGCTTGAAATATTCAGGTAAAAAACTTGCCAAGTCGAAAATCATCGTGCTATAGTTCTTTTCTCGCTGCAGCGCACACAGGGTTTTCCCTGAAGCGCTACAGAGAGCGGTTAGACAAGTTTCACCGCCTTGGCCAAGAGGCCCGCACCGAAGCTTGAATAACTGAGTCAGGTAACTGACACGGTGTAAAACCCGGAGCTTGACAAATCAGAAAAT